>JBDROA010000033.1:0-29246 GCA_043810615.1 Actinomycetota bacterium | reverse complement strand
CGACGGCACCGGTGCCGCCGCCCTGCACAACGCCCGGGTGGAGCAGAACCTGGCGCGCCTCTCGCCGGTGACCCTCTACGACGAAGCCGCCACCGCGTTGCTGAACCCGGAGGTGCGCTCGGTCGGGGTTGTGACGGTGCGGCAGCTCGATCAGGCGATCACCTCCAACCTGTCGATCGCCCAGAGCCTGCTACTGGTGTGGCCGCAATTGGTGGGGATGATCGCAGCCACGGTGGTCTGCTTCGCCATCGCCTACGTGGAGTTCATGGGCCAGGAGGTACGGGCCTGAGGGTCGTCGACGCCGGCGCGCCGGGGCTACTCGAGGCGCAGCAGGCGCGCGGCATTGCCCCCGCGGATGAGGGCGGCGTCACCCCGTGACAGGCCCGGCACCGAGGCGATTAGTCCCACCGGATCTGGTTCTCCCATGTCGAAGGGGTAGTCGGTCCCCAGCAGCACGTGATCGGCGCCCATGCGGGAGACCAGGTAGCCCAGGGCGGTGGGGTCGAACACTGTGGTGTCCACGTAGACCTGGCGGTGCAGGTAGGCGCTGGGCGCTTCGGTGATGTGCTCCCCTACTTCGGGCCGGACTTCCCAGGCGTGGTCGAGGCGGTCCGAATACGACGCCAGGTAGCCGCCGCCGTGGACGCTGATCAGCCGCAGGCCGGGGTGCTCGGCCAACACCCCCGCCAGGATGAGTCGGCTCAGCGCCACGGTGGTGTCGAGGGGGTTGCCTACCACGTTGATGAGGAAGAAGTCGGCGAGACGCTCGCCGCCGGTGAAGCCGCTGGGGTGGATGAGAACCGGCGCCCCCAGTTCGGCTGCCCGGGCGAACACGGGGCGCAGGCTCGGGTCGTCGAGGTCCAGACCGTTGACGTTGGCCCCGATCTGTACCCCGCGGAAGCCCAGCCCCATGATCCGGTCGAGCTCGGCCAGGGCGCGCCCGGTGTGCTGCAGAGGGAGCGTGCCCAGTGCCACGAAACGGTGGGGGTGGGCGGCGACGATCTCGGCCAGACGATCGTTCTGCATCCGGGCCAACTCGGCACCGAGGTCGGGGGGTGTCCAGTAGTAGTACTGCGACACGAACGTGGCGATCGCCTGGACCTCGATGCCCATCCGGTCCATGTCCCGAAGCCGCTCGGCGGGGTCGGTCAGTTTGGGGCGAAGCGCCCGGAACAGCTCCTTGTTGTGGGCGACACTGCGCGGTCCCAGGAAGTGGTCGTAGGGCTCCAGTTCACTCCGATAGAGGTCCGCCACCAGGGGCTCGCACTCGAAGGTGGCCACATGGCAGTGGACGTCGACGGTCCGCCCTCCCCCACGCGACCGCCGTGCCGCCTTCGGACCCGATCCCTCCCCGAGCGCGTGACAGAACGCAAACACGCGTACCTCCTCACCAAGTGAGCGCACCGCTATTCGAAGCCCTCGGCCTGCTCGCAGGAGCGGACACGACTGTGGAACGAGCCCGGGGCCCCGGGTCATTGTACCCCCGGGGCGGGGCGCCGAGGAACTGCCCCTGCACCCGATGCGCACCGTGCGGCAGCAGGATGCCGGGGGCTGCCGACGAGCTCCCTCGTGGTCTGAACCGACTGCGGCGAGGGCCGGTCACTTCCTCCCCACTCGGTGGAGGGCGTGGGGCAGCGGAGCGGCTCAGGCCATGTCGGAGTTGTCCTGGAGGGTGGTTTCGTCCCGCAAGCGCTCGGCCGCCTCGTTCACGGTCTGCCGCACCCGCTCCGGGGCGATGCCCGACTCAACATCAATCTCTGAGAGGGGCCGGCTGCGGCCGTCGGCGAGGCCGAAGCGGTGCATGACGATCTGCGCCTGCTTCTGCGGCAGCGTCCCCAGGCAGGCCCGCGGCGCCTGGCGCCTCTCACAGCGGGCCACCTCGACCTCGGGGTCGGCGGCGTCGGCGTCGAGGATGAAGTCACCCGGCAGGGGGGCGTCTTCCTCAACTGGGCGATCGAGGGAGAGCGTGTCGGCGATTTCCAGCGCCTCCTCGACCCGGCCCGGGCGGGGTGCCGCTATGGGCGGCTGGGTGCAGTGGTGCGACTTGCTCGACAACATCGGCGGGGGCACCAGCCAGTTCGGCATCACCTTCCACAAGGAGGTCTTCTTCGCTCGCATGGAGGACATGGAGCACCAGCCCCACTCGCTCGACTTCACCCGCTACCCCGACGGCCGTGAGGCGACACAGCGACACCGAACTCGCCGCCACACCCTTCACCCGACACGACCGGCACCCCGACTGGACCTGCACCATCCACCCAGTATGAAACGGCAAATCAGGATCGCGGCAAGCCCCGACGGCCGGAGACCCGCGGTGCCGGGCACGGGCTTCGCCTCGGCTCCCACGGAGAGGGGCCCGGCGGCATCTCGGCCGGGTCGGTCGGCACCTGGCTTCCGCTCCGGCGCGGCGCCGCCGCCTGGGGCGACGTCGGGCACCGCTTCTTGCCCGGCAGCGGTGGTGCGGCCGGGAACCACCGGCTTCGGGACGGGACGGCCCGGGGCCCGAGCGTGATCGACCGAGCTTGCCGCCGGGTGCGGCGCTGTGTCAGGATGGCCGGGTGATGTTCGATCTAGGTATCGAGGGCGGCACCGTCGTCACGCCCCGGGGACGGCGGCCGAGTCACGTGTACTTGTCGCAGGGGAGGATCGGAGCCATCACGCCGACAGCACAGCCGGCCAAGGCGCGGGTCGCCGCCGGCGGGTGCCTGGTCATGCCCGGGATGGTCGATACGCACGTCCATCTCATGGATCCGGGAGCGACCGACCGGGAGGACTTCCCTGCCGGCACCGCGGCGGCCGCCGCGGCGGGGGTGACCACGATCCTGGAGCACACCCACGCCGCTCCCGTTCGTACGCCTGCCGATCTGATCCAGAAGCGGGAGCACCTGCGCCGCCGCTCGCGGATCGATTTCGGCCTCGTTGCCCATGCCTGGCCGGGCGACCTCGACCAGGTGCTGCCCCTGTGGGAGGCGGGAGCGGCGGGCTTCAAGGCCTTCACGTGTACGACGCACGGGGTCCCCGGCTTCGATGCTGCCGCCCTGCTGGGCCTACTGCAGCGAGCGGCGCAGGCCGGCGCACCCTGCCTGGTGCACTGCGAAGACGAGTCGATCACGGCGGCGGCAGAGGAGGCTCTGCTTCGGGCCGGTCGAAACGATCCGGGTGTCGTGCCTTCGTGGCGGAACCGGGAGGCCGAGCTCACTGCGGTAGCGGGCACCGTCCTGCTGGCAAGCCGGAGCGGGGCCCGGGTGGTAGTGGCCCACGTGAGCCACGCCGAGGCCCTGGCGCTGGTGACACAAGCGCGCCGTGGCGGGGCCCACGTGATCGCCGAGACCTGCCCCCAGTACCTCACCCTGTTCGAGTCCGAGATCCTCGAACACGGCGCCTTCCGCAAGTTCACCCCACCTGCCCGGGCCCGCAGTGGGGGCGACCTGGAAGAGATGTGGAGAGCCGTGAAGGACGGCCGGATCCATCACATCTCCACCGACCACGCCCCATCGACAACTTCCCAGAAGAACGTCTCCATCTGGGAGGCCCCCTTCGGCCTGCCGGGACTGGACACCACCCTGCCGCTGCTCCTGGACGCCGCTCACTCGGGGGCGATCGGGTACGAGGATGTGGTGCGGGCCTACAGTGAGGCGCCGTCGCGCGCCTACGGGCTCTATCCCCGCAAGGGAAGCCTTCTTCCCGGTGCCGACGCCGACATTGTCCTGGTGGACCCGGAGGCGAAGTGGAAAGTGCGCGACGAGGACCTCTGGTCCCGTGCCGGCTGGAGTCCATACGCCGGCCGGGTGCTCACCGGCGGGGCGGTGAGGACGTTCCTGCGCGGCCGGCTCATTGCCGAAGGCCGCAAAGTGTTGGCCGAGCCCGGTGCCGGCCGCTTCCTCCCGGGTCCCGGAGCGGAGCGGAGCACCGCACCTACCCAGCCGTGACGCGGCCGCGGCGCACCCCGAGTCTCCGCGCCGGCCGTCTACCGCGTCTCCTCAGGGCCGGCCATCGCCGACGGTGATCCAAGCCCTCACCCGCCGCCCCGGCCCCGCACCGCATCGCCGATACCGCCACCGCCCCCGGCGGGGGAAGGCAGAGAGCCCGAGGTGAGGGCTCCCGGGACTGGATGGGGTACGGCCCGCTGGTGGGAGGCCCCCGTCGAGGCATGATGCCGGTCGCGGATCATCAGTATCGGGCGACGGGCTCCGGTCTGCCGCTGTCTGCTGATCGCTCCACCGCCTCGAGGACGGCGACATTGCCGAAGCGCTCCTCGTTCTTGAAGCGGTACTCGCCCTGCCCGGTGGCGGCCCGGGCCCACTCCTCCAAGTTCGCCTTGACGACGTTGCGCGGGTTGAAGGTTCGCACGGTCTCTTCCTCGTCTCCCCGCTTGCGGGTGTAGAAGAAGGTGGGCCCGCCGGTGTTGAGGTGTTGCGTCTCGCGCGCCTCGGCCCACCCGTGGCTGCCGAACAGAGCCAGTCGGGAGTAGAACGGCGTAGCCGAGGCGTCCGCAATAGTCCCGCTGGCGCCGTCGGCGAAGCGCAGGTGAACCGACACGACATCGGGGTAATCGAGCACCCGCTGTGCCACCTGGGCGTGGACCTGGACCACGGGGCCAACCAGGCTCAGAAAGGCATCGGACAGGTGAACACCCAACGCGGTCCAACCCGCTGCCGGGGCTTGCGACTTGTCGGCGCGCCAGTTGTCGGCAGGCACCGTGAGGAACCGGTCGTAGCTGAAGTGGCCCTCGGCGTGAAGGATCACACCCAACTCACCGGCATCGACCATCCGCTTGATCTCCTCCCACGCCGGCTCGAAGCGGCGCTCGTGGCCCAGCCCCAGCAGGACCCCGGCGCGGTCGCAGGCTTCGATCATCCGCCGGGCGCTCTCCGCGGTGAGCGCCAGGGGCTTCTCGCAGAAGATCTGCTTGCCCGCAGCCGCGGCGGCGACCACCTGCGTCTCATGCAGCTGGTGCGGGGTGGTGAGGATCACCGCATCCACACGCCTGTCGGCGAGGACCTCCTCGTAGTCGGGGTACACGGGCAAACCGTAGGTCCGGGCGTACGTCTCGGCCGCCTCCTGGCCCGGATCAACACCACAGGTGATCTCGATCTCCGGGCTGTCTTTGAGAAGGCGAGTGATGTGGCTACCCCACCAGCCCAGCCCCACTTGCGCAGTCCTCAGCATCTTCCACTCCTCCCGTAGTCGGTTGGACCGGGTGATCCCAGGTCTCCGCGGCGAACTCCCGATCGGTCTCGCGCCGGCAGTCGTGGTCCGAGGAGGAGAGCATCGCGCCGGAGGCGTCCCCTCGTCGACAGGCACGGCCTGCCGGGCCCACGGATGCCTCCACGACCGGCAGCTCGGGATCTTCCGGGTGTTGCTGGGGCGATACAGCGACCCCCTGGATGCAGCCACGGCACCGCCGGGCGACGCTACCTTCATTGTGGGACACCGGCAAGCGGGCGAGGAGGGGGCCTGATGACGGCCAGCCCGGCCACACAGGCCCTCACCCGGGCTGGAGTGACGTTCACCCCCCGCTCAAGTGCCGGGCCGTCGAGGACCCTGAGGGCACCTGCGGGGAGGCGGTGGCCGCCGTCCTCGGCATCGACTCGGCCCGGGTCTTCAGGACTCTGGCGACGATGGTGGACGAGCGCGCCATCGTGGCAGTGGTTCCGGAGAACGGCTACCCGTCGCTCATGCCCCGGCGCGGGCAGACGGCGCCAAGCGGGTCGAGACGGCGGCCCCCTCCGACGCCGAGCGGCTCACCGGCTACGTGGTCGGGGGCATCAGGCCGTTCGCGCAGAAGCGGCGCCTGCCGATGATGGTCGACAAGTCTCTGCCGGCCTCCGCCACAGTGTTCGTCGGCGGGGGCAGGCGGGGCCTGCGGGTGGAGGTGGAGCCTGCCGATCTGGTCGCCTTGCCGGGCGCCGACATGGCCGACCTGCAGTCCGGGTAGGGGGCTCCTGCCGGTAACCTCCCCAGCCGTCCGGTGGAGTTGCGCCGGCCGCTCCCCCTCCCCGACCGCGGTCCCTTCGCCGAGTTCGACGCCGGCTCGGGGGCGCAGGAGGTGTCGACCACCATGGCCTTCACCCGCCTGTTGTACGAGCCGGTGGACTACCACCTGTTCCTCTCCTCCAGGGAATCGCGGGTCACTCAGATCTGGAGGAGGGCATCACCGAGGCCGGGGCGATGGCTTCGTGGATCGCCGCCGCCACCGTCCACCAGGGGCGTGCCCATGGCCCCCTTCTGCACCTTCTACTCGTTGTTCGGGTTGCCGCGCGTGGGCGACTTCGTCGGGCTGGCCGGCGACGCCCGGGGGCGCGGCTTCCTGCCCGGGGCCATCGCCCGGTGCACCACGCTCCGGGGCGAGGGCCTGCAGCATCAGGATGGGCACGAGCCGGTTGTCCGCCACCACGGTGCCGGTGTGCCGCGCCTACAACCGGGCCTTCGCCTACGAGACGGCTGCCATCATCGAGCACGGTCTGGGGGAAGATGTTCGGGCCGGACGCCCGGGACGTCTTCTACACCTCGTCCTCTGCAACGAGAACCACCCCATGCCGGCGAAGCCGCCGGGAGCGGACCAGGGCATCGTGGACGGGCCCTGTCGGTGTGACCCCGGCCGCTTTGGACGGGCCGGCGGTGGTGGTCACCGACTACATGAAGGTGGTCCCCGACCAGGCGGCCCGCTGGGTGCCGGACAGGCTCGTCCCTCCGGGGACCGACGCTTACGGGCGCAGCGACACCCGCGAGGCGCTGCACCGGTTCTTCGAGGTCGATGCCGGGCACGTCGTAGTGGCCGTGCTGACCGCCCTGGTCGGCGAGAGGAAGATCGGGTCCGGGATGGTCGCCGCAGCAATCGCCCGCCACGGCATCGGCCCCGGGACGGCCGGCCCCCGGGACCGGCGCAGGGCGCCTCCGATCCGGTGGCGGGACAAAGGGAGGGGAAGTATCGTTTGCGCCGGGTAGGGCCTCTCCGTGTGGGGCCTCCTCGTCCACAGGGATCCCGACGGAAAGGCGCTTCGATGTTGAAGACCGCTCAGGTTGGCCTCGGCTGGTGGGGGCAGCAGGTCACGCAGTGTCTCCAGGACAGCGCCGTGATCAAGATCGTGTGCGGGGTCGACCCGGTTCCCGCCAGCGCCGAGAAGTACACCGCCACCTTCGGCCTGCCGGTCGTCCCGGAGTTCGGGCAAGTGCTGGCCGACCCGAAGATCGAGGCGGTGATCCTCACCACCCCGCACGGTGTGCACGAGCAGCAGGTGGTCGCCGCCGCCGCCGCCGGCAAGCAGATCCTCTGTGAGAAGCCCCTGGCGCTCACCGCGGAGAGCGCCCGGCGGATGATCGAAGCCTGCGACCGCGCCGGGATCCTGCTGGGGCTGGGCCACGAGCGCCGCTTCGAGCCGGCGTGGGAGGAGATCAAGCGGATGGTCGATGCCGGGGAACTGGGCACGGTCCTGCACGTCGAGGGCGACTTCAGCCACGACCGGTTCCTCAACATGACCGCCGACAACTGGCGCGGCTCCAAGAAGGAGGCGCCGGCAGCCGGGATGACCGGCATGGGCGTCCACCTCACCGACATGCTGCTCAGCATGGTGGGCCCGGTCGTCGAGGTGCATGCGGTGACCGCGCAACGGGTGATCCCCATTCCCACCGGCGACGTGGTGTCGGTGCATCTACGCTTTTCCGATGGAACCACCGGGCACGTCGCCGCCGTGTCGGCCACCCCGTTCTACGGCCGCCTGGCGGTGTTCGGGAGCCACGGGTGGGCCGAGGCCCGCGACACTCAGCACACCGATCCGGGCGGCCCCGTCCACTTCTTCACCCGGAGGCGCGGTGATGCCGAACAGGCCGTGCGCACCTTCGAGCCCAGGAACGTGGTCAAGGCCAATTACGAGGAGTGGGCGGTGGCGGCGATGGGCAAGGGAAGCTACCGCTTCACCGACCAGGAGCGATTCGGCAACGTCGCCCTCCTGGAGGCGATAGTCCGTTCTGCGGAGCAGGGCACGCTGGAGCAGGTGGCCCAGTACAAGGGATGAGCCGGGCGGCAGCGTGACTTGAAGCCGCATGAGGTGGGCCTGCTGGTCACCGTGATCGGCTTCGGCGTGATGTCTCCAGACGGCTTGCTCATCTGCCTGGTCCACGTCGATCCGTGGACGCTGCCGTTCTGGAGGTGCGTGCTGGTGGCCGGTGGCCTGGGCGCCTTCGCGGCTCTCCGGACGGGCCGGGGCACCTCCGCTGCTTCGCCGTCGGGAGGACCGGCGTGGTCGTGGCGGTGTTCTCGGCTGCCGGCAACCTGACCTTCGTGCTCTCCATGACGCCCACCGACGTGGCCAACACGCTGGTCATCGTCGCGCTTCCCCGTTCCTCGCCGCACTACTGAGCCGGGTACCTCCGGGGAAAGGGTTGCCTCGCCGCACCTGGGCGGCGATCACCGTGATGCTCGGCGGTACCGGCCCCATCTTCGCCGGAAGTGCCGGCAGGGAGATCCCGACGGGCATTCTGCTCGCCATTGGATCGGCCTTGGCGATCCCGGCGGCCACCACCGCCATATGCCGGGGGCGAACGGTGAGCATGGTCCCGACTGTGGTGCTGGGCAATCTGATCGCCGCCTCGGTGGTGGCGATCTTCGTGAGGTGCCGGGTCCCGGCGCCGGGGGACAAGGGCCTGCCGGCGGTCATGGGGCTCGGGGTGCTGCCCGCCGGGGTGGGCCTGGTGACGGTTGGGCCCCGATGCCTGCCCGCCCCCGAGGTCAACCTCCTGTCTCTCATCGAGACGGTGCTGGGACCACTGGGGGTGTGGTGGGCGCTGGCCGAAGCGCCGACGGTGCAAGCACGGGTTGCCGGCAGCGTGACAGCGCCCACCCTGGTGACACACCCGGTCTGGCCCGGCGCACCGCCACCGGACCCGCCGCGGGGTGAGACCGGGGTGAGGGTCCGGTCACGGCCGGGGAGCGCCGCAGGGCGGTGCTAGCCTCGGGCGGAGTCGTCCGACCAGCAGGGGTGTGTCAGATGAGCCGCTTCAAAGTGGTCACCGCCGATCAGGTCTTCCCCGATGTCGGGATAGAGCGGAAGCTCTTCGCGGAGATCGACGCCTCGCTGGAAGTGTCCAATGGCACGACGGAGGACCTCCTGGCCCGGGGTGCCGACGCCGATGCCATCCTGACGACCTACTTCCCCATCCCGGCCGCCACCATCGCCGTCTTGAAGCGCTGCAAGGTCATCGCCAAGACCGGCATCGGCACCGACAACATCGATGTTCGGGCTGCCAAAGAGGCAGGGATTGTCGTCACCAATGTGCCCGACTACTGCGTCGAGGAAGTGGCCGACCACACTCTGGCGCTCCTCCTGGCCCTTCTCCGGAAGATCCCGGAAGGCGACGCTCTGGTGAAGAGCGGTGGATGGGGGCTGCTGCGTCCTATCGCCCGGCTCAGCGAACTCACCGTCGGCCTCGTCGGGTACGGCAAGATCGCCCGCCGGCTGGGGTCATCCCTCACCCACCTCGGGATGGGCCTGCTCGTTCACGATCCCTACCTGAGCCCGGCGCCCGGCCTGCCGCCGCTGGTCCCGCTCGAGGAGTTGCTGCGTTCGGCGGACGCGGTGTCGCTGCACGCCCCGCTCACTTCGGAAACCAGCGGCCTGATCGGGGCCCAGCAACTGGCGCTCATGTCCCCTCAGGCGGTGCTGGTCAACACCTCCCGAGGTGGGCTCATCGTCCAGGACGAGCTCTTCGCGGCACTACGCGCCGGGACCATACGAGGGGCGGCGCTCGACGTGTTCGATACCGAGCCGATGGATCCCCAACGATTCGCCGGAGTTCCCGGCCTGATCGCTACCCCACACATCGCCTACTACTCAGAGGCGGCGTTCCGCGAGTGCCAGACAAAGGCGGCTACTCAGATCGTGAAGGTGCTCAAGGGAGAGAAGCCCGACTACCAGGTCAACCCGTAGCCGGGGGTGTCTCTCGCCGCGGGGCCGCGGATCGGGCCGGTGACGCCGTCCTAATATGACGAGGTTGCCGTGGCGGCAGGCCGCCCGGCCGGGTAGCGGCCGTGTCTCGACAGGAGGTGCCCGTAGTGGCCAAGCGATCCGTAACGCCCTGGCATACCGACCGTTGGTTCACCAGCCCCTGGAACTTCCTTCCGGAAGTGACTGCCGGGTTTGCCCCACCGAAGTCGGTGAAGATCCACGACGTAACCCTGCGGGACGGCGAGCAGCAGGCGGGTGTGGTGCTCAGGGTGGAGGAGAAGGTCCGCATCGCCGAGGCGCTCGCCGAAGCCGGGGTGCATCGGATCGAGGCCGGCCTTCCGGCAGTCTCGCCGGCTGATGAGGCGGCGGTACGAGCCATCGTGAAGTTGGGCCTGCCTGCGGAGATCTACGCCTTCTCTCGCTGCATGACCGACGACGTCCGGCGGGCGGTCGATTGCGGCGTTGCCGGGGTGGTCATGGAGGTGCCGTCGAGCCGGCATCTCATCGAGAAGGGTTACCGCTGGCCGGTGGAGAAGGCGATCGATCTCTCGATCGAGGCCACCCGTTTCGCCCACGAGCAGGGCCTCAAGGTGTCCTTCTTCCCCATCGACGCCACCCGCGCCGACATGGTGGAGCTTCTGGACCTGCTCGGCAGGGTGGCCGGTGAGGGCCATGCCGACGCCATCGTGCTCGTCGACACCTTCGGGGTGATCTCCCCCCACGCCGTGCGCTTCTTCGCCAAGAATGTCCGGGAGCACCTGGGTGTGGCTCTGGAGGCACACTTCCACACCGACTTCGGGATGGGAGTGGCCAACACCGTGGCCGCGGTCATGGAGGGTGCCGGGGTGCTTCACACCACGGTCGCCGGGATCGGGGAGCGGGCCGGGAACACGCCCATGGAAGAGACCCTGCTCGCTCTGCTCACCATGTACGGGATCGACACCGGCATCAGGACGGAGCGGTTTGTGGAATTGTCTCGCCTGGTGCTGGGTCTCACCGGGGTGCAGCAGGCCCCGAACCGGCCGGTCATCGGCGAGCAGCTGTTCAATGTCGAGTCGGGGATCATTACCAGCTGGGTGAAGAACTGCAGCGAGGATCTCGTGGAGGCGTTCCCCTTCCATCCCGGACTGGTGGGGCAGCCTCTGCCGGAGATCGTCCTCGGGAAGGGCTCGGGCCTCGATTCGGTGGCGATCTGGCTGGGGCGGCACGGGCTCACGGCCGACGCCGGCCAGCTGAACGAGATCCTCAAGGCGGTCAAGGCGAAGTCCCTCGAGATCAAGGGCCTGCTCTCCGACGAGGAGTTCATGAAGATCGTCGAGAAGTCACTCTGAGACCGGCGCGGGTGAGGTGCCACCGGGCGAAGAGGCGAGGGGTCGGCCGGCAGTGACCCGAGACACGGGAAGGGAAGAAACGACCCGAGACGCGGGAAGGAAGGATATGGGCAAGACGGACGACAAGGAAGTAATCGGACGGCAGGGATTCCCCATCGACTGGCTCGAACGGGAGCACTACCAGAGCCCCCGGCGCAACTACAGCGTCCAGGGGTCAGACTGGCAGCGGCGGGTCGATTTCGATCGGCTGCGCTCGGACCGGCTCGCCCGGGCGAAGCAGATGATGGAGAAGCACGAGTTCGACGCCCTGATCATGTTCAAGGGCGAGAACATCAGGTACACCTGCTCGGTGTTCCAGGGCAACTGGAAGAACAACATCTTCATCAGGTACGCGGTGTTGCCTCGCGGGGCCAAGACGCCCACGCTCTTCGAGACTGCCGGTTCCGACCTGCAGTGCGCCCGGATCGACGCCCCCTGGCTCGAGGGCAACATTCGGCCGGCGATCACCTGGAAGTGGTCGGAGAGCGCCGAGACCTACATGGTCGACCGCATGGTCGACTCGATCGTTGAGGTCCTCAAGGAGAACGGGATCCCCCTCAACGGCAAGATCGGCATCGATATCATGGATCTCCAGTCGTACAACGCCTTCGGCCGCAAGGGGGTCAACCTGGTGAACGGGTGGCCGGCGCTGTCGGAGGCCCGGGTCCTCAAGACCCCCGAGGAGATCGAGCTGTTGAAGATCTCGTCCACGGTGGGCGACACGTGCATGTGGAAGATCCGCAACGAGTGGTTGAAGCCCGGGATCCGCGAGGCGGACATCACCGCCAAGGTGAACGAGCTCCTCTACGAAGAGGGGTTCGACTTCGTCTACGACATCATCTGCGCCTCCGGAGGCAACACCAGCCCGTACCGGCGCTGGCACACCGACCGGATGATGCGCGACGGCGACCTGGTGATCGTGGACATTAACGCCATCGGGCCCGGAGGCTACTTCGTCGATTTCGTGCGCACCTTCAAGATCGGTGGCCGGTGGACCAAGCAGGAGAAGGCTCTCTACCGCGAGGTCTACGACAACATGTACGCCGGGATGACGGCGCTCAAGCCGGGGAATACGACCGCCGACGTGGCCAAGCACTTCCCCGAGTATGACGACGACAAGTACGGCACGGTGACCTTGCAGCAGTTCGCCCACTCCATCGGGCTGGACCTATACGAGGGCATGTGGATCAGCCGGGCCTACAGCCTGAAGTACCCGGTGGAGATCAAAGAGAACATGTACTTCGCCATCGAGACGTTCGCCGGCAAGCCCCACTTGCCGCAGACGGTGCGGTTGGAGGAGAACGTGCTGGTGGGGCCGGACGGCCCGATCGTGTTCACCAACGCCGCCCACTACGACGAGTGCATCGAGGGCTCGCCCTACTACGACTTCGCCGGCAAGGCGCGGCTCGAGCCACTCGAGTAAGTCGAGTAATCGGAAGCACCGCGATCGAGCCGGGTCCCTCCTACCCTGGGAGGGACCCGGCTCGACGGGATTGGTTGTGGCGGGCATTGCCGGGTGGAGGAGGAGTCATGCAGGCTGGGTATGCCAGGGGGCAGTTCGCCGTCGACTGGGAACAGCGGTACGACCTGGACGGGCTGAGAAGGGACCGCGTCGCCAAGGCTCGGGCGGAACTGGCGGCCTCCGGATTCGACGCTCTGATCCTGTGGAAGGACGAGAACGTCCGCTACCTGACGTCGCTGCGCCCGCAGATCATCGCCGGCAAGAGCACGTCGCTGAACGGCGTGGTGCTGGCCCGGCAGGGTGATCCGGTGCTCCTCTGCTCGGGGGGCGAGGTGGACAAGGCACGCTCGGGGATGCCCTGGGTCACCGAGATCCACGCGATTCCCATCATGGAACAGCGGGAACTGGTCGACGGCTTCACCGACAAGATCCTCCGAGGGATCCTGGCCGAGCGCGGCCTGCTCTCGGCGCGCATCGGCATAGACCAGTCCAACTACTCCTTCGTCGAGTCGATGCGCCGGCACCTTCCCGACGTGGAGCTCGGGGACGGCGACACGGTGATGCAGAAGGCGCGCCTGATCAAGCTGGATGGCGAGATCGCCATCCTCGAGGAAGCCTGTGCCATCGCCGACGCCGTGGTGCACCGGGCGCTGGAGGCCACTCGGGTGGGCAGGCGCGAGCTCGAAGTGGCCGGCGACGCCATGCAGACCCTGTACCACCTCGGCGGCGAGCTGCCCCATGTGGTCACTCCGTTCGTGGCCTCGGGGGAGCACATGTCGCCCCCGCATCGGATCTCGACCGACAAGATCATCCGCAACGGCGACCTGGTGTTCATCGACATCGGAGCGATGTGGAACGGCTACTACGGGGACATCGCCCGCTGCACCATCGTCGGCAAGCCCTCGGCGGAGCAGAAGAAGATCTACACCGCGGTGTACGAAGGCCTGATGGCCGGCATCGCCGAGATGCGGCCGGGGCGTACCAACCGGCACATGGCGGAAGCCCTGATCGGCAAGTTGAACGAGCACGGGCTGGGCGACCGCCACTTCAGCCTTTTCATCGGGCACGGGATCGGCATCGGTGCCAACGAACCGCCCTACCTTGGCGAGACCCTGCCCGGGGCGACCGAGTTCGAGTTTCGTCCGGGCATGGTCTTCGCCGTGGAGCCGCTGGTCTGGGTCCCGGGGGTCCGCGGCGGCGGCGGGGTGCGGATCGAGGACATGGTGCTGGTCACCGAGAGCGGCCCCCGTCTGCTGTCGCGGGCGGAGTACGAGGAGCGACTGCTGCTGTAGATCGCTCCACGGGGGAGGGCGGGGTCATCACGCCGCCGCAGCGTGACGGCTGCGAGGCCCGCTCACCGGCGCCCGCCCTCAGATGCTCCGGGCCGTGCCGGGGCGGGTCACCTTCCGGTCAAGGCGGGTAGCGCGGCTGATACCTGCCGGAGGGTTTCCCGGACAGGGCACCCTGCTCGCAGATGGCCCGGCCCCGGAGCATCGTGAGCACCGGCCAGCAGCCGACTTCCCGGCCTTCCCACGGATTGAAGGGAGCCGTGGTCTTCAACTCGCCTTTGGTGATGGTGTGGCGGGTGTCGAGGTCCATGATCACCAGGTCGGCATCGGATCCCACCGCGATCGTGCCCTTCTTGGGGGAGAGCTTCATGAGCCGGGCGGGATTAGCGGCTCTTCGCGTTGGAGTGTGGGGGGTGTTGAGGTCCGGGCCCTGAGATAGGCAATCCCGGGGTGTGGGCAAGGGCCCCGTCATTCTGCGGAATGTACGTCTGCAGAAGGAGAGGCCCTTGTCCAGGATTGAAGGTAGCCGCGGCGCCACCATGCTGGTGGTCTGGCCGGGTTCGCGGCTGGTGCCAGCAGGCTGGTCGACGGCGAGTTGTGGTTGTGGGTGGAGACCGTGGCCGATGTGGTCGGCTGTTGGGGCTGTGGGGTCCGGGCGGTGGGGCACGGCCGGTCGGTGACGCTGGTGCGGGACCTGCCGATGGCGGGCCGTC
Organism: Actinomycetota bacterium; assembly: GCA_043810615.1. Lineage (GTDB taxonomy): Bacteria > Actinomycetota > Acidimicrobiia > Spongiisociales > UBA11373 > VGBK01. The sequence goes on along the minus strand of JBDROA010000033.1, from coordinate 14,468 downwards.
CCACCGTGGCGGTGTGGTCGAGCCGAGGAATACCATCCAGAAGGGGATGGTGGCCGAGATCAGCGAGGCGATGCCCGATGGCACCTGCTGCTCGTCTATGGCCAGGAGCCAGGCGGACCCGATGAGCAGGCTGCCGGCGGCCGGCGCCGGCAGCCGGGGACGCCGCAGCGGCGTCCCCGGGGCGCGGCGGCGGTGGGTGACGGTGAGCAGGACCAGGCCGGCCGCCGGGAAGCGAGTGCCCGTCATCGGCAGCGGGGGCAGGGTCTCCACTGAGATGCGGATTGCCGGGTAGACCGGGCCCCCGACGAGCTACCTGGCGGCGAGGGCGGCCCAGATCAGGGGGCGGCGGGGCGGCGGGCGGGGTCCAGGGCCGGCCCGTCCGGCCTCAGGTCCGGCTCACCAGCCAGCCCCGCTCCACATAGATCGGGTGCTGGCGGCGGAATTCCTCGTCGAGCAGGGACCAGAGGGAGTGGTCCAGCCAGGTGCCGGCCACCAGCACCTCCTTGCGCAGCAGGCCCTCGCGCACGAAGCCCAGTTTCTCCGCCACGCGCTCGCTGCCCTGGTTCCCCTCCGCTACCCGCAGCACCACCCGGTGCAGGCCCATCTCGTCGAAGGCCACCTGGAGCACGCGGGCCGCCGCTTCGGTGGCGATCCCCCGGCGGGCCTGATCGCTGCGCACCCAGTAGCCCACTTCTCCGGCCTGCTCCCGGCGCGAGGTGGGCCACAGGGAGATGTTGCCCAGGTGGGTGAGACCGTCCGCGTGGGAGCGCAGGGCGAAGTCGTGGGCCCGCCCCTCCTCCCAGGCGGCCTGGCTGTCGCGGATGAAGCGCAGGGCATCGCTGCGCCCGTAGCGGGGGTGGGGCCAGGGCAGCCAGCGGCTCAGTTCGGGCAGGGAGGTCCAGACCGCCTCCACCAGAGGCTGGGCGTCGCGGCGGTGGAAGGGGCGCAGGGCCAGCCGCGGCGTGGTGCGCATTCCGGCGGGCAGGGCCCTCGACATAGGGGGTCAGCCTATCGGCTCGCCGGCCGCGGCCCGAAACAGCAGGTTCCGCCCAGCGCCCGAGCCTCCGTACCATGACCCCGTGAGCCGCCTCTGGGACCCGCTGCGCGCCCTGCCCCCGGTGGCCCGCCCTCCGGGGATGCGGGCGGCGGTGCTGGTCCCCCTCTACGAGGAAGGCGGCGAGTTGCGCCTCATCCTCACCCGACGCGGCGGGGGCATGGCCACCCACCCGGGCGACGTGGTCTTCCCCGGCGGGATGATCGAAGCGGGTGACGGCGGCCCCGAGGAGGCGGCCCGGCGCGAGGCCTGGGAGGAGATCGGCCTTCCCCCGGAGGACGTCGAGGTGCTCGGCGGCCTGGAGCCGACCTCGACCCGCAGCACGGAGATGCTCATCGTGCCGGTGGTGGCCCGGGTGACCCGCCCGGAGCGCCTCGTGCCCGCCCCCGGCGAGGTGGAGGCCATCCTCGAGCCCCGCCTGGCAGACCTGCTCGACGAGGCCTCATGGCGGCAGGACGAATGGGCCGGGCACACCGTGTGGTTCCGCCCTTTCCCCGAGGGCATGCTGTGGGGGGCCACAGCCCGGATGGTCCGCTCGCTGCTCGCCTACTTCCGAGGCTGAGCCGCGGCCCGAGGACCTCGGCCGATCAGAGCAGCACCTGCAGGAGGGTCGTGAGGCCCAGGGCGATGGTGATGACGCCGATCCCCACCCGCAGCCACTGAGGGCGGAGGGCTCGCACCGTCCATCCGGTCAGCGGGACCGAGAGCAGGGCGCCGGCCGCCAGGTAGGGGACCAGGCGCCACACCGCCTCGGGTTGGAAGGCGTAGACGATGATGGCCACGGCACAAGTGAAGGCCTCGGCGACCGAGGTGATACCCACCGTCTCACGCACCGGCACGCCGGAGAGCACCTGGCCCCCGGTCACCAGCGGCCCGTAGCCGCCGCCGCTCAGGCCCTTGTTGAAGGCTGCCAGCATCCCGAGGCCGGTGATGCGCTTCCACGAGAAGGCGAGGTGGACGCGGATGGTGACCAGGATCACGATCCCGATGGCCAGCACCAGCGCCGCCACGTAGATGCGCAGGGCCCTCTCGGGCAGGTTGACCGCCAGGAACACGGCGGCCACCGTCCCCACCACGCTGGCCACCGTGATCACCAAGGCCACCTGAAGGCCCCGGGGCAGGCCGCGCTGGAAACTAGCGCGCGCTCCCAACCGGCGGAGGCTGCGCCATATCACCGGCGGGCTGAGGGTCTTCGGCTTCAGGTTCACATTGCCCATGGAGTGATGGACGAAGCCCGATAGGAGCCCGGCGAGGAGTTGGGACACCAGCAGGGCGGGCACCACTTCGAGCGGAGCGAAGCCGAAGAGCAGCAGCACCGGGGCCAGCGTGGTGCCGTAGCCCATCCCCAGGCTCGAGTCCACGTACTCCGCCACGAAGGACACGGCGGCGATGGCGATCCCGGTGGCGAGTGTGATCTCCATGAGGGGGGTCCCGGAGGGCGTCGGCGCTGCGGAGCGGGAACCTTACGCAGTCGAGCGATCTGGTGGCGGGGTGTCGCCGGCGAGGTCGGCGAAAGTGGTGCTCTCCATCTTGTCCGAGACGAAGTCCCGGATCTCGCGGAACACCTCGAGCAACTCCGGGTTGCGGCTGACTGGGGTGGGCTCGTAGAAGTAGCGGCTCACCGACTCCACCGGGGCCAGGGCCCCGTCGAGGAGGCGGATCACTTCGGCCATCGAGATGGAAGCCGGGTCGCGGGCCAAGCGGTAGCCGCCCCCGGTGCCGCGGCGGCTGCGCACGTATCCCGCCCGTCTGAGGAGGAGCAGGATCTGCTCCAGGTACTGACGGGGCACTCCCTGGCGCTCGGCGATGACCGGGGCAGAAACGAAGCCCTCCTCGCGGTGCCGGGCGAGGTCGATCAACGCCAGACAGGCGTACTCGCTGCGGGTGGAAAGTTTCACGGGTGCTCCCTCGCCTGCGGGCCCCAAAGTAGCCGGGACCGGGCCGCTAGCGCGGCGGCCTCACTTGACCGGCAGCGCCGCCCGGCGCTCCGGGGACGTAATCGTTTCGACGTCCTGCAGGGTGACGAAGGCGGCCGGTTCGAGGCCGTGGACGATGCGCAGCGCTTCCCGGTGCCGCCGCCGGGGGATGATGGTGAAGGCCAGGCGCACTTCGCCGTCGCGCCCGTCGGCATTGATCACGGTCACCCCGAACCCCGCTTTCCGCAACGCCCCGTCCACCCGGGGGCTGGTGATGGGGGAAACCACCCGCATCATGGTGGTGCCCACCGCGAGCCAGGACTCCAGCAGCGTCCCCAGGAAGGTGCCCAGGGCGAATCCCCCGGCGTAGGCGACCATCCGGGGCGGGCTGTTGAGGTTGGAGAACACCATGGTGGCGGCCACCAGCCAAGTGAAGACCTCGACGAAGCCGATGACCGCCGGCAGCAGGCGCTGACGGCGGCTGAGCAAGATGATGCGCACCGTCCCCAGCGAGACGTCGACGAGGCGCAGCGACAGGATGAGCAGGCTGCTCCAGAGGAGTTCCATGATGATGGGGAGTGTACGGGGATGGGCCGGGGAGAAACGCGGCTGTTGAGGCGGCTCTCAGGGCCGCCCTCCGGGGCGCCGGGCCTCTCAGCCCCAGAGGCGCACGAACAGCGGGGCCAGCACCACCGCCGGCAGAAGGTTGGCCACCCGCACCTCCTTGAGGCCGAGCAGGCGCAGGGAGATGCCCAGGAGGAGGACCCCACCGGCCGAGGCCAGGGCAGCGAGCATTGGGTCGGAGAGCACGCCCTCCAGGTAGCGCCCGCCCAGGGCGATGGTCCCCTGGTACAGGCCGACGCTCAGCGCCGAGACGCCCACTCCCCACCCGTAGACCGAGGCGAAGGCCAGCGAGGCGAAGCCGTCGAGGGCCGCTTTCAGCAGCAGCATCTCGGGGTCGCCCAGGCCGTCCTGGATTGAGCCGATGACTGCCAGGGGCCCTACGCAGAACACCAGGGAGGCCACCACGAACCCTTCGCTGAAACGGGTGCCCTGGGCCGGGGGCAGGGCCGTCTCCGGGGCGACCACGTCGATGACCACGGCGCGGCGGCCGGCGACCCAGCGCTGCAGTGCGTCACCCAAGCGGGTGAGGCCGGCCTCGATGCGGGCCAGTTCGCCGAGCAAGGCCCCGGCCAGCACCGCCGCCAGCACCAGCACGAACTCGTCGGTCTTGATGATCTCGCGCACGGCCAGGGCGGCGGTGAGCAGGCCCAGCGTGGCGGTGACCGTGTCGCGGAGGCCCTGCGGGAAGCGGCGGCCCGCCAGAGCGCCCACGGCGGTCCCGGCGAGCACGCACGCCACGTTGGTGATGGTGCCGACGAACATCGCCGAGATGGTAGGGACGGCGGCTCCCCGGGTGGCCGCGCCCCGGAGTGCTACCCTCGCCGCGCCCCGGAGCGGGCCGCCGCTGGTCCCGGGCGGCGCCGGTTGGAGGAATAGTGGCACGCAAGACGGTCTTCTCGGGCATCCAGCCCACGGGGAACATCCACGTCGGCAACTACCTGGGGGCACTGCGCAATTGGGTGGCCCTCCAGGAGGAATACGACTGCATCTACTGCGTGGTCGACCTCCACGCCATCACCGTGCCCCAGGACCCGGCGGCCTTTCCCGCCGATCGCCAGAACGCGGCCAAGGTGCTGCTCGCCATGGGGGTGGACCCGGGCCGCTCCCTCATCTACTTCCAGAGCCGGGTACCCCAGCACACCGAACTGGCCTGGATACTGAGCACGATCGCCTCCACCGGGCAGTTGAATCGCATGACCCAGTTCAAGGAGAAGGCCGACAAGGCCGGCTCCAACCTGGGCCTCTACGCCTACCCGGTGCTCATGGCGGCCGACATCCTCCTGTTCCGGGCCGATGCCGTCCCGGTGGGCGAGGACCAGAAGCAGCACCTGGAACTCACCCGCGACCTGGCGGAGCGCTTCAACGCCCGCTTCGGTGCGGAATTCCCCCTGCCCGAGCCGATCATCCCCAAGACCGGGGCGCGGGTTATGTCGCTCCAGGACCCCACCGCCAAGATGTCGAAATCGGACCCTGACCCGGAGAGCCGCATTCTGATCCTCGACGACCCGGCCACCATTCGCCGGCGGGTGAAGCGGGCGGTCACCGACTCGGGGAGCGAGGTGCGCCACGACTGGGAGAACAAGCCGGGAGTCACCAACCTCATGGAGATGTACGGGCTGTTCACCGGGGCCTCCATGGGGCAGATCGAGGCCGAGTTCGGCACCGGGGGCTACGGGCGCTTCAAGGCGGCGGTGGCCGAGGCGGTCGTCGCCGGCCTGGCCCCGATGCAGGCGGCCTACCGCTCCCTCGACGACGGTGAGGTCTCCCACCTCATGGCGGAGGGGGCCCGGGCGGCGCGCGACCGCGCCGAAGGCTTCCAGGAAGCGGTCCGGCGCCGGGTCGGGCTGACGACCTGACCGCCACTGGTACGCTGCCGCCCAAGCGGCTTCAGGAGGCGCGGGTGGACATCGACATCGGCATCGGCAAGTCGGGCCGGCGCGCCTGGGGCCTCGACGACATCGCCATCGTGCCCAGCCGGCGCACCCGCGACCTCAACGACATCGACATCTCCTGGGAGATCGATGCCTTCACCTTCGCCCTGCCGATGATGGCCGCTGCCATGGACTCGGCGGTGAGTCCGGGCGGCGCCGTCGCCATCGGGCGCCTGGGCGGTCTGGCGGTGCTGAACCTCGAGGGCCTGTGGACCCGCTACGAGGACCCCACCCCGCACTTCGAGGAGATCGCCGCCCTGCCGGCGGCCGGGGCCACCCGCCGCATGCAGGAGATCTACGCCGCTCCGCTGCGGCTCGACCTCATCGGGCGCCGCATCCAGGAGATGAAGGACGGCGGCATCGTCACCGCCGCCAGCCTGACCCCGCAGCGGGTGGGCGAGTGCGCCCGGCTCACCATCGAGGCCGGCCTCGACCTTCTGGTGATCCAGGGAACGGTGGTCTCCGCCCAGCACGTGTCGTCGCAGAGCGAACCACTGAACCTGAAGGAGTTCATCGCCGGCTTCGACCTGCCGGTGATCGTCGGGGGCTGCGCCTCGTACAGCACCGCCCTCCACCTGATGCGCACCGGCGCCGTCGGGATCCTGGTGGGGGTGGGGCCGGGGGCCGCTTGCACCACCCGCGGCGTGCTCGGCGTGGGGGTCCCCCAGGCGACTGCCATCGCCGACGCCGCCGGGGCCCGCATCCGCTACCTCGACGAGGCGGGCCGCTATGTGCACGTCATCGCCGACGGCGGCATGCGCACCGGCGGAGACATCGCCAAGGCGATCGCCTGCGGCGCAGACGCGGTGATGCTGGGCTCGCCCCTCGCCTCGGCCGCCGAGGCGCCGGGCCGCGGCTTCCACTGGGGCATGGCCACCTTCAACCCGGTGCTGCCTCGCGGGGCCCGGGTCCAGGTGGGCAACCTGGGCACCCTGGAGGAGATCCTGCTGGGCCCGGCCCGCGAGAATGACGGGCGGCGCAATCTGTTCGGGGCGCTCCGGGTGGCCATGGCCACCACCGGCTACGCCGACGTCAAGGAGTTCCAGAAGGCCGAAGTCATGGTGGCCCCTTCCCTCCAAACCGAGGGGAAGGCCCTGCAGCGCCACCAGGGGATAGGCATGGGGTGACCGGCCCCGGGCCGCAGGAGGGCTTCGACCGCGTGCTGGTCGTCGACTTCGGTGCCCAGTACGCTCGCCTCATCGCCCGTCGGGTGCGCGAGGCCCACGTGTTCTCGGAGATCGTGCCCCGCCGGGTGACGGCCGCCGAAGTGGCCGCCCGCCGCCCGGTGGGACTCATCCTCTCCGGGGGCCCGGCGTCGGTATATGCCGAGGACGCCTACACCCTCGACCCGGCGATCCTCGACCTGGGGATCCCGGTGCTGGGCATCTGCTACGGCCACCAACTGCTCGCCCAGATGCTGGGAGGCGAGGTGGCCCGCACCGGCACAGCCGAGTTCGGCAAGACCGAGATGACCGCGGCGGCGCCGGGGGTGCTGCTGGAAGGCCTGCCGGAGCGCCAGGCGGTGTGGATGAGCCACCGCGACGCCGTGGTCGGGGCCCCGGCCGGGTTCACCGTCACCGCCACCACTGCCGCCTCCCCGGTGGCCGCCATGGAGGACTGGGCCGGCCGTCGCTTCGGGGTGCAGTTCCACCCCGAGGTGGGGCACACCCCGCGGGGCGACGAGGTCCTGAAGGCGTTCCTCTTCGAGGCCTGCGGGGCCCGGCCCACCTGGACCCGGACCTCGATCATCGAACAGGCGGTGGCCGGGGTGCGCCGGCGCGTCGGCGCGGAGAGGGTGCTGTGCGGGCTGTCGGGCGGGGTGGACTCGGCGGTGGCCGCCGCTCTCGTCCGTCGGGCCGTCGGGGACCAACTGACGTGCGTGTTCATCGACCACGGGCTGCTGCGGGCCGGCGAGGCGGAACAGGTGGAGGAGACCTTCCGCTCCCACTTCCGGGTGGACCTGGTCCACGTGCGGGCGGCCGAGCGCTTCCTGGCCGCCCTGGCCGGGGTGACCGACCCCGAGACGAAGCGGCAGGCCATCGGCGAGACCTTCATCCGGGTGTTCGAGGAGGTGGCCGTCGCCCATGCCGACGCCCGCTTCCTGGTACAGGGGACGCTGTACCCCGACGTTATCGAGTCGGGGACCCGCGACGCCGCCCGTATCAAGAGCCACCACAACGTGGGCGGCCTTCCCGCCGACATGCGCCTGGAACTCGTGGAGCCACTGCGCGACTTGTTCAAGGACGAGGTGCGGGCCGTGGGCGAGGAGTTGGGCCTGCCCGAGGAGATGGTGTGGCGCCAGCCTTTCCCCGGGCCGGGGTTGGCGGTGCGAATCATCGGCGAGGTGACCGGGGAGCGCCTGGAGATCTTGCGGGCCGCCGACGCCATCATCCTGGAGGAGGTGCGCCGCGCCGGCCTCTACCGCGAACTGTGGCAGGCCTTCGGGGTGCTGCCGGCGGTGCGCTCGGTGGGAGTGCAGGGCGACGAGCGAACCTACGCCTACCCCCTCGTCCTGCGGGCGGTGACCAGCGAGGACGCCATGACCGCCGACTGGGCCCGCCTGCCCTACGAGGTGCTGGAGCGCATCTCGTCGCGGATCATCAACGAGGTGCCCGGCATCAACCGGGTGGCCTACGACATCTCATCCAAGCCCCCGGCCACCATCGAGTGGGAGTAGCGGCGAAAGGACTCCCCCTTCCGGCTCGCCGGGGGGGGGCTTGGGGGAGGGCAAGGGCGCGATGGAGGTGGGTTGCGGCATTGCCCCCTCCGCGCCTGCCTGCGGCAGGCACGCCTTCCCCCGCTCGCCGCCGGAGAGGGCGGGGGGCGGCTCAAGCCTCCCGCCGCCGGCGCCGATACCGACTCAGACCGGTCCATGCCACCGAGGGGTGAGTCGTGCCCTTCAGCGATGACGCCGAACTGCTGCAGATCTTCCGAGGGGAGATTGCCGAGCGCGCCGCGCGGCTGGTGCAAGGTGCCCGCGCTTGCGCCGGCGGGGCCCCCATCGACCGGAACCGGGCCAACGACCTGTACCGCGAGGGACATACCGTCAAGGGCGCCGCCCGCATGATGGGCTTCACCGCCATCGCCGACGCCGGGAAACTCCTCGAGGAGACATGGAAGGGGGTCCACGACGGCGAGGTGACGATGACCCCTACTCTCGCCGGGGCGCTGGCCGAGCTCGCCTCGCGCCTGGAGGCGGCCGTGGATTCCGACCCCGGGCTCGGCCCTCCCACCCTGGCCGAGGCTCTGCGCACCGCCCGTCTGGCCCTCGGTGGAGGCGCGACCGCCGACACGAAGGCGGAGCTCGCCTCCCGCCAGCGCCGGCCGGTGGAGAACGCCGACCTGGGGGGCCTGCTGGGCTCCATCGACGCCTGGGCGTTCGGGGAGAACGTCCGGGTCAACGCCGCCAGCCTCTTCCGCCTCATCAACGAGGTGTGCTCCCTGCGAGTGGACGCCGGGGTCCTGGCGTCCCTGGTGGACGAGGTGACCGGCTCACTCGGCGACTCCGAAGCCACCGGCTCCGGGCTGGCACGGCTCTCCGACTCGGTGGCAGCCGCCGAGAAGACCCTGGAGGACCTGCAGACCCTCGCCCTCGACCTCGCCTCCAGCCCTCTGAACGAGATAACCAACACCTATCCGCAACTGGTGCGCTACCTGGCCCGCAAAGCCGGCAAGGAGATCCGCTTCGAGTTGGTGGGCGATCACCACGCCGTGGACCGCCTCGTCGTCGACGGCCTCTCGGACGCGCTGCGCCAGTTGCTGGTGAACGCCGTGGAGCACGGCGTGGAACCGGCGGGGGAGCGGGTGGCCGCCGGCAAGCCGCCCACCGCCACCCTGTCGCTGCGGGCCGCGGTTGACCAGCACCGCCTGCAGTTGGTGGTGGAGGACGACGGCCGGGGGGTGGATTGGGATGCGGTGCGCACCAGCGCCATCCGGCGCGGGCTGCTGCCGGCGCGCCGCCCCGAAGAGGACGACCTGAAGACCCTGCACGCCCTCCTGTTCACCGCCGGGTTCACCACCGCCCTGCCTTCGGAGTTGGTCGGCGACGGCAGCGGCCTGGCCAAGGTGGCCGCGGCCGCCGAGTCGCTGCGCGGGAACGTGGTCCTGGAGTCGGAAACGGGGCGGGGTACCCGGGTGATCATCACTGTGCCCACCTCGCGTTCGCTGCAGGACGTGGTGCTGGTGCGGGCCGCCGGGCAGATTTGGGGCCTCCCCGAAATCACCGTGCTCGACACTGTGCCGCTGCCTCGCTCCGAGGCTGCAGGGGCGAGCCACGAGCTGACCTGGCAGGAGGCCCCGTTGCCGCTGGTGTCGTTCGCCGAGGCGGTGGGCCTGGCCGAGGACGAGCCGCTGAGCCGGGTGATCGTGGCCTCGACTCCATCCGGCCCGGTGGGCTTCCTGGTGGCCGCCGAGATCGGACGCCGCCAGGTGGCGGCCCGCGAATTGGGCGCCCTGCTCGACGGCGCCCCGCACGTCACAGGCGCCGCCCTGCTCGGCGGGGGCGACGTGGTGGTCCTGGTTGATCCGGCCCGGATGGCCGAGCGGTCGAAGCTGATCCCCGAAGCGTCGGGCCCGCGGCCGCGGGTGCTGGTAGTGGACGACTCGCGCGGGGTCCGTCAGGTGGTCGGTCAGGCCCTGGGCCTGGCCGGCTTCGACGTGGACCTGGCGGGCAGCCCCACCGAGGCCCTCAGCGCCCTGGCCGGGCAGCGCTACGACGCCATCGTCATGGATTACGTGCTGCCCACCATGGATGGGGCCACCCTGGTGCGCAAGGTGCGAGGCATGGGTGTCAACGCCCCGGTCGTCGTCATGTCCGGCCAGGCCACCGACCGGGACCGCTCGCGAGCCCTGGCCGCCGGGGCCGACGCCTACTTCGATAAGAGCGACGTGCGCCGGGGCGCCCTGGCGGCGGCTCTGCGGAACCTGGTGGCGGGCAAGCCGGCGGGAGGCGGGCGCTGAGCCCGGCAGCCTGAGGCGGGACGGCGCCTCGCCCCGGCAGGCACCGCAGGGATCAGAATCACACGCCGGGGATTCCCCGGTGAGGGGGTCCGTATACTCGGTCCCCCTTGGACGAGTCCCCCCTCTTTGCCGACCTCAACCCGACCCAGCGCGAGGCTGTGGCCGCCACGGAGGGGCCGGTGCTGGTGGTGGCCGGCGCCGGCTCGGGCAAGACCCGGGTGCTCACCTACCGCATCGCCCACCTGATCCGCGACCTCGGCGTGTCCCCCTACGCCTTGCTGGCCATCACGTTCACCAACAAGGCCGCCGACGAGATGAAGCAGCGGGTGGCATCGCTGGTGGGAGGGGTGGCGCGGGGGATGTGGGTCTCCACCTTCCACAGCGCCTGCGTGCGCATCCTGCGGCGCGATGCCCCCATACTGGGCTACCGCTCCACGTTCTCCATCTACGACGACCTCGACTCCCGGCGTGCCGTGGAGTACTGCGTGCGCGACCTGGATCTCGACCCCAAGCGCTTCCCTCCCAAGGCACTTCACGCCGCTATCGGGAGGGCCAAGAACGAACTGATCGACTTCGAGTCGTTCGCCTCCATGGGCAGCGGCCCCTACCACGAGCGGGTGGCCGACGTCTACCGCCTGTACCAGCAGCGCCTGCTCGAGGCCTCGGCTATGGACTTCGACGACCTGCTCATGGTGACCGTCGAACTGATGGGGGCCTTTCCTCAAGTGCTGGAGCACTACCAGGGCCGGTTCCGCTACCTGCTGGTGGACGAGTACCAGGACACCAATCACGCTCAGTACCGCCTGGTGCAGATGCTGGGGGCCCGGCATCGCAACGTGTGCGTGGTGGGCGACTCCGACCAGAGCATCTACGCTTTCCGCGGCGCGGACATTCGCAACATCCTGGAGTTCCAACGGGACTACCCCGATGCCCGGGTGGTGGTGCTCGATCGCAACTACCGCTCCACCCAGACCATCCTCGACGCCGCCAACGCGGTCATCGGGCACAACCTGGGGCGCCAGCCCAAGCACCTGTGGACCGACCTGGGGGTGGGCGACCCGGTCACCGTGTACCGGGCGCAGGACGAGCACGACGAGGCCGCCTTCATCGCCGAGGAGGTAGGGGCCCTGGGCGACGCCGGCATCCCGCCGTCGGGGATCGCCGTCTTCTACCGGACTCACGCCCAGTCCCGCGTGCTCGAGGAGGTCCTGGTCCGCTACGGGGTGCCCTACCAGGTGATCGGGGGGCCCCGCTTCTACGAGCGGCGCGAGGTCAGAGACGTGCTCGCCTACCTGCGGGTCCTGGCGAACCCGGCCGACGAGGTGGCGCTGAAGCGGATCATCAACGTGCCCAAGCGGGGGATCGGCTCCACCACGGTGGGCCACCTGGAGCGGGCCGCCGAGGCCGGGGGGGAGGGGTTCTACGGGGCGCTGCTGGCGGCGGGGGAGAACGTCCGCCTGGAGGCCCGGGCCCGGCGGCAGGTGGCCGACTTCCTCACCGTGCTGGAGCGACTGGGGGCGGCGGCCGAGGAGGGGCCGCGGGCGGCGCTCCAGGCGGTCCTCACCGACACCGGCTACGAGGCCGAACTGAAGTCGGAGGGGACGGTCGAGGCGCTGAGCCGCATCGAGAACTTGCGGGAGTTGCTCTCGGTGGCCTCGGAGTTCGAGGAGAGTGGCCCGCTGGGCGGTGCCGGGGACGAGGTGTGGGAGGACCTGGGGGGTCGCCGCCGCCTCGAGCTGTTCCTGGAGTCGCTGAGCCTGGCCTCCGACGTGGACTCCCTGAATGAGGAGGCAGGGCGGCTGACGCTGATGACCTTGCACAACGCCAAGGGCCTGGAGTTCCCGGTGGTCTTCGTCGCCGGCATGGAGGAGGGAGTCTTCCCCCACATGCGCTCGCTGGGCGACCCGGGCGAGCTCGAGGAGGAGCGGCGCCTGGCCTACGTGGGCCTCACCCGGGCGCAGCGGCGGCTCTACCTGACGCTGGCCATCAGCCGCAACCTGTGGGGGGCGGCCAACTACAACTCCCCCAGCCGGTTTCTGGGGGAGATTCCCAAGACGCTCCTCGCCGAGGCGGCCGAACGGCGGCGCCGGCCGGTGCTGGAGGCGGCGCAGCCCCGGCCCAACTTGTCGGCCGCCGAGCTGGCCGTGGGCGACCGGGTGCGCCACCGCCACTGGGGGCCGGGGAAGGTGGTGTCCCTGACGGGGGCGGGCGACCGGGCCGAGGCCGTGGTGGAGTTCGACGAGGCGGGCCGCAGGCGGCTCTTGTTGGCCTGGGCCCCGTTGGAGCGGGTCGTCTAGCAGCGACCGGCTCCGGTGGGGAGGTCGGCGTGGCCCAAGGGGACAACCCCCTCCCCCACGGCTGTGGGGGAGGGTTGGGGTGGGGGCTTCCCTGTCGCGTGTCATGATTTCCGAGACAGGTCATGGTTTGGTGCCTGACTTGAAGGAGATCAGCGATGGGCCATCAGCCGACCAGGTCGGTGGAGGACAAGAACCGGATTGTGCTGGCGGTGTTACGCGGCGAGATCTCGATCGCCGAGGCGGCACGCCGTGAGGGGGTGTCGCAGGTGTCGATTTCGAAGTGGCGTGACCGGTTCCTGGCCGGCGGTCAGCAGGCACTGGCGGAGGGTGCCCGTCATGGCCCGTCAGGACGTGAGCGGGCGCTCGCCGCAGAGATCGAGCAGTTGACCAGCGCCCTGGGCGAAGCGCACATGGAGCTTCGACTGTGGCGTAAAGGGGGGGCTCTCTACCCGGGTTCGTCATCCTCGAGGAGGAGCGGGTGAGGGCGCAGATGACCGTGGTGCGGTTCTGCACCCTGACCGGGATCCCACGGCCGACCTGGTACCGGTGGCGGGCCGCCAGTTCGAGCACAAAGGGCCCGTGGCCGAGGGCGGCCCAGGACACGGTGGAGGTTGACGCCAAGGCCAAGGCCGATGAGTGGGACGCCTGGGGGCACCGCAAGATCGCCGAGCTGCTGCGCCTCGACGACGGCCATGTGGTGTCGGATGCGACCGTCTACCGGGTGCTGGCCCGCAATAACCGGACGTTGCCCGCGGGCTACACCGGGGAGGTCCGCCAGCTCGCCCGGATCCGCAAGGAGGGCTTCATCATCCCCCCGACCCGACGCAACCGGCTGTGGCAGGCCGACTTCTCCGAGTTCGAAACCGAGGCGGCCGGCACCTGGAACCTGGGTGGTGTCGTCGACTACTGGGCCCGGGTGAACCTGGCCTGCACCGTCACCGTAACCAAGACCACCACCGACGCCATCGCCTTGTTGGAAGCCGCCCTCGCCGAAGTCGAAGTGCTGCTGGGTGTCACCTGGATCCAGGATCTCACCGACCCGGCCACCGGTGAGATCGGCACCCTGCGTATCGTCACCGACAACGGGCCCTGCTTCAGGAGTGCCGGCTTCGCCCGCTGGGTCCGCTCCCAACGGCACCTCACCCACATCCGCACCCCGAAGAAGGCACCCTGGACCAACGGGCGGATCGAACGGTACTTCCGCTCGATCAAATACGAGCGGCTCTACCGCCACGAGATCGGCGACGGGATCGCCCTCGCCGCCCACTGCGCCGACTACCGCCGCATCTACAACACGATCCGACCCCACCAAGAGATCGGCATGCGCCGACCCCTCGAGCTCTACCGGCAGACCCCGACCACCCAACCACCAACCCAGGAATCTGTCTCAGATACTTGACACGGGTCATTTGAGGCAGCGGCGGACTTCTCGGCTGGTCTTGCCTTCGGCGAGGCGGCGGGCGGCGTAGGCCTTGGTTTCGGGACAGCAGCTGAGTCGGCTGAGCGTGATGGTGTGGAGGGCCCGGTTGGGTTGGCGGTCGCCACCGCGGTTGAGCCGGTGGCGGGTGGTTTGGCCTGAGGATGCCGGGATGGGGGCGACGCCGGCGAGGGCGGCGAACGCGGCGTCGTTGCGGATGCGTCCGTGGTGGGACCACGCCGGGTAGATCGCGGCGGCTGAGATCGGCCC
>JBDROA010000032.1:0-5885 GCA_043810615.1 Actinomycetota bacterium | reverse complement strand
GGCCCGGCGGGCGGAGCGGGAGGCAGAGCGCGAGGCCCGGCGGGCGGCCCGGCTCCAGGCCGCCGCCCAGGAGCGGGCTGCCAGCGTGCCCGCCGCGGTGGGCGAGCCTTCCACGGAGCCGGCGATCGTGGCCCGGAACCTGACGGTGAGGTTCCGGCCCTTCAGCGAGCGCCGGCCCTCGCTGCGTCGCCACGGCCTGGCCGCGCTGCGGCGGCACGAGACCCCGGTGCTGGCGGTGGACGACGTCTCTCTGAGCATCTTCAAGGGGGAGGCCTTCGGGATAATCGGGTCGAACGGGGCGGGGAAGACCACCTTGCTGCGGGTGCTGGCCGGGACCCTGCCCCCCGACTCCGGGGAGGTGGAGGTGTACGGCGCCGAGGCGCCCACGATGCTGTCCTTGGGAGCCGGGTTCAACCGCAAGCTGTCGGGCCGGCGCAACGTGTACCTGGGCGGGATGGCCGCCGGCCTCCACAAGTCCGAGATCGATGCGATGTTCGACGACATCGTCGCGTACTCCGAGTTGGGCGACGCCATCGACCGGCCGGCAAGCACCTACTCGTCGGGCATGTTCGCCCGCCTGGCCTTTGCCGTGGCCATCCGGCGGAAGCCCCAGATCCTCATCCTCGACGAGGTGTTCGCCGTGGGGGACCAGGCCTTCAAGAAGAAGAGCGCCGAGACCATGCAGCATTTGCTGGCCGACGCGGGGACCATCGTGATGGTGTCCCACGGCCTGTCGCGCCTGCGGCACTTCTGCCACCGCCTGGCTTGGATGGACAAGGGCCGCGTGCTGGCAGTGGGGAACCCCGATGAGATCGCCTCCCGGTACTTGAGTTTCCTGGGGATCACCGAAGAGGAAGCCCGGGAAGACTGAGGCGCCGTCTACCCCGGGGGCGAAGCCGCCTCCGCCCTCTATGCTCGGGCGTGCCCGCCGGGCCCGCGGGCTGGAACCATGGAAGCAACGACCACCCTCATTCCCGGCCTGCTCGTGTTGCGGCCACCCCGCCGCGCCGACGAGCGAGGCTTCTTCGCGGAGACCTTCCGCCGTTCGTGGATGGAGCAGCACGGCCTGCCCGCCGACTGGGTGCAGGACAACCACTCCCTTTCCCGGCCGGCGGGAACGGTGCGCGGCCTCCACTTTCAGGTGCCGCCCCGCGCTCAGGCCAAGCTGGTGCGGGTGGTTGCCGGGAGCATCTTCGACGTGGTGGTGGACCTGCGGCGAGCGTCACCGGCCTACGGGCGCCACGCCGCCTTCGAACTGAGTGCGGCCAACGGGGACCAGGTGCTGGTGCCCGCCGGTTGCGCCCACGGCTTCTGCACCTTGGAGCCCGACACCGAGGTGCTCTACAAGGTCTCCGAGTACTACTCCCCGGAGCACGACCGGGGCTTGCGCTGGGACGACCCGGCGCTGGGCGTCGCCTGGCCCGTCGCCCCGGAGGAGGCGGTGCTGTCCGAGCGCGACCGGCAGCACCCGACGCTGGCGGAACTTCCCGACTACTTCGCCGAGGAGGTCTGATGGACCGGCGCTACCTGGTCACCGGAGGGGCCGGCTTCATCGGCTCCAACTTCATCCGCCACCTGCTGGAGCATGAAGCCGGGGCCGCGGTCACCAACCTGGACCTGCTCACCTACGCCGGGGTGGAGGCCACCGTGCGCGAACTGGACGCCGACCCGCGTCACAGCTTCGTGCGGGGCGACATCGGCGACGCCGCGCTGGTGGACCGCCTGGTGCCCGGCCACGACGTGGTGGTCAATTTCGCCGCCGAGACCCACGTGGACCGCTCCATCACCGGCCCGGCGGTGTTCCTGCAGACCAACGTGGTGGGCACCGGGGTGCTGCTCGACGCCGCCCGCCGCCACGGCGTCCCCTGCTTCATCCAGGTTTCCACCGACGAGGTCTACGGCTCGCTGGCCGAGGGGTTCGCCCCCGAGGAGGCCCCGCTGCGCCCCTCCTCCCCCTACGCGGCTTCCAAAGCCGCCGGGGACCTGGTGGCCGCCTCGTACGGGACCACGTTCGGCTACCCCGCCATCGTCACCCGCTGCACCAACAACTACGGGCCTTACCAGTTCCCGGAGAAGGTGGTCCCGCTCTTCGTCACCAACCTGCTCGACGGGCGCAAGGTGCCGCTCTATGGAGAGGGGCGCAACGAACGCGACTGGCTGCACGTCGCCGACCACTGTGCTGCCATCCACCTGCTCGTGGACCGGGGCATCCCGGGGGAGGTCTACAACATCGGGGCCGACGCCCAGTTGCCCAACATCGAACTCACCCGGCGCATCCTGGCCGTCCTGGGCCGGGGTGAGGAGATGATCGAACGGGTCGCCGACCGGCCGGGCCACGACCTGCGCTACGCCGTGGACTCCTCCAAACTGCGCCTTCTGGGCTGGGCCCCGGCGCGCTCGTTCGAGGAGCACCTGGCGGCCACCGTCGAGTGGTACCGCAGCCGCCCCGACTGGTGGCGGCCGCTCAAGGAAGGGGGCCGGCCGTGAAGGGCGTCGTCCTCGCCGGGGGCACCGGGAGCCGGCTGCGGCCCATCACCTTCTCGATGGCCAAGCAACTGATCCCGGTGGCCAACAAGCCCATCATCGAGTATGGCCTCGAGGACCTGGCCGAAGCCGGGATCACCGAGGTGGGGATCATCGTCTCCCCCGAGACCGGAGGGGAGGTCCGGGCGGCGGTGGGCGACGGCGCCCGGGTGGGCCTGCGCCTCACCTACATCACCCAGGACCGTCCCCTGGGCCTGGCCCACGCCCTCAAGACGGCCCTCCCGTTCGTGGACGGGGACGACTGCCTCATGTACCTGGGCGACAACCTGGTCAAGGACGGGGTGCGCGACGTGGTGGCCGACTTCGCCACCCACCGGCCCAACTGCCAGATCCTGCTCTGCCCGGTGGGCAACCCATCGTCGTTCGGGGTGGCGGAATTGGGGGTGGACGGGCGGATCGTGCGCCTGGTGGAGAAGCCCAAAGTGCCGCCCTCCAACCTGGCCCTGGTCGGGGTGTACCTGTTCGACACCTCCATCGGCGAGGCGATCGACGCCATCCGGCCCTCCCCCCGCGGGGAGTTGGAGATCACCGACGCCATCCAGTACCTGGTCGATGCGGGGCGCACGGTGCGAGCCTCGGTGGTGAGCGGCTGGTGGAAGGACACCGGCACGAAGGCCGACCTGCTCACCGCCCAGGAACTGGTCATCGGCGGCCTGGCCCACAGCATCGACGGCGAGGTTGTGGGCGGCCGGGTCGAGGGGGCGCTGCACGTGGGCCGGGGCTCGCTCCTGATGGACTGCGAAGTGACGGGCCCGGTGGTCGTCGGCGACGACGCCCACCTCACCCGGGTGCGCCTGGGCCCGCAGACCTCTATCGGCCACGGCTGCCGCCTCTCGGACGCCGCGGTGGAGGGGTCGATCGTGATGGACGGGGCCGAGGTGCACGGGTGGCGGATCCGCGGCTCCCTTCTGGGGCGTGGCGCTCGCCTGCACGGGGCGGCCCCGGCCTCCTTCGTCGAGGTGACCCTCGGCGAGCGCTCGGAGATCGTGGGCGAGTGATCCTGGTGACCGGCGGGGCCGGGCAACTGGGCACCGCCTTCCGCCGGGTGGTGCCCGAGGCGCGCTTCGTGGACCTCGCCGACTTCGACCTGACCGACGCCGACCTGCTGGCGGAGGCACTCGCCGAGATGCGCCCCGAGGGCATCGTCAACTGCGCCGCTTACACCGCCGTCGATCGGGCCGAACAGGAGGAGGCCCTGGCCACCCGGGTCAACGGGGCCGCCGTCGGGGTCATGGCCGCCTACGCCGCCGGCCGCCGTATCCCTCTTCTCACCTTCTCCACGGACTACGTGTTCGCCGGAGATGCTGGGGAGCCCTACGTGGAGTCGGCGCCCACCGCGCCCATCAACGCCTACGGCCGCTCCAAACTGGCCGGGGAACGGGCGGCGCTGGAGGCCTGCCCGGAGGCCCTGGTGGTGCGCACGTCGTGGCTGGTGTCGGGCACCCATCCCAACTTCGTGGCCACCATGCTGCGCCTCGCCGCCGAACGTGAGGTGAAGGTGGTGGACGACCAGTGGGGTTGCCCCACCGTCGTGGACGACCTGGCTCCGGCCGCCTGGGCGGCCCTGCAGGCGGGGGTGAGCGGCCTGCTGCACCTGGCCAACTTGGGCGAGACCACCTGGTTCCGCTTCGCTCGGGCGGCCCTGGCCCTGGCCGGCCTCGACCCGGAGCGAATCGTCCCCGGCACCACCGCCGACTACCCCACTCCGGCGCGCCGCCCGGCGTACTCGGTGCTGGGGTCGGAGCGGCGCGAGCCTCTGGGCCTGCCCGACCTGCCGCCCTGGGAGGAGTCGCTGCCCGCCGTCGTGAAAGGGTTGCGGCGATGAGGCGCTTCCCGGTGTGGGCGGTGGTGCTGAACCACCGGGAGGCCACCGACACCCTGCGCTGCCTGGTCGCCCTGGGCAAGATGCGCTACCGGCCCCTCGCCCGCCTGGTGGTGGACAACGCCTCCGGCCCCGGGGAGGTGGCCTGGTTGCGCTCGGCGGGGGCGACGGTGGTGGAGTCGGGGGGCAACCTGGGCTACGCCGGGGGCAACAACGTGGGCATCCGCCTCGCCGTGGAAGCCGGAGCGGAGGCGGTGTGGGTGGTGAACCCCGACGCCTATTGCGAGCACACCAGCCTGCGTCGCCTGGTGCGGGTGCTGCGCCGCGACCCCGAGGTGGGGATCGTGGGGCCCCGCATCCTGGAGGCGGAGAGCGCCGTGCCCCGGGTCCAGTCCGACGGCGGGCGCATCGTGTGGGAGGCCGGGGGCCGCAGTGAGTTGATCGGGCGAGGGACGGCGCCGGGCCGGGGCGGCGGGATGCAGTTGGTGGACTTCGTGCCGGGGGCGGCGATGCTGGTGCGCCGCAAGGTCTTCGAGGACATCGGCCTGCTGCCCGAGGGGTACTTCCTGTACTTCGAGGAAACCGATTTCTGTGTGCGGGCGGCGGCGGCCGGGTGGAAGGTGGCGGTGGACACGAGGGCCCGGGTCGTGCACCGCTTCGTCTCCTCCGACGGCCTGCCTTCGGAGACGCTCCTCTACTACTTCGTGCGCAACCGCCTGCTCTTCGGGCAGCGCCACACTCAGGTGCCCTTCGAGGCACTGGTCGCCGACCTCGACGCGTTCCTCGCCTCGTGGCGCCGCCGGGTGCAGGAGCGTCGGCCGGAGTGGACCGGGCGCCTCGAGGAGTTGGTGGCGATGGGGATCGAGGACGCCCGGGCCGGGGTGACGGGGCGGCGCGAGGGTGTGGGCGAGGGGTGAGGGACCGGCGTGGTGCCGTCAGACTCGCCGAGAGGGGCGAAGGTTCCCGGCGAGAGCCATTCGTGGATCTCCCCTTCATCGGGTGGCTGCCGGGCCACGTCGGCCGTCCAGGCCGGGTCGGCCGGAGCCCGAACACGGGCCCCGGATCCGATGCGGACAAGTTCAATTCCCTGAGGCGGACTCACTTGGACGGTGGCGATCTCCGGTCGGGGAGGTGAGGTGCGGACCGACAGGAGCCATCGCCTCCACCAGAGGCGGTCGGCTTAGATCCAGCCGATGCCGACTCGCCAGGCATTACATCCGCGGCGGTCACTCCCCCGCAAGGCGCTAGTGCTTTCTCGCGTTAATGACTCGCGTGTGGTTTGATGGGGGCTTCCCCTGAAACCGTGGAGGGTTGCTGATAGCTGATGGGGTCCCCCATTTCGCTGGCACTCTGATGCCACGGGGGTGGTTTGAGGGCCGTGGAAGCGATCTGAGAGGCTGGTTTTCATGCGGCCCGCTCCTTTCGGGCCTGTTCGGCGGCTCGTTCGTCGAGGACCTGTTCGTAGGCGACGGGGGGCATCATTTCACAGGAGCTGTGGCGGCGTCGGTGGTTGTAGTTG
>JBDROA010000031.1:0-15316 GCA_043810615.1 Actinomycetota bacterium | reverse complement strand
GCACCACCGCCGCCGCGCCGCGGGCGCGGGCGGCCGCCACCGCAGCCCGCGCCGTGTACCCGGTGGCCAGTCCGTCGTCCACCACCACCGCGGTGCACCCCTCGAGCGGGCGGGGCGGCCGGCCCCGGCGGTAGGCGCGGGTGCGGCGGTCCAACTCGGCCGCCTCGCGCCCGGCCACCGCCTCGAGTTCCGCCCGGCTGACCCCCAGGCGGGCGATGAGCCCCTCGTTGTGCACTGTGATCCCCCCTTCGGCCATGGCCCCGATCCCCAATTCGGGGTTGTGCGGGGCGCCCAGCTTGCGCACCACCAACACGTCGAGCGGAGCCCCCAGGGCCCGGGCCACCTCGGCGGCGACCACCACCCCTCCCCGCGGCAGCCCCAGCACCACCGGACGGAACAGGCCGAGGGGCCGCATCCGTTCCCCGAGGAGCATGCCGGCGTGGCGGCGATCGCGGAACATCACCCCCCAGTCTGCCGGGGACGACCCGGATCCGCCAGGGGCGGAGGTCATCCGGGATGGCGACGCCCAACGCTTGCCGGGCAGGGCTCCCTCCGACCCCGCCCGCCTCCGGGATACCGCGCCGACCGGTCGCGGGCTTCGTCGATCTCCGACTCTGCCCCATGAGCGAGCGAGCGAATCCGGGGCGGACCGGTCGTGGCGCCCCCTAACCTGGGCGACCATGGCCCCACTCAGAGGACCCCGCCACCGCCTCCCCGCCATCGTCCTCACCGCCGCCCTGCTCGCCGCCGCCTGTGGAGGCGGTGCCGAACCCGCCTCGACCACCGTGAGGCCCACCACCTCAACCTCCACGACGACCACCACCACCCGGCCCGCCCCGCTACCCGCGACCACCACCACCCTCCCCGCGCCCATTGCACTGCGCCTCGGGGTCACTCCCGGCGTCGCCTTCGCCATTCCCTTCGTGCTCGCCGATCCCGTCACCGGCATCGGGGCGGCCAACGCCCTGGAGATCACGGCGGAGGTCTTCGCCACCCCGGAGGAGGCCCTGGCCGCCGCCGTGGCCGGCGAGGTCGACCTGGTGCTGCCCGACGCCCGAGCGGCCCTCGCCGCCCTGGCCGACGGGGCGTGCTGGCGCGCCCCCCTGGACTTCATCGCCGGGGACACCATGCGCCTGGTGGGGCGCAGCGACCTCATCACGGCCGACGACCTCATCGGCCGGAGAGTGGGCACCACCGCCGGTAGCCCCGCCGAGATGGCCCTGCGGATGTGGCTGTCGGACGAGGGCGTGGCCTGGGACGACGTGGACGTCGTGGACATTGCGACCCTCGACCTGGCCGACGCCCTGGCGGGGAACCGGGTGGACGCGGTGATCTGGACCGAGCCGATCCCGGGGCAGGCGCTGGCGGCCTGCGGCGAGGACGAAT
Organism: Actinomycetota bacterium; assembly: GCA_043810615.1. Lineage (GTDB taxonomy): Bacteria > Actinomycetota > Acidimicrobiia > Spongiisociales > UBA11373 > VGBK01. The sequence continues at coordinate 13,930 of JBDROA010000031.1, read as the reverse complement.
GCCGCTACATCGGCGAAGTCGGCGAGTCCTACCGGGAAGTCGTCCTGGTGAGCGTCACCTGCCGCTGGCAGGAGGCCCACGGGGACGACGGGATGACTCGCCTGGTGCATGCCTGGCTCGAAGGCAAGGAGTACGTGCGCAACAACCTCGATGCCGCCGCGACGATCACCGCCGACCGCCTCCGTCTCACCGCCGACGAGGTGGCCTCCCGGTGGCAGGAGCGGGGCTGGCTCGAGGTGTGGGGTGCCAACCTCGAGGACGCCCAACTCGCCATGATCGAGGCCTACGCCGCCTACATGGTGCAGACGGGGGAACTGGCCGAGGCCCCCGACGTCTGCTCCTGGGTCGACAGCACCTGGCTGGCCGCCGTCGCCCCGACACTGGTGTCGCTGGAGGCGTACGACTGCTGACGCCGCGACGGGCCCGGTCCCTCTCAGAGCGGAGCGAAGCGGGCGGTGAAGTGCCTGAGCCAGGGGGCCTGCTCCACGATCCGATACCCCCTGATGCCGCCGGCCCGCTCGGCCACGGCGAGGATCACCTCGGCCACGTAGTCGATGTGGCTCTGGGTGTAGGTACGCCGGGGCACCGCCAGGCGCACCAGTTCCATAGCCGCCGGCTCCTCCGTGCCGTCGGATTGGGGCCGGCCGAACATCACCGAGCCGATCTCCACCCCGCGCACCCCGCCGTCGCGGTACAACTCCACCGCCAGGGCCTGCGCCGGGTACTGCGCCGGCGGGATGTGGGCCAGCAGGGCCCGGGCATCCAGGTACACCGCGTGCCCGCCGGGGGGCCGCACCGTGGGCACCCCGGCCTGGTGGCACTTCTCCGCCAGGTACTCCGTGGAGCGGATGCGGTAACGCAGGTAATCCTCGTGCAGCACCTCCTCGAGGCCCACGGCGATCGCCTCCAGGTCGCGCCCGGCCAATCCCCCGTAGGTGGGGAAGCCTTCGTGGAGGATGAGCAGGTTGCGACAGCGAGCGGCGGCGGCGGCGTCTTTGAGGGCGAGGAAGCCCCCGATGTTGGCCAGGCCGTCCTTCTTGGCGCTGAAGGTGGCCCCGTCGGCCAGGGAGAACATCTCGACGGCGATCTCCTCCGGGGAGCGGTCCTGGTACCCCGACTCCCGGCTCTTGATGAACCAGGCGTTCTCGGCGAAGCGGCAGGCGTCCAGGAAGAGAGGCAAACCGTGGCGGTCACACACGGCGCGCACCGCCCGCAGGTTCTCCATCGAGACCGGCTGGCCTCCGCCGGAGTTATTGGTCACGGTGACCATCACCAACGGGATCCGCTCCGTCCCGACCTCGCTGATGAGCCTCTCCAGGGCCGCGACGTCCAGGTTGCCCTTGAAGGGGTGCTCCGTCGCCGGGTTGCGCCCTTCGGGGATCACCAGGTCCACCGCCCGGGCTCCCTGGTACTCGATGTTGGCCCGGGTGGTGTCGAAGTGGGTGTTGTTGGGCACGACCTGGCCCTCCCCCACCAGCACGGCGAAGAGGATCCACTCGGCGGCCCGCCCCTGGTGAGTGGGAATCACCTCGGGGAGGCCGGTGAGCCGCTGCACCCGTTCCTGGAAGCGGTAGAAAGAACGGCTGCCGGCGTATGACTCGTCGCCTACCAGCATCGCCGCCCACTGGGCGTCGGACATGGCCCCCGTCCCCGAGTCGGTGAGCAGGTCGATGATCACCTCGTCGGCGTGCAGGCCGAAGAGGTTGTGCCCGGCGCGGCGCAGCGCTTCCTCCCGCTGCTCGGGGCTGGGGAAATCGATGGCCTGCACCGAGTGGATCTTGAACGGTTCGATGATGGTGCGGTAGGGCATGGCGCTCCTCGGGCGTGGGCGCCTCCACCCTAGGGCAACCGCCTTGCCCCCGGCCCGGCGGCACGCCAGGATGCCGCTGTTCGCACGAGGAGGAACATGCCGGGCACAGCGGAGGCGGCGGAGCAGCCAGAAGGCGCGTCGATGGTGATCGCGGTGTTCGGCTCCTCGGCGGGCCGTCCCGGCGACCCCGGTTACGAGGAAGCCCGCTCCCTGGGCCATCTGCTGGCCGGGGCGGGCTACACCGTGGCCACCGGCGGATACGGGGGCACCATGGAAGCGTGCTCACGGGGAGCCGCCGCAGCCGGCGGGCGGGTGATCGGCGTCACCGCCCCGGCCGCCTTCCCCGGCCGCTCCGGGGCCAACGCCTGGGTGGAAGAGGAGGTGCCGGCCGGATCCATCACCGAGCGCATCCACCTGATCCTCTCGATGAGCGCGGCCTGCATAACCCTCGACGGCAGCATCGGCACGCTCACCGAACTGATGGTGGCCTGGAACATCGCCTTCATCACCGGCTTGGCCGGGGCCCCGGCCAAGCCGGTGATCGCCGTGGGGCCCTCCTGGGCGGCGCTGATCCCCGAACTGGTGGGGGCGGTGGGCACCGACGCCTCGATGGTGACCCTGGTCCCCGATGCGGCGGCGGCGGTGGCCGAGGTGCGCCGCCGCGTCCCGGCTGAGCATCCGTCAAAAGGCTCGCCCCCGGGTCACGATTCGGCTCAAGATCGAGCCGAATCGTGACGGTGCCCACGACCTACTGACGCACGCTCCTACTCGTCGGCCGGGGCCAGGCAGCTGAGCCAGATCACCCGGTTCTTCAGCAGGCCGGGCTGCGAGGCGTTCTGCACCTTGCTGATCCCCAGTTCGAGGCGCTTCCCCACCGCCAGGCAGGTGACCAACGGCTCGTTCCAGGGGCCCGCCTCCACCCGCCACACCGCCTGGGAGACGTCGTAGGAGTCGCCGGAGATGGCATTGCGGTCGGTGCTGAAGCCGATGAGGGTGCGGCCCCCGGTCTGGTCGACCACCACGGCGTAGCCCACCTGGCGGTCGATGGAGAGGTCGGGGGTAACGACGGGCTGCTCCCCCTCCTCGCCGCAAGCCGCGACGAGCAGGGCGGTAAGCGCCAGGGCCAGGACGAGTCGCGATCTCGGCATCAATGCCTCCTCAGGGGGCACAGACTAGAGGGCGCGGCGGCGGCGGGGCAGCAACCTCCGCCCCGGCCCCTCGGGAGGCCCCTCTACACTCGCCCCGCGACCGGGGAGGTGGCGATGGCAGCGGGTGAAGGCTTCTACCTGGGCGGGATCGTGGATCCGGCCACCGGGGAGCGCACCGGGGCACCGGTGCACTACGACCCGGCCGACCTCACCACTCACGGGGTCATCGTGGGCATGACCGGGTCCGGGAAGACCGGCCTGGGTGTCATCTTCCTCGAGGAGGCCCTGCGGGCCGCGATTCCCACCCTGATCCTCGACCCCAAAGGGGACATGGCCAACCTGCTCCTCACCTTCCCCGACCTTGCTCCCGCCGAGTTCCGCCCCTGGGTGGACGAGGCGGCCGCCCGCCGCGACGGGAAGACGCCCGAAGAGGCGGCCGCCGACGCCGCCGGGGCCTGGTCCAAGGGGCTCCGGTCCTGGGGCCTGGGGAAGACCGACGTCGCCTCCCTGCACTCTGCGGCGGAGTTCACCGTGTACACCCCGGGATCCTCCGCCGGGGTGCCCCTCGACGTCCTCGGATCGCTGGCCGCCCCCGGGGACTACACCACCACGGGAGGGGAGGTCTACCGCGACGAGATCGAGGGCCTGGTCTCCGGCCTGCTGGGCCTCGCCGGCATCGAGGCCGACCCCCTGGCCAGCCGGGAGCACATCCTGGTGGCCAACCTGGTCGAGCGGGCCTGGGCCGAGGGCACCGACCTGACCCTCGAGGGTCTCATCGTCCGGGTGCAACGGCCGCCGTTGCGCAAACTCGGCGTGTTCGAGATCGACACCTTCTTCCCCGAGAGGGACCGCCTGGCCCTGGCCATGCGCCTCAACAACCTGTTGGCCTCGCCCTCCTTCGCCGCATGGCGCAGCGGCGCGCCCCTCGATATCCCCTCGCTCCTGTGGACTCCGGAGGGCAAGCCCCGGGCGGCAGTCCTCTACCTGGCCCACCTCTCCGACGCCGAGCGCCAGTTCACCGTCACCCTGGCCCTCTCCCGACTGGTCACCTGGATGCGCTCGCAGTCCGGGTCGTCCGGTCTGCGAGCACTGGTCTACATGGACGAGGTCTTCGGCTTCGTGCCCCCCACCGCCATGCCCCCGGCCAAGAAACCCATCCTCACCCTGCTGAAGCAGGCCCGGGCTTTCGGCGTGGGGATGCTGCTGGCCACCCAGAACCCGGTGGACCTCGACTACAAGGCGATGTCGAACGCCGGCACCTGGTGCATCGGCCGCCTGCAAACCGAGCGCGACAAGGCCCGGATCCTCGAGGCGCTGCAGTCTGCTTCCGGGGACCGCGACCTGGCCCGCCTCGACGCCCTCGTCTCGGGCCTGGGCAAGCGACAGTTCCTGCTGCACAACACCCGCGCCAAGGATCCGGCCCTCTTCACCACCCGCTGGGCCCTGTCCTACCTGCCCGGGCCGTTGACTCTCGACCAGGTCGCCCGACTCACCGCCGCCGACCCCCGGCGCGCCGCCGGAGCCGCCCGCCCCGCCACCCCGGCGGCCCGGGAGCCCGCCGACGACGAGACGTCCCTGCCCCCCCGGGTCGCCGCCGGCGTGCCCGTGTACCACCTGGACCCCGGAGCGGCGTGGGCCGAGACGGTGGGCGCCCGCCGGGGAGGCACCCGCCTGGCGGCGGCCCTGGCCGCAAGGGCCCACCTCACTTTCGACGACGCCGCCGCCGGGGTGCGCCACGTCGAGGAGTGGGAAGCGGTCTTCCACCCCCTCGGCGAGCGCTTCGACCCGGCGGCGGCCGTGGCGGTGGACTACGACGCGCGGGACTTCCTCGCCGAGGCGCCGGCGGGGGCGGCCTACCTGCTCCCCGAAGCGGACCTGGCCGACAAGGCGTTCTTCGCCGCCGCCGCCCGCGCCCTCAAGGACCACCTCGCCCGCGCCCGCACCCTCGAGGTGGGGCGCAATCGGGCCCTGAAGCTCTACTCCCGGGTGGGGGAGTCCCCCGCCGAATTCACCGCCCGCTGCGACGCCGCCGCCCAGGCCGCCGCCGACGCCGCGGCCGCCAAGATCCGGGACCGCTTTGAAGGGCGCCTCGATACCCTGCGGCGTCAGATCGAGGAAGCGCGCTTCAAGGTGGACCAGGCGTCCCTCGACCAGGAGACCCGGCGCCAGGAGGAGATGGCTTCCGGGGTGGGCACTCTCATCGGGGTGCTCTTCGGCGGCCGGCGCTCTACCCGTTCCCTTTCCACCGCCACCTCCAAGCGCTCCATGACCCGCAAGGCGGAGCAACGCCGTGCCGGGGCCGAAACCCGCCTGACCGGCAAGGTGGAGGACCTGGAAGCCCTGGAGGACGACCTCGGCGACGAACTGGCGGAACTCGATGCCGCCTGGGCCGCCAAGGCCGCCGATGTCGAAATGGTCGAGATTGACCTCGAGAAGGGCGACGTCACGGTGGACGAGCTGGCGTTGGTCTGGCTCCCGGTAGGTTGACGACGCTGGCGCCGGCGCTCCCGGGCCGTCTACCCTCCGCCCGGTGAACCAGCGCCCGGCCATCGTGGCCATCGAGGAAGATGCCGACGGCGACGACGTGCGCGTCACCATCACCCTGGACTGGCAGGATCGCCACCACTACGGGACGGCCGTGGGCCGAGCCGACCCGCCGCACCGGCCCCGCCTCGCCGCCGAAGCGGCGCTCCAGGCGGTGGAGCACATCGGCGGCGACCGCATCCAGACCGAGCTCATGGCGGTGGCCACCGTCGACCTGGGAGAAGCCCGCGTCGCCCTGGCCCAGGTGCGCCTGGGAGCCGACGGCGAGGTCCTGGTGGGGACGGCCCTGCTCGCCGACGCCGGCCCATCGTTGGCCGCGGTGCGGGCAGTGATGGCCGCCCTCAATCGGCGGCTCGCCCGCATCCTCTGAGCGGACTCGCTGGTGGGTCGCAGGTTCGATGGCGCTTCGGCATGCCCGGCACGCTGTAGCGGCGTTCCGGGACGAGCCCGTTGGCGTGCCCGCCGAACCGGCTCAGTCCTCCGAGGAGATGATCGCCCAGAGGATGTCGCGGATGCTCACGATGCCGAGCAGTTCCCCGTCCTGCATGACCGGCATGTGCCGGTAGCCCATCTCGAGGAGCCAGGTCGCCGCTTCGCGCACCTCCACGTCGGGGGCGAAGGTGTCCGGGGTCTCGGACATCCAGTCCGCCACCACCTCCTCCTCGGGATCGGCCCCCTCGGAGACGGCGCGAACCACGTCGCGCTCGGTGATGATCCCCACCAGGCGCCGCCCCTCCACCACGGCCAGGCTGCCCACGCCGTCGGCGATGAGGGCCTCCGCGGCCTCGGCGACGGTGGCCTCGCGGCCGATGACGGTGGCGCTGCCCCCGACCAGCGAGCCCAGTTTCATGGTGATCCTCCCCGCGCCGTCGCCACGAGGCTAGCGGGCTGCTCCCGCCGCCCTCCCGGGGCCGGGCGGCCCCAAGCCTGCGCGTCCTCTCAGACCAGGTCCTGCTCGCGGATCCCGAAGGAGGGATGGCGGAGCCGGCACAGGGCCAGCTTCTCGAGCTGGCGGATGCGCTCCCTGGTCAGGTTGAACTCGTCGCCGATCTCCTCGAGGGTGCGGGGCACCCCGTCGAGGAACCCGTAGCGCAGGGCGAGGATGCGCCCCTCGCGGTCGGGCAGGCGGGAGATGGAGCGCCGGAGACTGTCGGCGATGTCGAGCTCCTCGGTGACCCGCACCGGGTCGACGGCGTCCTCGTCCTCGATGAAGTCCCCGAGCTGAGCCCCGTCCTCGCCCACCGGCTGCTCCAGCGACACCGTGTCGGCCACCCCCAGGGCCAGCTCCACCTTGTCCACCGTGACCCCGGCTTCCTCGGCGATCTCGGCCGGCTTGGGGTCGCGGCCGAGCTCGGCCTTGAGGCTGGCCTGGGCGGCCCGGACCGCCGCCAGCGTGTCGTGCAGGTGCACCGGGATGCGCACCGTGCGCGACTTGTCGGCGATGGCCCGGGTGATCGCCTGGCGGATCCACCAGGTGGCGTAGGTGGAGAACTTGAACCCCTTGCGCCAGTCGAACTTCTCGACGGCGCGGATCAAGCCCAGGTTGCCCTCCTGAATGAGGTCCAGGAAGTCGATCCCCGACGTGTTGGCGTAGCGGCGGGCGTTGGCCACCACCAGTCGCAGATTGGCGGTGAGGAAGTCGTCCTTGGCCTGCCGCCCGAGGCGGACCTGGCGCTTCAGCTCGACCTCTTCTACCTTGGAGATGACCCGGCCCTCTTCGAGGCGGCGCTGGGCTTCCTCGCCGGCCTCGATCTTCTGGGCGAACTCCACCTCCAACTCGGCGGTGAGCAGGTCGTACTCGCCGATGGCAGTCAGGTACTGGCTGACCAGGTCGGTGGTCAGCCGCCCGCGCTCATCTGTGAGCTTGGCCCGCTCTCGGTCCCGCCGCGTCCGATTGCCTACCGTCATGGGGAAGGTCGTGTCCTCTCCTGCCGGGAACCTCTTGGAAGCCGCAGCCCTTGTGAAGGAGTTCACAAGGGCCAGCTCTCGCACACTATGTCACAGAAGCGGGGGTTTGTGAACCCCCCGATCGCGGGAGCGGGAAAGCGTTTTCGCGCCCGCCCCGACGCGACCCGAGCCGCTCACCCGACCGGATAGCGCCCCTCCCCGGCATACCATCGCCGCCTGTGTCCGCCACCCTCTCCAACCGCCTCGCCGACTCCGCCAGCCCCTACCTGCTGGCCCACTCCGGCGACCCGGTCGACTGGCACCAGTGGGACGAGGAAGCCTTCGCCGCAGCGCGCCGGCGTGACGTCCCAATCCTGCTGTCGGTGGGCTACTCCGCCTGTCACTGGTGCCACGTGATGGCCCGCGAGTCCTTCTCCGACCCGGTTACCGCTCGCCTCATCAACCAGTGGTTCGTGGCCATCAAGGTGGACCGTGAGGAACGCCCCGACGTCGACCGCCTCTACATGGACGCGGTGGCCGCTCTGACCGGACGGGGCGGCTGGCCGTTGACCGCCTTCCTGACCCCCGGCGGCGCGCCCTTCTTCGGTGGCACCTATTTCCCCCGCGAGGCCCGCCACGGCCTACCCGCCTTCGGCAGCGTGCTCACCGCCGTCCACGAGGCCTGGGAAGGGCGCCGGGCCGAGCTGGCCGCAGCCGGGGCGGACCTGGCACGGCGGCTGGCGGTCCCGCTGTCCCCGGCCGGCGAGGTCCCCGGCGCCGGGGCGTTGCGCGCCGTGTACCACGCCCTGGAGGCTTCGTTCGACCCGGTTCACGGGGGGTTCGGCGGCCCCCCGAAGTTCCCCCAGGCGGCGAGCCTGGAGTTCCTGCTGCGGGTTGCCGGCTCCGACTGGGCGCCGCAGGCGGCGCCCATGGTGCAACGCACCCTGACCGCCATCGCCGACGGCGGCATCCACGACCAGGTGAGCGGTGGCTTCGCCCGCTACGCCGTGGATGAGCGCTGGTTGGTGCCCCACTTCGAGAAGATGCTCTACGACAACGCCCTGCTGGCCGGCCTCTACGGCCGGGCGGCACAGGTGACCGGGGAGCCCCGCTTCGCGGCCGTAGCCCGCACCACCCTCGACTACCTGCTCGCCGACCTCTCCCTCCCCGAGGGCGGGTTCGCTTCGGCCGAGGACGCCGACAGCGAGGGCGAGGAAGGCCGCTTCTACACGTTCACCTGGGACGAGTTCGTCGCCGCGGCCGGGCCCGGCGCCGCCGCGGCCGCCGCCGTCCTCGGCGTGACCCCAGAAGGCAACTTCGAGGGCCGCAACATCGTGCACCGATCCCGCTCCGCTGCCCAGGTGGCGGCGGTCTCCGGGGTGAGCCCGGGCGCGGTGGACGATGCGGTGACTGCTGCTCTGGACGCGCTGCGGGAACGGCGGGCCGGCCGGGTGCGCCCCGCCCGCGACGACAAGGCGGTCGCCGCCTGGAACGGCCTGGCGATACGGGCTCTGGCCGATGCGGGGACCGTGCTGGGCGAGCCGCGCTACCTGGAGGCCGCGGGTGCCACCGCCCGTTTCGCCCGGTCCGAGTTGTGCCGCCCCGACGGGCGCTTGCTCCGCTCCCGGCGGGACGGACGCGGCGACGTGGCGGGCTTCTGCGACGACTACGCCGCCCTGGCCCTGGGCCTCCTCGCCCTCTTCCGGGCCGATGGCGACCCGGCCTGGTTCGGTGCCGCCGCCGGCCTGGTGGAGGACATGGTGCGTCTCTTCGGCGACCCGGCCACCGGCGCCTTCTTCACTACAGGCGGCGACGCCGAGGCCCTGATCGCCCGCCCGCTGGACTTCTCCGACCACCCCACCCCGTCTGCCAACGCCCTGGCCGCCGAGGCCCTGCTGACCCTGGCGGCCTATACCGGGGAGGATCGGTACCTCGAGCGGGCAGAGGCGGTGTTCCGGGCGGCGGGGACCCTCCTGGAGCGAGCCCCGGCCGCCGTCGGGCACCTGGCCGGGGTGCTGGCCGTGGCCCTGGCCCCGCCGCGGGAACTGGCGATAGTGGGGGCGTACGACGACCCCGCCACCGCGGCCCTTCTCGCCGCCGCCGAGGAGTCGTTTCGCCCCGAGGTGTTCGTGGCCCGCGGCGACGGCCGCCATGCCGGCGGCGTCCCTCTGCTGGAGGGGAGGTTCCCGGTGCAGGGCCGGCCCGCCGCCTATCTCTGCCGCCGCTTCACCTGCGAGGCCCCCATCACCGACCCCGCCGACTTGCGGCGCCTGCTCGGCGGTAGCCCTCTGCAGTTGCCCGGCGCCGGGCGTAGAGTCGCCCCGTGACGCTGAGCACCCACCTGCGGCGCAACCTCATTCGAGGAGCCATCCTCCTCCTGGCCGTCTCCGTCGCCTGGTCGGGTTGGCAGGCCTTCCGCGTCTGGCGGGCCTGGCGCAACGTGGAGCGCCTCCCCTTCGACGTCACCGACGCCCGCGAAGCCCTGGGCCAGCAGGGGACCATCGCAGTGAGCGGAGGCCCGGGCGAAGGCACCGACGACGGGGCCGAGGTGCCGGGGACCCTGCCCCCCGACGTAACCCTCCCTACCTCCCCCCGGCTGGCCCCGGACGCCCTGCAGGCCCTCCTGGTCATCGGGAGCGACTACCGGCCACAGCGGGGGGACTCGAGCCGGGCCGACGTCATCGTGCTGCTGCTGCTACCCGCCGACGGGTCCGACCCGGTGATGGTGTCCATCCCCCGCGACCTCTACTTGCCCAACCCGTGCACCGGCGGCTACACCCGGGTCAACGCCAACCTGAACGGGTGTGGGCAGGCGGCCACGGGCCCGGAGTTGCTCAGCGTGGCCGTCGAGGACTTCACCGGGGTGCAGATCGACCACTTCGCCGTCTTCGACTTCGAAGGGTTCGAGGCGATCGTCGACCGGGTGGGGGGAGTGGAGATCTGCGTGGACTACGCGGTTCGCGACTCCAAGACCGACCCGCCCCTCGACCTCCCCGCCGGCTGCACCCGGGCCGATGGGCCGATGACCCTCTCCTGGGTACGGTCCCGTCGCACTCAGGAACTGGTAGACGGCGTCTGGCGCCGCATGCCCGGCGTCAACGACCTCACCCGCAACCAGCGGCAGCAGGAACTGCTCCTGGAAGCCCTCTCCCGTCTGAAGGCCTTTCGCTCCATCACCGAGTTCTCCGCCCTCGTCGAAGACCTGGCCGACGCTTTCACCATCGACGACCAACTCTCCCTGGGCGACGCCATCGGCCTGGCCTGGGACATGCGCGGGCTGAACATCGCCTCCATCCGCCGGCCCTCCATCCCGGCGGCCACCTACGTCACCGATGCCGGGGCCTACGTCCTGCTCCCCCAGGCCCCATTCACCGAGGTGCTGGAGTCGGCCTATCCCGGGGCGGCCGGCATCGTGGCCGACGGCTGAGAGGCCCCCACCCGTTGCAGTCGGCGGCGTTGCCGCGACAACACCGCCGCGCCCCGTATCATCTCTCCTACACGAACACGGCGGGTGACGTGGATCAGCCACCGCGTGACAGCAGAGGCGCTGAGCCCCCCGGAGGCGAGCCCTTCCCCAGGTTCGAGGCCGGGCCGGCCCGTCGCACGCGGGTCCCGGTGCCGCGCTCCGGCGGCGGCTACGGCCCTCCCGCCCAACCCAACGCCTGGCTCATCGGCCTGGCGGTGGCCGTGGCCCTGGCCGCCATCAGCATCATCGCCTTCGGCTTCCTGGCCCCCGACGACGAAACGGCCGCCACCACTACCACCACCACGAACGGCGACGGGACGACCCCCACCGCGGGAGACGGATCGACCACGACCGCGGGAGACGGATCGACCACCACGGGGGACGGGTCCACGACCACCACCACCGGGACCGACGGCACAGTGACCACCACCTCCATCCCGGACGGCGGCACCCCGCCGATCGTCGCGGTGGGAGACCCCATCCCAATCACCGAACTGACGCTCACCAAGGACGACATCGGCCCCCTGGATTTCGGCGACGACGGCGACCAGGTGCTCGGGCGCCTCGTCGCCACCTTCGGCGAACCCACGCAGGACACCGGGTTCATCGTGGGGAGCGGTTCCTGGGGGGAGTGCCCCGGCAACGCCATCCGGGTGGTGCAGTGGGGCCCCCTCAACATCGTGGTCAACGGCGAGGTGGGCAGCAGCGAGTTCGTCTCCTACCGCCTCGACCTCAGGTACGGCGGCATCACCTCGCCGACCACCGACATGGAGACCAAGAGCGGCCTGCGCGTCATGGACACCGTGGGGCAGATGCGGGAGATCTACGCCGGGTTCCTCATCGAGTTCGTGGTGGACACCGACGCGGGCCTGGTGTTCGAGTTGCGCGGCCAGCGAGGTGGCGACCTCCTCTTGTGGGGGCCGGTGGAGTCGCAGAACGACGACGCCCGCGTCACGGGCATTTACTCCCCCGACTCCTGCGACCGCACGCAGGAGTAGGCGCCCGCCCTTCCCGCGGCAGCCGGTAGGCTCGGCGGGCACCCCACAACGGGCACCCCAGTGGACTTCTCCAACGTCTACGCCGACGCCGCCCGGGCGGCCTCCTACGCCTCCCTGGAGTTCCCCAACACCTACTACCTGGCCTTCCGCGACCTGCCGGGAATCCTCAGCCGCCACGCCCCCGGGACGGCGGCCCTCGACTTCGGATGCGGAGCGGGCCGGTCCACCCGGTTCCTGAAACGGCTCGGGTTCGCCGCCGTCGGGGTGGACCTGTCGGGCGCCATGCTCGAGAGGGCCCGCGAGCAGGACCCGGAGGGGGACTATCGCCTGGTGGCAGAGGAGGGCCCCGCCGCCTTCCCGGTGGCGTCGTTCGACGTGGCCCTGGCCGCCTTCACCTTCGACAACGTGCCCGGCATGGAGGCCAAGGTGCGCCTGCTCTCGGCCCTCCGCCGTCTGCTGCCCCCGGCGGGAGTACTGATCAACCTGGTCTCGTCACCGGACATCTACGTCCACGAATGGGCCTCTTTCACCACTCGCCGGTTCCCGGAGAACCGGACGGCGCAGAGTGGCGATCGGGTGCGGATCGTGATGACCGACGTGCCCGATCGCCGTCCCGTCGAAGACATCCTCTGGTCGCACGAGGCCTACATGGACGCCTTCGCCGCCGCCGGCCTGCACCCGGTGGAGACCCACCGCCCGCTGGGCCGAGCCGATGAGCCCTACCCCTGGGTGAGCGAAACCCGTATCGCCCCCTGGGTCATCTACACCCTCCGGCCCCGGGGCGGCCCGGCGCCGGGTGAGCCGGCCTCTGGGATACTGGGCCGGTGAGCCTTTCCCCCTCCGGAGTCTGAGGCCCCCATGCCGGCCTCGCTCCCCGTCCTCGCCCTCGCCTGGGGACTGACCTTCGCGGGAGCAGCGGTCCATGGCACCATCGGCATGGGCATCGCCCTGGTGTCGGTTCCGGCTCTGGCCCTGGTGGATCCGGCCCTGGTCCCCGTGCCTCAGATGCTGCTGGCCCTGGTCCTCAACAGTTTCCTCTTCTGGAGGAACCGGGGGGCACTCGACACCGCCGGCCTCGGGTGGGTGATCGCCGGCCGCGTCCCCGGCGCCGTCCTGGGAGCCTGGCTGGTGGCGGTGCTGGGAACGCGCCTCCTCTCCATCACCGTGGCCGCCACCATCCTGGCGGCGGTGGCCATCCTGGCCTCGGGGGTGACGGTCACCCGCAACCGGGCCACCGGTTTCCTGGCCGGGATCGGCTCGGGAGTAGGCAACCACGTGGCCGGCATGGGAGGGCCGGCTTTGGCCCTGGTCTACCACCGCGCCGCCGGCCCGACCCTGAGGAGCACCCTCTCGGCGGTATTCGTCGTGGGCAACGTGATCAACCTGGTGGCCCGGGCCGTCGCCCACCAGATCCTGCCCGCCGACCTCACCCTGGCGGCGCTGCTCCTGCCGGCGATGCTGCTAGGACTGTGGTCGAGTCGCTTCCTCGCTCCCCGGGTGGAGGGAACGATGCTGCGGGCCGCCATCCTGTGGCTCTCCGGCCTCGCCGCCGTCGGGTTGCTCGCCAAGAGCCTCCTGGTGGGGTGAGTGAACTGCTCCCCACCCCGGGGTGGGGGTGCTGGGTGGTGGTGGTGGTTCAGGGTCGGACCGGCCGGCTCGCGGCCTATTGGCGTCGGGGGTAGGGCCGGTGGTTGTGGGCTTGGCGGTGGTGGCGTCGGCAGAGGAGCCGCAAGTTGGCCAGATCGGTTCTTCCGCCTTCCGCCCAGTGTCGAATGTGATGGGCGTCACACCAGCGGGCCGGTGTGTCGCATCCCGTATGGGTGCAGCCCTGATCCCGCAGGTCCAAAGCCCGCCGCAGGGCAGGAGGGACCACCCGGTGTCTTCGGCCCACCTCCACCGGAGTGGAATCCCCCTGAAGCACCATCCGGGAAACCGAGGCGTCGCAGGCCAGACGGCGAACCGCTTCGACACTGATCGGCCCGGCCTCGGCGTCCACCACACCCGAACCCTTACGCAGGGTCTCCCAGGGAACAGTGACCGTCAGATGCGGCCGCCCCCCACCGTTGGAGTCGCTCCC
>JBDROA010000030.1:0-8212 GCA_043810615.1 Actinomycetota bacterium | reverse complement strand
ACCTGCTTTGGACTGAAGTAGGCGGATTGACCGGATGAGGTGCCTTGCCGTTGCAGTTCCCCTTCGTCGGCGGGGCGGGGCGGGGCGGGGCGGGTCATGTCGGCCCGCCACGACCATGCTCGGCTGGAGCACGGAACCCTCGGCGCCGGTTGGTTCGAGTCGGCTTGTCTCCCCCCTACCCCTCCACCTCCCCGGCCATCGCCTGTTCTGCTTCCCGCGCCGCCCTCCGGCCTTCCTCCACGTCGACCCGGGTGAGCAGCCACCCGCCCACCACGAAGAACAGGATCACGCTGAGTACCGCCGGACGGCTGCTGCCGAAGACGGCGATGGCGGCGGCGAAGAGCAGCGGCCCGAAGAACGAGGAGAACTTCTCCATGATCGAGAAGAACCCGAAGAACTCCCCGCTCAGAGGCGCCGGGCACATGCCGGCGTAGAGGCTGCGGCTCAGGGCCTGGCTCCCTCCCTGGACGATGGCCACCATCCAGGCCAGGAACCAGAACTCCATGACCGCATCGAGCACGAACCCCCACGCCGCGATCACCACGTACAGGCTCAGGGCGAGCAGCAGGGTGCGCTTGGTGTCGAGCGATGCGGCCAGGCGGCCGAACAGCGGCCGGCCCACGGTCAGGGCGACCAGGGCCCCGACGGCCTCGATGGCGAGCAGCATCCCCAGGATCGCCCCCAGGTTGGCCTCCCGCACCGGGGGCAGCACCTCGAGGTCGCCGATGCCCACCAGCGAGCCGGTCGAGTCCGGGTTCCGCTCCGCGGTGACCCGCAGGGTCAGCAGGTGCTCCCCGTCGGCCCCGGCGTCGAAGATCACCCTCTCCTCGTAGCGGAGGGCGGCGTTGTAACCGTCGATGGTCAGTGGCCCGTCGTCCTTGTCGAGGGCCGGCACGCCGTCGACCAGCACTGCCAGCACGCCGAAGTCCGGCCCCCGGGCGTAGGCGACCTCGACCTCCCGCCCGTTGAAGGCCAACTCGAGGATGTCGCCGGGCGCCGAGGTGAAGGCGTAGTCGGACCCGGCGCCCCGGCTCAGTTCTTCCCCGGCCACCACGCCCCAGGCACCGTCGAGCCCCACCCCGGCGTCGGTCACCGCGTACTTCCCCTGGCCCACTGCGGTGGGGGTGGCGGGAAAGTCGGGTCGGGAGCGGCCCACCAGGTCGGCGGCCAGGGCCCGACTGCCCAGCATGCCTGCCAGCGGCAGGGCCACGAGGTTGAACAGCACGAAGGCCACGAACGCCGCCCGGCGCCGCTCGTGCCCTCCGGCCCCGCCGGGGATGCTGCCGAACATCAGGGTGAAGGGGATGCCGGCGAACTGCACCAGCAGCAGGGCCAGGATCAACTCGGTGGCGCCGAAGCCCAGTTCCGTCCCGTAGATGGCGGCCACCGCGATGATCGTCCCGATGCCGTCGGAGTAGACGAGGAAGGCCACCAGGAAGCGGGCCAACTGGCGGTACTGCCGCAGGTTGCGGAAGGTCTCGCCGAGGCGACGGAAGGAGGCCCGCACCACCTTCACCTGCGGCCCGCTCGCCGTCACCGCCGGCGGCTCGGGCACGCGGCGCAGCACCGGTATCGAGAACACCGCCCACCACACCGCCACGGTCAGGAACGACCAGCGCGACCCGGGGATCTCCCCCAGGAAGATGATCATGGCGGCGTTGATCGCCAGCAGGATGCCCCCACCCACGTACCCCATGGCGTAGCCCAGGCTGCTCACCCGGTCCTGGTCCTCCTCCCGGGCGACGTGGGGCAGCAGGGCGTCGGAGAAGATCAGCGACGCCCCGAACCCGATCCGCCCCACTACGAAGAAGATCGAGGCCAACAGCCAGTCGCCCGAGCCGACCAGGGCCAGCAGGCCCACCGCCACCACGCCCACCCCGGCCGAGATGGCCAGCATCGGCTTCTTACCCCGGCGCAGGTCGGAGATCGTCCCCAGGATGGGCGAGACGATGGCCACCAGGAACAGGGCGATGGAGAGCGAGATGGTCCAGTACTGGGTGGCCACCGCCTCCGACGGCAGGGTCTCCCCGGCGACGCGGCTGTAGTAAATGGGGAAGACGGCGGCCAGGATGGTGGTGGAAAAGGCTGAGTTCGCCCAGTCGTACATGGTCCAGGCGCGGATGCGACGCCGGTACTCGGCGTCGCTCACCCCGGCGTAGCCGGCGACGGGCACGATCCCCTCCCTCCAGTGGACGGCGGAAGGCTACCGGGCGGGGCGGGAGGCTGCCGGGGCGAACGCTCCTACTTCAGCAGCAGCTTCCCCAGGCGGCGGGCGGCGATGGCCACTCCGACGCCCCCCATGGCCAGCAGGAAGGCGACGTGCCCCGCCAGGCTCCAGTCGAAGGCCCCCAGGGTGAGGGCGCGGATGATCTCCACGCTGTGGTACAGCGGGGAGAAGCGGGTGAACACCTGGAAGGCCGCCGGGTAGACGCTCAGCGGGTAGAAGGTGCCCGAGAACAGGAACAGGGGCAGGGTGACCAGGCCCACCAGGTCGAAGTCCTGCCAGGAGCGCATGAAGGTGGTGGCGGCCATGCCGCAGGCGCCGAAGGCGAACCCGATCAGGGTGGAGGCGGGCAGGGCGAGGATGCCCCACCACGACGGCATGTAGCCCATGGCGGCCATGACCACCAGGAAGCCGGAAGCGTAGATGGCCCCCCGCATCAGCGACCAGGTGATCTCCCCCACGGCGATGTCGGCCGGCTGCATGGGGGTGGAGAGGATGGCGTCGTAGATCTTCCCGTACTTGAGCTTGAAGAAGATGTTGAAGGTGGACTCGTAGATGGCCCCGTTCATGGCCGATGAGCCGAGCAGGGCAGGGGCGACGAAGGCGGCGTACTTCACGGGCGTGCCCCCCGGGCCGGTGACCTCGCCCACCAGGCCGCCCAGGCCCACCCCGATGGAGAACAGGTAGAAGAGCGGCTCGAAGAAGCCGGAGAAGATGATCAGCCAGGCACGGCGGTAGACCAGGAAGTTGCGCTCCAGCAGGCGCCCGGCGTGGCGCCCCGGCCGCACCGGGGGGAGGACCCGGGTGGTGAGGGTGGCGGATTCGCTCACAGCACCAGCCTCCGGCGCATGAAGCGCAGCGAGAGCCAGGCGCCGGCCGCCACCCAGGCCACCAGGTAGGCGGCGCTGAGGGCTGGGCTCACCTCGAAGGGCACCCCCAGAGCGAGGCCCCGGCAGAGGCTCACCCCGTGGAAGAGCGGTGTGGCGTAAGCCAGGGGCTCGATCCAGTCGGGCAACTGGCCGACGGGGAAGAAGGTCCCCGAGAACAGGAACAGGGGGACGATGCCGAAGCGGAAAAGGGTGGATAGGCCGGTCTCGTCCTTGAGCCGGGCGGTGTATGCGGTGACCGCGGCGGCGAAGGCCATTCCGGTGAGGACCGCCGGGGGCACGGCCAGCAGGCCCTCGAGCGGGCTGGTAGCCCCGAAGGCGGTCATGATCGCCGCGTAGACCACCGACACGAAGGTGATCCGGATGGTCACCCAGCCCAGGTGGCCCCACACCAGGTCGCGCACCTCCAGGGGGGTGGCCAGGGCGGCGTGGAAGGTCTTGCGCCACTTGATGCCGGCCATCACCGGGTAAGAGGCGTCGCCGGCGGCGGTTTGCATGGCGGTGGCGGCCAGCAGGCCGGGCGCCAGGAAGGTGAGGTAGGGGAGGGCCAGGCCGCTGCTGCCGGTCCCCTCGTCCACCAACTTGCCCAGGCCCACCCCCATGGCGAGCAGGTAGAGCACCGGGTTCAGGAAGGTGGAGATGACGCTGCCCCGCCAGGTGCGCCGGTAGACCCGGGCCCCGTACTCGACAACACGGAGAGCCGGAGGCACGGCCATTACTCGACCAGGCTCCTCCCGGTGAGCCGGAGGAACACGTCCTCCAGGGTGGAGCGGCGGCTCACCGTTGCCTCGGGGATCACCCCTCGGGCGGCGAGCAGGGCGGCGGCCTCGTCGGCGTCGTCGCTGTAGAGGAGCACCCGGTCGGGGAGGATCTCGGTGCGCTTCGCCAGGCCGTCGATGCGGGCCACCATCTCCTCCTGCATGCCTACGGGGAAGCGCAGTTCCAGCACCTCGCGCGTGGAGTGCCGCTCGATGAGCTCCCGGGGGGAGCCTTCGGCCACGATCTTGCCCCTGTCCATGATTACAAGGCGGTCGCACAGTTGCTCCGCCTCGTCCATGTAGTGGGTGGTGATGATCAGCGTCACCCCCTGCTGCTTGAGGCGGTAGAGGCGGTCCCACAGCAGGTGGCGGGCCTGGGGGTCCAATCCGGTGGTCGGCTCGTCCAGGATGAGCACGTCGGGCTGGTTGATGAGGCCGCGGGCGATGATCAGGCGGCGCTTCATGCCCCCGGAGAGCGGCTCCACCCGGCTGTCCCGCCGCTCCTGCAGCTGGGCGAAGTGGAGCAGCTCGGTTACCCGTTCGTCGATGACCTTTCTGGGCAGCCCGAAGTACCGCCCGTAGATGAGCAGGTTTTCGTAGACCGACAGCTCCTCGTCCAGGTTCTGCTCCTGGGGGACCACCCCGAGCCGGCTGCGGATCTCGGGCCCGTGGGTGGCCGGGTCCAGGCCCAGCACCCGAAGGTGGCCTTCGGTGACCGGGGAGACGGCGGCGATCATGCGCATCGTGGATGACTTCCCGGCCCCATTGGGCCCCAGGAAGCCGAAGGCTTCGCCGGGGCGCACCTCGAAGTAGACGTCGTCCACCGCGGTGAGGGTGCCGAAGCGCTTGGTGAGGTGGCGGGCTTCCACCAGGAGATCGGTCATGGCGGGGCCACGCTAGTGGCGCCGGCGGGCCTGGTCGTTCGGCTGGCGGCGGGGGCGGCGGCGCGCCACCATGGGCCCGGCGACCGAGACGGAGGGAGAGATGGCCGGGGTGCTGGTGGCGTACGGGAGCAAGATGGGCGGCACCGCCGAGATTGCGGCGCGGGTGGCCGACACGCTGCGGGGGCGGGGCCACCAGGTGACTGTGGCCCCGGCCGGGCAGGTGCCCCGCCGGGCGGCGTTCGACGCCGCGGTGGTGGGTAGCGCCCTCTACATGGGGCGCTGGCGGAGAGAGGCGGTGCGCCTGCTGAAGCGCCTGGCCCGCTCCGGCGAGAAGCCGTCCCGGTTGTGGCTGTTCCACAGCGGCCCCCTGGGCGACGAGCACGCCGACGACCCGGTGGGGCTGCCCCGGAAGGTGCAGGCCCTGGCGGAAGGGCTCGGGGCCGAGGACGTGGTGACTTTCGGTGGCCGCCTCGACTCCGGCGCTCCCGGGTTCGTCGCCAAGTCCATGGCCCGTAACGGCATGGCGGGTGATTGGCGGCGCCTCGACCATGCGGAGGCCTGGGCCAACACCATCGCCGGGGAGTTGGAGGGCTGAGCCCCTCAGCCGGCTCGGGAGGATGGTTTCCATGGAGACACGACGGGAGGCGAGGGACGGCGTGAACTACCAAACCATCGTCTACGAAGAGCAGGAGCAGACCGGGGTGATCACCCTGAATCGCCCCGAGAAGGCCAACGCCCTCTCTCGCGAGATGATCGCCGAACTGACCGACTGCTTCCGGCGAGCCGGGGAGGGGCGCACCGCCCGGGTTCTGGTGGTGCGGGGGGCGGGGAGGCACTTCTGCGCCGGCCACGACCTCGCCGAGCTCCGCGGACGGCCGGCCGAGGCGGGCCTCACCTTCGAGGAGTGCTCGCGGCTGATGATGCTTCTCCACCAGGTTCCGCAGCCGGTCATCGCCCAGGTGCACGGCACGGCGACCGCGGCGGGGTGCCAGCTGGTGGCCGCCTGCGACCTGGCGGTGGCCGAGGAGGGAGCCCGCTTTGCCACCCCCGGGGTGAAGATCGGGCTGTTTTGCTCCACCCCCATGGTCCCCTTGTCGCGCGCGGTGGGGAGGAAGCCGGCGCTCGAGATGCTCTTCACCGGCGACTTCGTGTCGGCGGACCAGGCCCGGGCGATCGGCCTGGTGAACCGGGTCGTCCCGGCGGCGCGGCTCGAGGAGGAGACCCGGGAACTGGCCCGCCGGGTCGCCGCGTCCAGCCTCATCGTCCTCGAGTTGGGCAAGCAGGCCTTCTACACCCAGGCCCGCCTGACCGGGGAGGCGGCCTACCAGTACGCCACCGCGGTGATGACGCGCAACGCCGGCATGGAAGTGGCGGCCGAAGGCATCGATGCCTTCCTGGAGAAGCGGGCCCCGGTGTGGCCCGACTAGCCGCGGCGACACGCCCCGGCGAGGACGGGGACGCCCCGACTGGTGCCCGCGCCTGCTAGAACGACGCGGCACCGGCCGATCGGGGTGGCGGGGAACGGGGAGGGAAGCATGACGGCGTTGCGCTGGGGCATCCTGAGCACGGCGAGAATCGGGACCCGCCGGGTGGTCTCCTCCATGCAAGCGGCCCGGCGGTGCGAAGTGGCGGCCATCGCCTCCCGGGAAGCCAACCGGGCGGTGTTCGCCGCCCGGCAACTGGGCATCCCTCGCTCCTACGGGTCGTACCGGGCCCTGCTCGCCGACCCCGAAGTGGACGCCGTCTACAACCCCCTGCCCAACCACCTCCACGCCGAGTGGACCATCGCCGCCCTCGAGGCGGGCAAGCACGTGCTGTGCGAGAAGCCCATCGGCCTCTCTTCGAAGGAGGCCCACCGGATGGACGAGGTGGCCCGCAAGGCAGGGCGGGTGCTCGTGGAGGCCTTCATGTACCGCTTCCATCCCACCTGGGCGACCACCCGGCGGCTGATCGAGGCCGGGCGCATCGGCGAGTTGCGCGCCGTGCAGTCGTGGTTCTCCTTCTTCAACGATGACCCGGGGGACATCCGCAACGTCGCCGCCTACGGCGGGGGCGCCATGCTCGACATCGGCTGCTACTGCGTGGACCTCTCTCGCATGCTGATGGGGGGAGAGCCCACCGCGGTCTCGGCGGCGGTCCGGCGCGATCCGGCCTCCGGGGTCGATGTGCTCGTCGCCGCGGTGCTCGAGTTCGGCGACCGCCTGGCCTCTTTCGGCGTGTCCATACGGGCCGAGGCCGACCAGCGAGTGGTGGTGTACGGCAGCGAGGGGCGGATCACCCATGAGATCCCCTTCAACGTCCCCGGGGACCGGCCCACCCGCGTGCTGCTGCATCGGGGGGCTCCGACGCCGCCGCAGGAGCCCGCCGAGGTGCTCCCCTTCCCCCCGGCCGACATGTACACGCTGCAGGCCGAGGCTTTCGCCGCGGCGGTGCTCGACGGGGCGCCGCTGCCCCTCCCCATGTCGGACTCGATCGCCAACATGGAGGTGATCGAACGGATCCTGGCCGCCGGATGACGGCGCCGGTCGGACCCCAGGGCCGCATTGAGGTCCACCGCTACGGGGCGAACGGGCCGGGGGTAGCCCTGCTTCACGGCGGGCCGGGCGCCCCAGGGGAGATGGCTCCGCTGGCACGTGCCCTGGCCGGTGGGTGCCGTGTGTTCGAACCTCTCCAGCGCCGGTCCGGGGGCTCGCCGCTGACGGTGGCCCGTCACGTGGCCGACCTGGCGGCGGCGCTCCCGGCGGGCGCCGCCCTGGTGGGCTGGTCGTGGGGGGCGATGCTCGCCCTGTCGTTCGCCGCTGCCCATCCCGGCCGGGCACGCTCCCTGGCCCTGGTGGGCTGCGGCACCTACGACGCGGCCTCCCGGGCCTCCTACGAGCGCACGCTGGCCTCCCGGCTGGGGGAGGAGGAAGGGCGGCGGGTGGATGAGTTGCGCCGGAAGATGGCGGCGGCCGGCTCTGACGAGGAGAGCGACCGGCTGCTGAGTGCCCTGGGGAGACTCCTGGCCCGGGCACAGGCGTACGCCCCCCTGCCGGGGGAGGAGGGGGAGCCGCTATCGGTGGATGCCCGGGGTCACGCCGAGACCTGGGCGGACGCCCTCCGCCTGCAGGCCGAAGGGGTTGAACCGGCGGCGTTCGCCGCCGTCACCTGCCCGGTGCTGCTGCTCCACGGCGACGACGACCCTCACCCCGGCCCGGCCACCTGCGACCTGCTACGGCGACACCTGCCCCAACTGCAGTACCGCGGCTTCCCCCGCTGCGGGCACAAGCCCTGGGCGGAGCGCCACGCCCGCGAGCCGTTCCTGGCGGCGCTGCGGGTGTGGCTGGGGGACGCCGGGGGAATGGCCGGGTAGGTCTTCCCAGGGAGCGGGGGCGTGACTACTCCGGTTCGTCACCGGGGAGGAGTTGCGCCGCCGGTACCCGGCGCGATGAGCTCCTGGAGCCTGCGCCTGGCAGCGTC
>JBDROA010000029.1:0-38098 GCA_043810615.1 Actinomycetota bacterium | reverse complement strand
AGAGTGGCCGCAACTCGCCGCTCGGCCTGTCATAGCCCTGGCACCTCGACTGCCACCCTGGTTCTGCCAAGATCACCGGCTGGGGGGGCCCGGGACCGAGGGTGCCGGCATGACATCGCTGTCCCCTGGGGTGCTGCTCGCCAAGTACACCATTCAGCGAGTGCCCTCGCCTCACCCTGGGGTGACGCCGCCTCACCTCCCTTCTCCCCGGCACGGCCGCGACAGACCCCGACCGGGCTACCTCCGCACCGCCACCACGATGTTGTCTACAGCGTGGCGGAGGCCCTCGTCGGTCTCCGCCGGACGCAGCACCTTCTCCGCCCGCACCACCTCCAGTTCCGCCCCAACCGCCTCCACGACGTCGCCCGACGTGTAGAGGAACACCGGGTCGGGCGGGCCGCCCCAGCCCTCGGTGAGGTTGGCCACGTCGTGCCCGATCACGATGAGGCGGCCCCCCTCCCCCACTGCCCCCGCCGCCTTGCGCCACACCAGGCCCCTCAGTTCGGCGGGCGGTTGCAGGTAGAGGACGATCACCAGAGCGAAAGCGCGCGCCGGGGGCTCCCACTCGCCCAGGTCGGCCAGTACCCAGTCCACCTCCACGGCCTGGTGCTCGGCGAGGCGGCGCCCCTTCTCCAGGCCCACCTGAGACCAGTCCACCGCCGTCACCGCCCAGCCCCGGGCCACCAGCCAGATGGCGTTGCGCCCCTCTCCGGCAGCCAGGTCGAGGGCCCGCCCCGGGGTGAGGCCCTCCACCTCCGGCACCAGGAAGCGGTTGGGCTCCACCGACCACACGAAGTCCTTCTGCCGGTAGCGTTGGTTCCAGGCCTCACGATCCATGGGCGGCAGGGTAGGCGGTGAGAGGCGGTGCTGCCGGGCCGCTCCCGCTCAGTCGTACACCCCGGCCAGGTAGGAGACCCCGCCCCGCACCTCGAAGAGGAACGCCCCGGCCGAGGTGACCACCTGGTAGCGGTCGGCGGCCCCCTCCCCCGCCCACCAGCGCCCGGTATGCCGCCAGGGCCCGGCCCAGGCCAGCACCGGCTCCCAGCGGCTCCCCAGGCGCACCCGCTCCGGCGAGCCGCCGTCCCACTCCACCTCCAACGGCCGCGGCTCGGGGGGCACCAGCGCCGGGGAGGGCCCGGGCAAGCGCCCCGGCCAGGGGGCCCGCGGGTCGCGCTCCAGAGCCGGGGCGAGCTCCCCCCAGCGGTGCCACTGCACTCGCTCCCCCGGGCGGCGACCCCCTTGCGGCCGGGCCGAGAGTACCGCCTCCGGCCCCACCAGGGCCTGCGCCCGGGCCAGGGCCCGGGTGGCCTCCAGGTCTGAGGCGGCATCATCGCCCAGGTGGAGTTGCCGGCCCCGGTCGGAGCGGTCGGCGGGCGCCAGGCGGAGCACCGCCAGTCCCCCGGGCACCCCGCCCGACTCCACCCACGCCCGCAACTGCCAGCGCACCCGTTCCGCCACCTCGGCCTCGCCGAAGGGGTCGGCGCTGCGCCAGGTGCGGGACCGGGCCACCCCGGCGGCCGACTCGGCCTCGACCACCACCCGGTGCGGCGCCCCGCCCCAGGGCCCCAAGCCGGTGATGAGCCGATGGGCCAGGGAGCGGGCAGCGAAGGCAGCCTGCTCCAGGTCCTGCAGGGGCGGGTCGAAGCGCTCCTCCACCCCCAGGTCCTCGGGCAGAGGGCGAGGCTGCACCCAGCGGTCCTCCCCGCGGGCCAGGCGGTGCGCTTCCAGTCCGGGGTTGCCGAAGCGGGAGGCCAGCGCCTCCCGGGGCAGGGCACCGAGGGCCCCCAGGGTGGTAACCCCCAGCCAGCGCAGGGTGGCCGCCATCTCCTCCATGACGAGCACCGACACGTCGAGGCCGGCGAGGAAAGCCCGGGTGTCGGCGACGATCACCGGGCCGTCGGAGGCGGCGGCGGCCAGGCGAGCGGCGAAAGGGCCATCGGCCAGGGCGAGGCGCGCCCCCGGGCCCCCGGCCTCAGCCACCTCCGCAGCCACCCGGGCCACCAGAGGCCCCTCCCCCCCGTAGTAGCCGACGGCGCCGGCGACGGGGACGAAGAGCAGGCCGGGGGCGGCCACCTCGACCCGGGGCACCAGGCCCTCGACGGCGGCGGCCACCGCCTCGAAGGCGGCCGCCTCGGCCCCGGGGTCGGCGGCCAGGGTGACCACCGCCGGGCACAAGGTCTCGGCCTGCCGCCGCCGCATGCCCACCACCACCCCGGCGGCGGCAGCCGGGGCGTTGGCGGCGAGCACCACCCCGTCGCCGACCACCTGGCAGGGCTCACCCGGCGGCGCGTCCGGCCGGCGCAGCCGCCAGTCGGGGAACCACACGCAGAGCGTCCGTGCCGTCATCTGCCACCTCGAAGACCTGATCGATGCCGCCTACTCCCCGCCCGGCGGCGCGCAAGGTCAGCCACCGCCGGGCGATCCGCCCGTGCCCCGGGCCGGCCCCCTCCCAGCGCACCGCCTCGCCCACCAGGTTGAGGTGGGCCAGGCCCGAGGGGAGGTCGCCGCGCAGGGAGCGGAGGATGAGGGCGGCGCGGCGCGCCCGGGCCAGGGCGCCCAGGCGGCGCAGCAGTGCCTCGTTGGCGCCGGGGGGGACCTCGGCGTACACCGCGGGCAGTCCTTCGAGCAGGGCGGCGGTGACCCGGCCCCACAGGTCGCGCTCCGGACAGCGCACCACCACCAGGCGCTCCGGGGGAACCCCCGCCTCCCAGGCCGCCGGGGGGCAGAACCAGCCGCGCACGTCCACCACCGCCACCGGGCCCCGGCGGGCCGGGTCGGCCAGGAGCGACAGGCCGAGACGGGTGAGGCCCGACCCGGGCGGCCCCACCAGGCCGAGCACCCGGCCCGGTTCGGCGCCGGGGACCACTCGCGGGAAGTCCTCCGGGACCGCCGCCTCCGCTCGCGCCGCCTCTGCCATGGCACCCGCCTCCCTGTGCCGGGCCTCACATCTTAATCGAACATATGTTCGATCGCCAAGAGGGCTCCGGACGCGCCGGAGGGCGGCCCGCAGGCCGCCCTCCTCACGCAATCGAATGCCGCTGGGGCCTACAGGCCCCGCTCGAAGTCGTCCTCGAAGGACACCACGGTGCGGCCCGGCCGGCCCCCCTCGCGGTTGCCGCCAGAAGGCTGGCCCCCGCTACGGGGTTGGTCGCTCCGGGGTTGGTCGCTCCGGGGCTGGTCGCCGCGAGGGCGGCGGGCCGGGTCGCGTCCGCCGCGGTCCCGGTCTCCCCCGCGCCCGCGATCGCGGTCGCCACCGCCGCGCGGGCCGCGGTCGCGGTCCCCACCGCGGTCCCGGTCGCCGTACCCGCCCTCGGGTCGGCGCCCTTCGTCGCCCTCACCCGCCGGGGCGGCCCCGGGCAGGTCGAGGCTGACCTTGCCGTTGCGGTCGATGTCCCGCACCACCACGGTCACCCGGTCGCCGAGGGCGAAGACGTCCTCGACCCGCTCCACCCGCTTGCCGCCGCCCATCTTGGAGATGTGCAGCAGGCCGTCGCGGCCGGGCAGGATGTTGACGAAGGCGCCGAACGAGGTGATGTTGACGATCTCACCCTCGTACTCCTTGCCCATTTCCGCCTCGGGCGGGAAGGCGATGGCCAGCACCCAATCCTTGGCCTTCTTGAGGCTCTCGCCGTCGGGCGAGCCGATGCGGACCGTGCCGTCGTCCTCCATCTCGAGGGTGGCCCCGGTCTCCTCTTCGATCTGGCGGATCATCTTGCCCTTGGGGCCGATGACCTCGCCGATCTTGTCGCGCGGGATCTGCACCGCCTCGATGCGCGGGGCGTAGACGTTCAGTTCCGGCCGGGGAGCCGAGAGGACCTTGTCCATCTCGTCGAGGATGTGCATCCGGCCGGCGC
This sequence comes from Actinomycetota bacterium, assembly GCA_043810615.1. GTDB lineage: Bacteria > Actinomycetota > Acidimicrobiia > Spongiisociales > UBA11373 > VGBK01. Next base: position 34,244 of record JBDROA010000029.1, on the reverse strand, counting down.
GCGCCTGATCGAGGGCTTGGGCGAGCACCTCGGCGGGCAGGCCCTCGACCTTGGTGTCCAGTTGGAGGGCGGTGATCATGTCACGCGTCCCCGCCACCTTGAAGTCCATGTCGCCCAGGGCATCCTCGGCCCCGATGATGTCGGTCAGGGTGATGTAGCCGCCCTCGTGGGCGATGAGGCCCATGGCCACCCCGCCGACGGCGGCGGCGATGGGGACCCCGGCGTCCATGAGCGACAGGCTCGACCCGCACACCGAGGCCATGGAGGAGGACCCGTTGGAGGACAGCACCTCCGAGACCAGGCGGAAGGCGTAGGGGAACTGCTCCGTGGTGGGAATCACCGGGAGCACCGCCTTCTCCGCCAGGGCGCCGTGTCCGATCTCCCGGCGGCGCGGGCCTCGCATGAAGCCCACCTCGCCGGTGCAGAACGGCGGGAAGTTGTAGTGGTGCATGTAGCGCTTGGAGTCCTCGAAGGAGATGGTGTCGAGCATCTGCTCCATGCGCAGCATGCCCAGGGTGGTCACATTGAGTACCTGGGTCTCGCCCCGCTGGAACAGGCCGGACCCGTGGGCCCGGGCTACGACCCCCACCTCCACCGAGATGGGCCGCACCTCGTCGGCCCGGCGGCCGTCGAGGCGGACGCCCTCTTCGATCACCCGGCGGCGCATCGCCTTCTTGGTGGTGGTCTTGAAGGCCCGCAGCGCGGCGGGGTAGTCCTCGTGGTCGGAGTCGATGCCCAGCTCGGCCAGGGTCTCGGCACGAGCGGCGTCCTCGGCGGCGTTGCGCTCCTGCTTGGCGGCAAGGCGCACCGCCCCGACGAGCCGCGGAGTTGCGGCCTCGCTCACCCGGGCGAGCAGCTCGTCGCTGTAGTCGGGGGTGACGGGGTACTCGACGACGGGGATCTCCCCCACCGCCGCCCGCAGCTCGAGCTGCAGGTCGATGAACCGGGCGATGTGCCCCTTGGCTTCTTCGAGGCCCGCAGCCACGGTGGCTTCATCCACCGGCGCCTGCCCCTCCGCCACCAGGCGCAGGGCGTCCTCAGTGGCTCCGGCCTCGACCATGGCGATATCGATGCCGCCCTGGTCGTTGCGCTTGCCCACCACCACCATGGTGAACACCGCCTTCTCCATCTGCGGGTAGGTGGCCATAGGGATCCAGGCGCCCTCGGCGAAGGCCATGAGCACCGCCCCGATGGGACCGAGGAACGGGATGGGGCTCACCATGAGCGCCGCCGAAGCGGCGTTCAGGGCGATGACGTCGTAGGGGTGCTCGTCGTCCACCGACAGCACGGTGGCCACGATGTGGGTCTCGCAGCGGTAGCCGTCGCGGAACAGGGGGCGCAGCGGCCGGTCGATGAGCCGCGCCGTAAGGATGGCCTTCTCGGTGGGACGCCCCTCGCGCCGGAAGAGGGAGCCGGGGATCTTCCCGGCGGCGTACATGCGCTCCTCGACGTCGACGGTCAGGGGGAAGAAGTCCACCCCCTCCCGCGGCTTGTGAGTGGCGGTGGCGGTGGCCAGCACCTCGGTGTCGCCCATGGTGACGACCACGGAGCCGTCGGCCTGGAGGGCCAGTTTGCCGGTAAGGAAGGCGATTTCGGCGTCGCCTACTGCGCCGCGTACTGATGTTTCGGGCACGCTCTCAACCTCTCGTTGGGGGGGAGAGCGAGCCAATTACCAGTGGTCACACCTCGGCGAAGTCGAGAGGTGGCAACTGACAACTGACCCGGAGTCCCCCGGTGGCTTTCTGGACTGCCGCGACCGGCCCAGGCCCTTCCGGGCACCCGAGCCGCGGGCTTCCGGGCCTCTTCCCTATCGGCGGAGGCCGAGGCGGGAAATGAGGGTCCGGTACCGCTCGACGTCCTGGTCTTTCAGGTAGTCGAGCAGACGCCGCCGCTTGCCGACCATCACGAGGAGACCCCGCCGCCCGTGATGGTCCTTGTCGTGGCCCTTCAGGTGGTCGGTGAGGTGATTGATACGTTCGGTGAGCAGCGCCACCTGGACCTCCGGCGAACCGGTGTCGGCGGCGTGCGTGCCGAATTCCTCGATGAGAGTGCGGGTGTCCTTCATAGAAGGTGCCGGGGTCGGACCCGGCGAAGGCGAATCATAGCAGGTCGTTCCGCCAACCCCGCCACGCCGCGGTTTCGCCGTCCGCCCCCCTGGAGCGTGCATCGACAGGTCGCGGGGATCATCACGATCCGTTTCGACCGTGGGCCGGATCGTGACGCCGGGGCGAGTCCATTGACGGATTCTCCTAGAGGCTCTTGTTGAGCGCCACCTTCAGGGCGTTCCCGGGCCCGTGGACGATGGCCCCCGCCGGGGGCGCCTGGCCGGCCCGGGGCAGGGGGCAGGTTCCGGACCCGGTCACCTCGGCGGTGATGCATTCGGCCACCCGCGGGTCGTCGAGCACGGCGAGGTGGGCATCGGTGACCCGGGAGCCGAGATCCCAGGGATGGGTCACCAGGGTTTCGACGAAGCCGGGGCCGCCGTCCGAGGCCTCGTACACCCGCAGGCCCTCGGGCACATCGGCGAAGTTGGTGATGGCCGCCTGCGGGTTGCGCATCACCACCACCTCCACCCCGGAGGCGTCGCCCAGGTGGCGGCGGGTGTCAGTGCAGCCCCGGAAGTCGCAGCGGATGGGGTCGTACCCGCCGTCGTCGGGGATCGGGCCCCAGGCCTTGCCGACACTCTGCAGCCAGCCGTGGAACCCCGACGCCATGGGCGGGTCGAGCAGGGCCGCCCCCACCACCCCGTGGGCCGCCCCGGGCTCCCGGCGGTCCCAGCGGGCCACCAGTTCGGCGATGCCGGTGCCGCCCTTGCTGAAGCCCACCAGGTAGAGGGGCCGCCCGGAGTCGGCGAGACCGGCCAGGTAACCGTCGAGGGCATCGGCGGTCTCGTCGATGGAGGCGTTCTCGGACGCCCGGTCGTGGTCGCCGCCCCCGTCGGCCCAGCGATAGTCGAAGTAGCGAGTGCTGCCCGCGTCGAGGCCCATGAGGGCCACCAGGTGGGCGAAGAGGCCCGGCGCCGAGGCGTTGCCGTGGCCCGAGACGAACACCACCAGAGGGTCGGCGCCGTCGTCCCCGTCCTCCTTGCGGCCCTGCCACCGGGCCGCGGCCAGCACCGCCAGGCCGGCAGCCGCCCCCCCGGCCGCGACCGGGAAAGGAAGGCCCGCCGGCGCTCCCGGCGCGCTGAGGACGCCGGCGGCCGCCGCCGGAGGGGGGACCGGGTCGGGGGCGAGGCGCACCCCGTCGGCGGGAACGGGATCGGCCAGCAGGGCGACGGCGAGGGCCAGAGTCGGGATCACGGCACTTCCTGGACGGCGGCTCCCCAAAGGTGGGCCAACGGCCGGGCGGTTTCAAGGGGGTCGCCGCGGCGCATCCCCGATCCGGGCCAGAATGGGGCGGGGAGGCCTCATGACCCGAGCCCTCTTGGCCCTCTCGATGGCAGCGCTGGCCGTCTCCGCGTGCGCGGGCAACCCCTCGCCCGCCCCGACCACCGTCGGGGACGTCGCCCTCCCCAGCGCCGAGGAGGCGCGGGTCTCCGCCTTCCTCCCTTTCGGCGGGGTCGGCGTCTGGGTGGGCACCTTCGACGGCACCTTGGCACTCCTCGGCGCGGCCAACCGTTGTGGTGGAGGCCCCCGACGACCCGGCCTGGGGATCGGTACGGGCCCTGGCCGACGACCACGGGAGTCTCATCGCCGCAGCCGGCTCGGGCCTGTTCCGCCTGGGCGGGGACGGCTGGGAGGCCCTGGGCCCCTCCGGCGACGGGGCGCTGGCGGTTTCCCTCGCCGCCGCGGCAGAGGGCGTCTGGGTGGGACGCGCCGACCCGGCCACCGGGACCGGGAGCCTGGCCCGGGCCGGCTCCGAAGCCTGGGCCCTGCGCGACCACACCACGGTCATCGCCTCGGCCTCCATGGTGCACGAGGTGGTGGTGGACGCCGACGGCGCGGTGTGGGCGGCGACCAACGCCGCCGGGGTCGTGCGGCGGGACGCCCAGGGCGAGTGGCGCCTCTACGACCTCTCCACCGGGGCGCTGCGCAGCGACCGGGTCCTGGACATGGCCGCCGATCCCCTGGGAGGGGTCTGGGTGGCCACGCCGCGCGGGGTGGCCCGCCTCACCGTCGGGGGACATGAGAGCCTGCCCGAGGAGGTCCTGCCCGGCCCCCTGGCGGTGACTGCAGATGCCATCTGGGTGGGCCACCCCGGCGGTGGGGTGACCCGCCTCGATCGGGCCACCGGCACCCTGCAGGCGGTCCGCCACGCGATGCCGGGCATGGCCGCCGTCACCCGCATCGTCGTGACCGACGACGGCGCCGCCTGGGTGGGCACCGACGGCGAAGGCGTGCTCCGCTTCGCTCCCGACGGGACCGCCCTCCCCGGCTTCTGGGAGGGCGACGGGCATATCACCGCCTTGGCCGCCTCCGGAGGAGTGGTCTGGGCGGGTACATGGGGTGGCTTCGCCCACCGCCTGGTCCCGGCCGGCGAGGGCATCGACTCCCAACGCTTCACCGTAGTGAGGGAGATGGGCCCCTCGCCGGCGGTCCTCGGAGGGCGGGTCGAGATCCCGGCCGGGTGGTTCCTCATGGGCAGCGACCAACACCGGGCCGACGAGGCCCCGCGGCGCCGGGTCTACCTCGACGCCTTCCTCATCGGGCGCTACGAGATCACCAACCGCCAGTACCTCGAGTTCGCCCGGGCCGACGGCCTCCCCTTTGCGGCGTCGTGGGCCGGGGGATTCTACGAACGCGGCCACGGCGACTTCCCCGTGGCCGGCCTCCGGCACGCGGAGGCCGCCGCCTACTGCTCGTGGATGGGCGGTCGCCTCCCCACCGAAGCCGAGTGGGAGAAGGCCGCCCGGGGCACCGACGGGCGCACCTGGCCCTGGGGGGACGAGTGGTTCGCAGGCCGGGCCAACACCGACGAATCCGGAGCGCAGGGGCCGGTGCACGTCGGGTCCTTCCCCCAGGGGGTGTCGCCCTACGGAGTGGCCGACATGGCCGGGAACCTGGAGGAGTGGGTGGGCGACTACTACCAGGCCGACTACTACCAGGCCGCTCCCGACCGCAACCCCACCGGGCCCACCACCGTGGTGAACCGGGTGCGCCGGGGCGGATCGTGGGCCGGCGACGCCGGGCAGGCCCGCACCTCCTACCGCACCAGCAGTCACGGGTCCAGCCCCGACTTCCGGGCCGGGTTCCGCTGCGCCTGGGACGCCTGAGAGGTCGCCGATCCCCGGGGCCTCGAACCGGCAATCGAACCGGCGCTCCCCCCAAAGATCTGCGGCCCAATAGGGTTCAGCGGGTTTCTGAAGGCCTGCTCGATGCCGATTCGACGAAAGCGTCGCGATTCTCCCGCTGCACCTCTCCTACCAGCGATCAGGCCTCTCTGGCCGTCCGGTGGCCGTGGACAGACGCCCGTATTGCGCCGCGAGTCTTAAGAGGCGCCCAGCACCGCCCGGGCGGCGACCGCATCGGCGGCGATCCGCGCCGCCAGTTCGGCCGGGTCGTCGAAGCGCCGCTCGTCCCGCAGGCGGACCACCAAAGCCACTCGCAGCGTGGCGCCGTACAGATCCCCCGGAGGCTCCAGGAGGTGAACCTCGAGCGACAACCCCCCACCCCCAAACGTCGGCCGGGTGCCCAGGTTGGCCACTCCGGGGCCCAGGGACCCCCCCCGGGGCCCGGCTCGAACCGCGTACACCCCGGTCGGGGGCAGGGCCAGTTCCGGCGGCACGGCGACGTTGGCGGTGGGGAACCCCAGCCGGCGCCCCCGCCCCTCCCCCGCCACCACCGCGCCCCGCACCTCGTGGGGACGGCCCAGGGCGGCGGCCGCGCCGGCCAGGTCCCCGGCGGCCACCATGGCCCGGATGCGACTGGACGACACCGGTGCCTGCCCGCCGACGAGGGGGACGAATTCCGCCTCGAATCCGTGGGCGTCGCCCAGTTCGGACAGCGAGGCCACGTTCCCGGTGCGCTGGTGCCCGAAGCGGAAGTCCTCGCCCACCACCACCAGGCGGGCCTGCAGAGCGCCGACCAGCACCGTGGCGGCGAAACCGGCCGACGTCTGGCACCGCATGGCCTCGTCGAAGGGGATCACCGCCGCCAGGTCCAGGCCCGCCCCGGCCAGCAGATCCAGGCGGTGCTCTATACCCGTGAGCAGCCGCGGGGCGTGCTCCGGGGCCACCACGGTGAGTGGGTGCGGGTCGAAGGTGACCACGGCGCACTCCAGGCCCCCGCGTGCGGCGGCGCTCTCGCGCAGCAGGGAGATCACGTGCCGATGCCCCTGGTGCAACCCGTCGTACACGCCGATGGTGACCGCCCGGGGGCGCCACTCCAGGTCCCAGGCCGACTGCGGGCCGGTGAGGACCCTCATCCCACCACCACCTCCGGACGGGCCGCCCGCCCCTCCACCCGATAGACCGCCAGCAGGCGCCCACCGCTGTCGAGAACCCGGTGGGGCCCGGCCGCCGGCAGGGTGATCCCCAGCAGCGGGGCGGGGAACACCGCGCCGTGGCAGACCGCCGCCGCCGTCTCGGTGGTCACCCGCACCGCCGGCAGGTCCGCGAGGCCCTCCGCCGGTTCGAGCAGGGCGTCGGCGGCCCGTCCGGCGGCGGCCGCCGCTTCGAGGGCCTCCAGCGTGTGGGCCTGCTCCACTCGCAGCGACCCGTTGCGCAGCCGGCGCAGGGCGCTGAGGTGGGCCCGCCCGCCCAGGGCCCGGGCCAGGTCGTCGGCCAGTGTCCGCACGTAGGTGCCGGTGCTGCAGCGGATGCGGAAAGTGGCCTCGGGATAGTCGGAGGGGGCGAAGTCCACCAGGTCGAAGGCGTGCACCTCAACCGTGCGGGCCTCCCGTTCGACCTCTTTGCCCTCGCGGGCCAGGTCGTACAGGCGTCGCCCCTCCACCCGGCGAGCCGACACCATGGGAGGCACCTGGGCGATGACCCCCACGAAGCGGGCGGTGGCCCGGCGCACTTCATCCTCGTTCACCGGCATGGGCTCCCGCCACAGCACCGCCCCGTCGGCGTCGAGGGTGTCGGTGGCCACACCGAGCACCGCCACCGCCCGGTAGACCTTGGGCAGGTGCTGCACGAAGCGCAGCAAGCGAGTGGCCCGGCCCAACCCGAGGACGAGGAGGCCGGTGGCCATGGGGTCGAGCGTCCCGGCGTGGCCCAGGCGCCGCTCCCCCAGCAGGCGGCGGCAGTGGGCCACCACGTCGTGGGAGGTCCAGCCCCCCGGCTTGTCCACGAGCAGGAAGCCGTCAGGCATGGGCCTGCTCGCGGACGGCGGCCACCACGGCGGCGAGATCACCCCGGGCGTTGAAACCGGCAGCGTTGTGGTGCCCCCCGCCGCCGTGCCCGGCGGCAATGGCCCCCACATCCACCCGGCCCCGGGAACGCAGCGAGACCTTCCAGCCCCCCGCCACCTCCTTCACCAGGGCGGTCACCTCGGCCTCCCGGGCGACCCGCAGGTCGTCGACGAGCATGTCGAGGTCCTCGGGGCCGACCCCGGCGGCCGCAGCGTCGGCGTCGTACAGGACGCTCCACGCCAGGCCGTCCTCGAGCCGGGCCCGGCCCAGCACCGCCGCCGCCACTTGCAGGTAGCCGAAGGGGCGCCACTCGTACAAGCGCTGACCGATTTCCTCCGGGCGGGCCCCGGCGGCGATGAGGGCCGCGGCCACCCGCAGCACTCCGGGGGCGGTGGACGAATACTGGAATCGGCCGGTGTCCGAGACGATGCCGGTCAGCAACGCCGTGGCCGTCTCCCTGTCCAGGGGCCAGCCCAGACGGCGGATGAGGTGGTAGACCAGTTCCGCGGTGGCCGCCGCCGTCGGGTCTACCACCGAGATATCGCCGAAGCCGGCATTGGTGGCGTGGTGATCGAGCATCACCAGGGTGCCCGCTCGCGCCGCAGGCCCGGCCAGCTCCCCGAGGCGGTCGGGTGCGGCGACGTCCACTACCACCATGACCTCCGGGGCGGCGGGGAAGCGCTGCGGGGGCACGAGCGGGGCGAGGTCGAGAAACCCGTACTGGGCGGAGACGGCGAAGGGCGCGCCGAATGAGGCCGTCACCCGCTTCCCGGCGGCGCCGGCCGCTCGGGCGAGGCCCAGCATGGAGCCCAGGGCGTCCCCGTCGGGCGACACGTGGCAGGCCACCGCCAGCTCGGGGGCAGGGGCCAGGACGTCAGCCGCCCGCCGGATCGCCTTCCGAATCGACTCCTTCATCCCGCTCCTCGCGCAGTCGGCGCAGGATCTCCTCCATGCGCCTGCCGCCCTCGATGGCGGCGTCGGGCTCGAAATGCAGCTCGGGAAGGAACTTCAGGCGCACCTGCCGTCCCACCACCACCCGGACCCGGGGGGAGGCCCGCAGCAAGGCCGCCTGGGTTTCCCGGTGCTGGGCCTTGTCGCCGAGCACGGAATAGTAGACTCGGGCACTGCGCAGGTCGGGGGAGGTGTCCACGCCGGTGATGGTCACGAAGCCCAGCCCGGGGTCCTTGAGGCGCTCCACCTCCTCGGCGATCACGTGATGCAGCGCCTCGTTCACTTTGCGCAAGTAGAGGCTGCCTTTCATCGCTCCTCCAGGTAGGAGACGCCCACTTCGAGAAGCTCGATGTCAGGATGCTCGCGCAGCAAGCGCGACACGGCGTGGATCAGGCGCTCCAGCTGCCCCGCCTGCGGGGCGACCATGGCCACCCCGAGGGTGGTCCGCTGCCACTGGTCCTGGAAGCCGACCTCGCTCACTGCCACCGGGAAGGTGGAGGACAGGGCGCCCGCCAAGCCCTTGACGACGTTCCGCTTCGCCTTGAGCGAACGGGCACCGGGGATGCGGATCTCCAGGCGGAGGGCGGCGGCGTACACGGCCTCTCCCCGGCTAGGTGCGGGCGACCTCTTGCACCTCGTAGGCCTCGAGCACGTCGCCCTCCTTGACGTCCTTGAAGTTCTCCAGGCCCACCCCGCACTCGAAGCCGGCCGCCACCGAGCGGGCGTCGTCCTTGAACCGGCGCAGCGAGGCGATGGCCCCGTCGTAGGTGACCACCCCGTCGCGCACCAGGCGGACCCGGGCGCCCCGGGTGAGCTCGCCTTCGGTGACGTAGCAGCCGGCAATGCTGCCGAAGCGCGGGGAGCGGAACACGGCCCGCACCGCGGCAGTGCCCAGGAGACGCTCGATGGACTCCGGGGCCAGGCGGCCCACCAGCATCGCCTCGATGTCGTCGAGCAACTCGTAGATGATGCGGTAGGTACGGATCTCGATGCCGGAGTCCCCGGCGACGCGGCGGGCCTTGGCGTCGGGGCGGACATTGAAGCCGAAGATCACCGACCGCGTGGCGTCCGCGAGGAGGACGTCGTTCTCGTTGATGCCGCCCACGGCGGCGTGCACGATGGTGATTCGGCCGCCGGTACGCCCGATCTTCCCCACGGCCTCACGGATTGCCTCCTGCGAGCCCTGGGTGTCGGCCTTCACGATGATGCGCAGCTCGGCCTGCTCGTCGTTGCGCAGTTCGTCGAGGAGCGACTGCAGCCGATCGGCGGCGGTGGGGATCACCAGCTCCTGGGTGCGCAGCGTGACGGCGCGCTCGGAGGCGGCCGCCCGGGCGGCCCGCTCGTCGCGCCGCACCTCGAAGCGGTCGCCGGCGCGAGGCACGTCGTCCCAGCCCATGATGAGCACCGGGGTGCTCGGCGGGGCGGAGTCCAGCGGCGCCCCCGTGTAGTCGAACATGGCCCGCACCCTCCCGGCCACGCCACCCGCCACGATGGCGTCGCCGCGGTGCAGGGTGCCCTGCTGAACGATGACCGTGCCCACCGGTCCCCGCCCCCGGTCGAGCTGGGCCTCGATCACCGTACCGGACGCCGCGGCGGCGGGATCGGCAGAGAACTCCTCGAGCTCGGCGATGAGGTCGAGGTACTCCAGGAGCTGCTCGACGCCCTGTCCGGAGAGGGCCGAGACTTCGGCGCTCACCACGTCGCCACCCAGCTGCTCCACCAGGAGCCCGTGCTCGGTCAGTTGGGCCCGCACGCCGTTGGCGTCGGCCCCGGGCAGGTCCATCTTGTTGATGGCTACCACGATGGGGACCCCGGCCGCCTTAGCGTGGCTGATGGCCTCGACCGTCTGGGGCATCACCCCGTCGTTGGCGGCCACGACCAGCACCACGATGTCGGTTACCTCGGCGCCCCGGGCCCGCAAGGAGGTGAAGGCCTCGTGACCGGGGGTGTCGATGAAGGTGATCCGCCGCTCGCCGAGGCGCACCTGATAGGCGCCGATGTGCTGGGTGATGCCTCCCGCCTCCTCGGCCACGACGTTGGCGGTTCGGATACGGTCGAGCAGTTTCGTCTTGCCGTGATCGACGTGGCCCATGACCGTGACCACCGGCGGGCGACGCACGCCCCCGGAGGGCCGGGCGGCGGCGGCCGTCGGACGAGAGGCGGCGGTGGGGGCGGCAGCCGGGGTTGGGCCCTCCTCGAGGCGAAGGACGAAGCCCAGGGCGCCGGTCACGGCCTCCAGGTGGGCCGGGGGCACCGGCTGGGCGGCCCCGGCCATCTGGCCCAGGGAGATGAGGATCTGGACGACATCGCCGACGGGCCGGTCGGCCGCCTCGGCCAGGCCGGAGACCGTGATCCCGGGACGCACGACGAGGACCGGGGCCGGCGGCGCGGCCGGAACCGGAGGGGCGGCGGTAGTCGGTGCCGGGGGTGGAGGAGCCTCCGGGGGGGTCGCAGCGGCGGCCGCGGCCGCAGCCTCCTCCTCGAAAGCGAGGCGGATGAGGGCGGCGGTGTCGCCGTCGAGGCCCGAGGAGGCCGAGGCCATCTCGATACCCAGGTCCGCGGCGCGCGCCAGGATCTCCTTGGACTCCACGCCCAGCTCCCTGGCCAGTTCGTATACGCGCATTGCGGCGTCCTCAGGCTGTCGATCGGCTCATTGTGCCACGGCGGGCTCCGGCGCCCGCCGACGGCTACTCGTCGTCACCCTCGTCGTCACCCTCGTCGTCACCCTCGCCGTCACCCTCGCCGTCACCCTCGTCGTCACCCTCGCCGTCACCCTCGCCGTCACCCTCGTCGTCACCCTCGTTCTGGCCTTCGGCATCATCGCCGGGAGTCTTGGCCGAGGGGGTGACCTCATCGTCGGGGATCTCGACCTCGGCCGGCAAGGCGACCGCAGCGGTCTCGACGACCGGCTCCACGAGGGGCACCACCTCGGGGGCCGCCTCGGGGGCCGTCTCGGAGGCCTTCGACTCGGCCGTCGGCACCTCGGAGGCGGGCCCGCCGGCTTGCTCGGTCTCCGAACGGATGTCCACCCGGTAGCCACTCAGCCGGGCGGCCAGACGGGCATTCTGCCCCTCCTTGCCTATGGCCAGGGACAACTGATGGTCGGGCACCACGACGGTGGCGGTCCGCGACTCTTCGTCCAGGATGACCTGGCGCACCTTGGCCGGGCTCAGTGCCTCGGCGATGAACTGCCGGGTGTCGTCGCGCCACTCCACGATGTCGACCTTCTCGCCGCGCAACTCGTTGACCACCTGGCGCACCCGCGAGCCGCGCGCCCCGACGCAAGCGCCCACCGGATCGACGTTGGCGTCGTTGGACAGCACGGCGATCTTGGTGCGGTGGCCGGCATCGCGGGCGATGGCCCGGATCTCGATGACCCCGTCGGCCAGTTCCGGCACCTCCAGTTCGAAGAGACGGCGGATGAAGTCGGGATGGCTGCGGCTCACCACGATCTGCGGCCCCTTGGCCTCGCCCCGCACCTCGAGGATCAAGGCCTTCACCCGGGCCCCCCGCTCCAGACGCTCGTAGGGGATGCGCTCCCCCGAAGGCATGACGGCGTCGGCGTTGCCCAGATCGAGGATCACCAAACGGTGGTCGGACTGCTGGACGATGCCGGTCACCAGGTCGCCCTCGCGCCCCTCGTAAGTGTCGTACACCTGGGCCCGCTTGGCGTCGCGCAGGCGCTGCACGATGACCTGCTTGGCGGTCTGAGCAGCGATGCGACCGAAGTCCTCGGGTGTGTCCACCCACTCCCGGGTCACGTTGCCGTCCTCGTCCAGTTCCTGGCCGTACACCGTGATCTCGCCGGTGTCGGGGTCGATGGTGACCCGCGCCTCCTCGGCCGCTCCCGGAGTGCGCTTGTAAGCCGAGACCAGGGCGTTGGCCAGAGCGTCGAGGATGGCGTCCGCGGGGACGCCCTTCTCCCGCTCCAGTGCCTGCAGTTCCTCCATGAAGTCCATCATCAACCTCGCTTGTGCCCCGGCTTGGGGGCCTTCTCCCACCGAAACACCGTCCGGGCCTGTGCCACCTGGCCGAAGGGGATGAGTTGCGTCCCTTCGGTGACGCGCAGGGTCACCGCGTTGCCGCTGACCTCGTCGACCACGCCCCGGTGGCTGCGGCTGCCGGCCAGGGGGTCACGGGTGGTGACCACCACCTCGCGGCCCACTGCCTTGCCGAAGTGCGCCGGGCGGCGCAGCTCCCGCTCGAGCCCGGGTGACCCTACTTCCAGGGTGTAGGCCCCCGGAAAGACGTCGGCCTGGTCCAGCAGACGCGACAAGCCCTGCGAAGCCCGGGCGATGGCCTCGACATCCATCCCGCCCGGGGCGTCCACGGCGACGCGCACCAGCCGGGCCCCTCCACCGCCGCGGACCTCGATGTCGTCGAGCTCGATCCCTTCGGCGCCAAGAAACGGCCCGACCAGGTCCCAGAGCCGAGCCTCCAGGTCGTCCATCGGTCCTTCCTCAAAGAAAGAGTGGGCACCAGGGCGCCCACTCGTCGCGTGCGTTCGGTTGGCGCACAGTGTATCAGAGGGGACGCGCCAGAATGGGGCCGCCCAGAACGGCCCGTCGTGGCCTCAGCGCTCGGCGCCGACGGCGGCAGCCACGATGCTGGCCGCCTCGTCGAGTGCCGCCGTCTGAGCGACCCGCCCCCGGCGCTGCACCACCTCCACCCGGCCTTCCGCCAGGCGGCGCGGCCCCACCGTGACCCGGTAGGGGATCCCGATGAGCTCGGCGTCGGCGAACTTGACCCCGGGCCGCTCGTCACGGTCGTCGATGAGGGCCTCGATCCCCCGCTCCAGCAGGCCCCGGTAGATGGCCTCGGCGGCCGCCGCGGTGGCGGCGTCGGCGCCCACCGGGGTGACCACCGCCTCGAACGGGGCCACGCTCACCGGCCAGACGATGCCGGCGTCGTCGTGGTGCGCCTCGACCACCGACGCCAGGTGGCGTCCCACCCCGATGCCGTAGGAGCCCATGACGATGGGGCGCTCCCGTCCCTCCTCGTCGAGCACCCGGGCCCCCATGGCCTCGCTGTACTTGGTCCCCAGCTTGAAGATGTGCCCCACTTCGATGGCCTTGACCACCTCGAGGGAAGCCCCGCAGCCCGGGCAGCCCTCACCGGAGTCGACCCGGCGCACGTCGAGCCAGCGGCCCACGGCGATGTCCCGCTCGGGTGCCACGCCTCGCAGGTGCCAGTCGTCCTCGTTGGCCCCGGTGACCATGTTCTGCCGGCCGCGCAACGCGGGGTCGGCGATGACGGGCAGGGCGGTGACCCCCACCGCCCCCAGGCTGCCCGGCAAAGCCCCCAGGGCCTCGCGAATCTCGTCGGGATGGCCCGGCCGGATGTCATGCTTCCCAAGGCCGTCGATGAGCTTCTGCTCCATGACCTCGTGGTCGCCGCGCAGCAGCACCAGGGTGAGCCGGCCCTCGACCACGTAGACCATGGTCTTGATCTGCCGTCCGGCCGCGGCGAAGTCCCCGTAGGCCTCCAGCGCGGCGATGGTGCGCACCCCCGGAGTGGGAAGGCGCTCGGGGGGGCCCTCCCAGGGAGCGTCGTCCACCGGGGTGGGCACCGAAGTGGCCCGCTCCACGTTGGCGGCGTAGTCGCACGCCCGGCACACCGCTATGAAGTCCTCGCCCGCCTCGCTGGGCATCATGAACTCCACCGATTCAGACCCTCCCATGACCCCGGAGGAGGCCTGCACCGGGATCGGCGCCAGCCCGGTGCGGCCGAAGATCCGGGTGTAGGCGGCGCAGTGGTTGTCGAACTGGCGGTCGAGGCCGGCCTGGTCGAGGTCGAAGGAGTAGGAGTCCTTCATCGTGAACTCCCGCACTCGCAGCAGCCCAGCCTTGGGGCGCGGCTCGTCGCGGAACTTGGTCTGGAAGTGGTACCAGAGCTGGGGCAGCTGACGGTACGAGGACAGCTCGGCCGCGAGCAGTGTGAAGATCTCCTCGTGGGTGATGGCCAGCAGCAGGTCCACGCCGCGACGGTCGCGAAACTTCACCATGATCTCGTCGACGGTGTCCCAGCGCCCGGTGCGGCGCCACACCTCACCGGGGTGGACGACGGGGAGCAGGAACTCCTGGCCCCCGATGGCGTTCATCTCGGCTCGGATGATGGCGGTGACCTTGGCGGCCACCCGCATCCCCAGGGGCAGCAGCGAGTAGGAGCCGCTCATCAGCTGGCGGATGAAGCCGCCCCGCACCAGCAGGCGGTGGCTGGCCGCCTCGGCGTCGGCAGGATCCTGCCGCAGAGTGGGAATGAAGGCCTGGGACCAGCGCACGGGGCTCCTCGGCGAGAGTCGGCGCCGGAGGATAGCCGTCCGGGGTCAGCCCCCCGTCTGGGCCTCTCCGGCCGCGGCGAGCCGGGCCTCGACCCCTTCTGCGGCCAGGCGCCGGCCTTCCTCGACCAGAGCCTCGACCATCTCCGCCTCGGGCACCACCCGCACCACCCGGCCCTTCACGAAGAGATGCCCCTTGCCCTTTCCGGCGGCGATGCCCAGGTCGGCCTGGCGAGCCTCCCCTGGCCCGTTCACCACACACCCCATGACCGCCACCTGCAGGGAGAGGCCTTCGGCTTGCATGCGGCGCTCCACCTCGCGGGTGACGGCGATCACATCCACGTCGGCCCGGCCGCACGACGGGCAGGCGATCAGGTCAAGTCCCCGGCGCTCCCGCAGGCCCAGGATCTCGAGGAGGCGGCGCCCCGTCTCGGCCTCCTCCACCGGGTCGGCGGTGAGGGAGAAGCGGATGGTGTCGCCGATGCCCTCCAGGAGGAGGGTGGCCACCCCGGCCACCGACTTGATGAGGCCCGACGGCGGCGGCCCGGCCTCGGTGACCCCGAGGTGCAGGGGGTGGTTGGTGCGCTCGGCCAGGAGGCGGTAGGCCTCCACCATCGCCGGCACGTGGGAGTGCTTCACCGAGATCTTGACGTCGTGGCACCCCGCCTCTTCGAGGAGGCGCACCTCGCGCAGCGCCGACTCCACCAGGGCTTGCGGCGCCGGGCCCTCGAAGCGGGCCAGCAAGTCGGGGGCCAGGGACCCGGCGTTGACTCCCACCCGGATGGGCACTTTCCGCTCGGCGGCGGCAGCGGCCACCGCCCGGACGTGCTGCGGGTTGCGGATGTTCCCCGGGTTCAGCCGCAGGCCGGCCACCCCGGCCTCGAGGGCGGCCAGGGCGAGGCGGTACTGGAAGTGGATGTCGGCGACGATGGGCACCGGGGAGCGGGAGACGATCTCGGCCAGGCCCCGCGCCGCCGCGGCGTCGTTGCAGGTGACCCGGACGATGTCGGCCCCGCCTCCCCGCAAGGCGTAGACCTGGGCCAGCGTCGCCTCGACGTCGGCGGTGCGGGTGGTGGTCATCGACTGCACGGTGACCGGGGCCCCGCCCCCCACGGGGACGCCGCCGAGGGAGATGCGCCGGGTGGGCCGGCGGGGAACGGTCATCCCAGGTCGAAGGGGTGGGCGATGTCGAGGTAGATGGCAAGCAGGCCGATCAGGACCAGGAAGGAGATCACCGCCGCCGCCACCGGCATCAACTTGCGCACATCGGCGCGGCGCCCCCGCAGCTTCTCGTAGAGGGCCACGGCAAAGTGGCCCCCGTCGAGGGGGTACAGGGGGATGGCGTTGAGGATGCCGATGAAGACGGCGACGTAGGCGACCAGTTGCAGGGCGAAGGACGGGCCCAGGTCGCCGGCGACCCCCACCAGGCCGATGGGGCTCACCGGGCGATTGGCCCCCAGGTCTTCGGCACTGCCCGCCAATACCGCCTCCACCAGGCGCGGGACCCCGGTTACCAGGTCCCAGAGGCCTCGCCCGCTGGCCACCACGGCGTCCCTGAGGGCGCCGCCCGCCTCCCCGAGGCCTTCCACGGGCCCGGCCCGCTCGGTGCGGGTGCCGGGGGCGATGCCCAGGTAGCCGCGCTTCCCGCCGGCGCCGTCGTCCACCGCCGCCAGGGTGACCTCGACCGAGAGCATCTGCCCGGCGCGCTCCACCCCAAGGGTCACCGTCTCCCCGGGGCGAGCGGTGATGGCGTCTACCAGGTCGGCCCATTCGGGAGTGGGCTCGCCCGCCAGGGCGGTCACGGTGTCTCCGGGCAGCAGGCCGACCGTCGCCGCCGGAGTGAGGGACCCGTTCTCGAGTGTGGCCTGGACGCTCTCCACCGTAGTGGTGCGCACCGGGAGGCCCACGCCGGAGGCGACCAGGTAGAAGAGCAGGAAGGCCAGGGGGAAGTGCGTGGCCGACCCGGCGAGCACCACCACCGACTTCGCCCAGAAGGGCTTGTCGCGGTAGGTGCGGCCCTCGTCCTCCGGGGCCACATCCTCCAGGGGGTTCATGCCGGTGATGCGCACATAGCCCCCGAGGGGAAGGGCCTTGACCCCGTACTCCGTCTCGCCCCGCCGGGTGGACCAGAGCCGGGGCCCGAAGCCGAAGAAGAACTCGGTGGCCTTCATCCCCACCGCCCGAGCGGCGAGGAAGTGGCCCGTCTCGTGGATCATCACGATGACGATGATCCCGACGACCACCAGGATTCCGCCGGTCATGGGGTGCTGCTCCGCACGGGGATGTCGCTCCGCTCTGAGGAGCCCCAAGTTACCCGCTGGAACCGCCTAGCAGGAGGTTCCCAGCGCCGCCGAGGCTGCGGCCCGGGCGGCGGCGTCGGCCTCCAGGACGTCGGCGACGCTCGCCAGGGATCGCTGCGGGACCGCCTCCAGGGCCCGCTCCACCACGGCGGGGATCGAAGTGAAGCCGATCCGCCCCTCCAGGAAGGCCCGCACCGCCACCTCGTCGGCGGCGTTCAGCACGGCGGGGGCCGACCCGCCGGCCCGTCCCGCCTCGTACCCCAGCCGCAGGCAGGGGAAGGCGTCGAGGTCGGGCGGTTCGAAAGTGAGGCTCCGGCTCGTCGGGTCGAACGGCGGCACCACTCCCGGCAAACGCTCCGGGTAAGTTAGGGCGTACTGGATGGGGATCCGCATGTCGGGCGGGCCGAGCTGGGCCTTGACGGAGCCATCGGCGAACTCCACCAGGCTGTGGACCACGCTCTGGGGGTGGACCACCACCGCGATGCGGTCGTAGGGCACCCCGAAGAGGCAGTGCGCCTCGATGACCTCGAAGGCCTTGTTCATCAGCGTGGCCGAGTCGATGGTGATACGGCGGCCCATGCGCCAGGTGGGGTGGGCCAGGGCGTCGGCAACCGTCACCCCTTCCAGTTCGGCGAGGGCGCGGCCGCGGAAGGGGCCACCCGAGGCGGAGAGCACGATGCGCCGGATCGAGGCGGGATTCTCCCCCACCAGGCACTGCAGCAGGGCCGAGTGCTCGGAGTCCACGGGGAGGAGCTCTCCTCCCCCCCGCCTCCGCGCCGCCTCCACCACCGGGCCCCCGGCCACCAGGCTCTCCTTGTTGGCCAGGGCAAGGCGGTTCCCCGCCTCGAGAGCGGCCACCGAAGCGGCCAGGCCGGCGGCGCCCACGACGCCGTTGAGCACGATGCTGCCCGGCGTGGCCGCCAGATCGGCGACCGCCTCCGGGCCGAAGCGGACCCGGCCGCCCAGCACCACCTCGAAACGGCGCCGCTCCTCTCCCGCGGGAGTCGCCACGACCACGACCGCCTCCGGATGGGCCCCGGCCAGGGCGAGCAGGGCGTCGGATCCCCGGGCGGCGGCAAGACCCCACACCTCCATCCTCAGGCTCCGGGCCACCTCGAGCGTCTGGCGCCCGATGGAGCCCGTTGCCCCGAGGACGATCAGCGGCCTCAGCGCAGCAGTCCCATCGTCTCGAACAGCACCCACGCCGCGGGGAGAACGAAGAGGAAGGCGTCCAACCGATCGAGAATCCCCCCGTGGCCGGGGAGGATCGCTCCCATGTCCTTGACCCCCAGGCTGCGCTTGACCATCGACTCGGCCAGGTCGCCCAGCGGGGCCGCGATCGCCACCACCAGCCCCAGGGCGGCTCCGGCGCGCATGCCGATCGGGTCGAAGAAGTACCCCGCTGCCACCGCGGTGCCGATCCCGAGGACCACGCCGCCGGCCAGACCCTCCCAGGTCTTGTGGGGAGACAGCACAGGGGCCATGGGCCGCACCCCCCAGGCGCGGCCGGCGACGAAGGCCCCCACGTCGGTGGCGATCACAGTGGCGGCGACGGCCAGGAGCAGCACCCGGAAGTCGGGCGAGGCGGCGATGGGGAACGCGAACGCCGCGGTGCCGGTCACCCAGAGCATGCCGAGGATGGTGAGCCCACCGTTGGCGAGAGCGTCGCGGCGGTGAGGGGCGAAGGCGTAGTAGAAGAACGACAGCACCGTGGTGGCCACGACGGCGACGGGGATGGCCACGGGGCCGACGAACCAGGTCCCGATGAGCAGCCCGCTCCCCCCCAGGAAGCCGAACAGGGCGAGCGGCTGATAGCCGTGGCGCCGCAGGGACCCGTAGAACTCACCGAGGCCGAGCATCACCAGCAACCCCAGGAATGCGGCGAGGAACTCGCCCCCCACCCACAGGGAGCCGAGGAGCAGGGCGGCGAGCACCATGCCGGTCGCCACCCGTACCGGCAAGTCGGAGCGCACCGCGGCGGCCATCTCCTCGCCGCTGCTGAGATGGGCCACGTCTTCGAAGCCGACCACGCCCGACTCCAGCCCCGGCATTGGCGCCGACAGGGCCTGCAGTTCGGTCTCCGCAGTGTCGGCGGCAGCCATCTCCTCGGCCAGGCCCCGATGCTCCATGGTCACCGCCCCGGAAAGGGTCTCCTCGCTGATCGGGCCTTGTCGGCGCGCCGGGCGCTCGAAGTCGAAGACATCCGGCGGCGGGATCTCCCTGGTGGGCTCGGCCCCGGCTCCGGCCCGGGCCGGATAGGGCCCCGGGACGACCGGCTCGCCGGGCTCGGGGAAGGAGGGCTCGACCCCGGGAGGTGAGGCGAGCTCCCTTCCCTCCTCCTCCTCGGGCCAACGGAGGGGCCGTCGCCCCGGTTCGGGGAAGGTCTCCCACCCGGCTGCCGCCAAGCCCTCGTCCACCGCCTCCTCGGGCTCCGCCGTGCGGACCTCCCGGTCCCCGGGCAAGGCGCCGGCCTCCCGCGGCAGCGGCTCTCCCGGCTCTGGGAAGACATCCCAACCGGCCGCCGCCCACTCCTCCTCGGATACCGCCTCCGGCTCGGCCGCCTCCGGCGGCTGCGCCGCGGTGCCGGGCCATCGTTGCGGCCCTTCCGGCACCAACGACGGCAGCTCGTCGCCGGTCTCCCACTCCTCCTCGGGCAGGCCGACCGACGGCACCTCGACCTCGTCCTCGTCCGCCGCGGCGTACCAAGCGGCGCCGGCTTCCGGCTCCCCCGTCCAATCCGCCTCTTCCCAGGACTCCTCGGCCGCCTCCTCGACGGAGGCACCACCCCGGGCAGCCTCCGGCTCGGCCCAGACCGGGTCCGGCACCGCCGTTCCCGACGGCGCCGCTTCCACCTCGGCGGCGTCCGCCAGATCAGCGGGCTGCCAGGCCTCCCAGGCGGCTTCGGCCTCGGCCTCCTCATCGTGGATGGGAGCCGAGGGGTCCTCCTCCTGGGTCACCGCCGCGGCGGCCGTGGCAGGCCACGGCGGGGGCTGGTGACCCCCTTCCTCGGCCTCGGTGGCCTCAGCCGCCCAGGCCCGTTCCGGCCATCCCTCTTCGCCGGCGGCGCCGCGGCGGCCGCGGCGGCCGAACCATCCCCGGCGGCGCTGCCGCTCCGCGGGGAGGGGCGTCTCCTCCGCCCCGATCTCGAAGTCCGGGACCGCAGCCGGAGTCACCGGAGGCGCTGAGAGCCGCCGGGCCAAAGGCGCCGCCCCGGCGGGCATCCCCGCTACGAAGGCCCGCCATTCATCGACTTCCGTCTCGGGCGCCGGCTCCCCGGAATCCCCGGCGGGACCTTCCGGGAGGACCGGCAGGGCTTGGGCAACGGGAGGGGCCGTCCCGGTCGCAGGCGAATCGACCGCCGGGTCCCAGGACGTGGGCACCAGCCCCGAGGGCTCGAGGTCGAGATCCTCCTCCTCACGGGCGGGCGAAGCATCCGGGGCCCAGGACAGAGGCAGCCGGTCCCCCTCCTCACCCTCCGCGGCCGGCGGCTCCACGGGCACTCCCACCTCCGGCGCGTGAGCCGCCTCGGGGCCCGGGCTCTCCGCAACCCACGGCAGGGTCGGCAGATCCCCCTCCTCACCCTCCGCGGCCGGCGACTCCAGCGGCTCCACCACCGGCTCTTCGCCCATCTCGGCGAGGAGGGCAGCGGTCGCCCGGGCCAGGTCCGCGGCGACGCTCGCCGCGTCGGGTTCCGCTTCGGACTCGAGGAGGGCTTCCATGCCTTCCTCCTCTAACTCCACTTCTGCCGGCACCCCCACCGGACGAGCCGGCAGATCCAACCGGACCACGGAGCCCGCCCCCGCCTCCTCCTCCCGGCTGTCGGCCTCCCCGACCTCACCCGGCGCGACGGGAAGCGGAGGCACCTCGGCAGAACGAGTCGGCACATCCAACGGGACCATCGAAGCCGCCCCCGGATCCTTCACGGGCGCTGCTTCGGCAAGCGGAGGCGGGACTGCGGCGAGAGTCGGGGCCTCCGGTGGAGCCGCAGCATCCCACCAGGGGAAGAGCGGAGCGGATGGCGCGGATGGCGCGGCTTCCCCTTCCTCGCCCTCTTCGTCACCGGTATCGTCGGGAGCTGTTGCGGCGTGGTCCTCCCGAGCCGTCTCGTCCCGCGCCGCCCCTGTGGCCCACCAGCCGCCGGGCTCGGCACCCTCGGGCCCCGGCCTCTCTGGTTCGTCTCCCGAGGGCTCCTCCGCAGCGCCCGCTTCGGGATGCTCCCCGCGCCGTCCCCGTCCGAAACGACGGCGGCGGGATCCGGGGGCAGGCGCGGGCTCACCGGGGCCGACCTCGTCGGCGCCTACGTCCGGCTCGACCTCCGGCGCGGCCTCGGCCCCCGCGGCCCAGTCCGGGTGCCAGGGGTCGCCCGGGTGGGGATGAAACCCGTCGTCGTCTCCCCTGCGGCTCACCGCTCCTCCTCGCCGCCCCGCACGGGGCTACACCTCGAGCAACTCGGCTTCTTTGAGGGCGAGCAGCTCGTCGATCCGTGCCACGTGGCGGTGGGTAACGTCCTCCAGTTCCTTCTCGGCCCGCTCGATGTCGTTGTCGGAGATCTCGCCCTCGAGAGCCTCCAACTCCTTCTTGACGTGGCGGCGCACGTTGCGCACCGCCACCCGGGCCTCCTCTGCCATGTGGCGCACCACACGGATGAGCTCCCGCCGCCGCTCCTCGGTAAGCGGCGGGAAAGCCAGGCGGATCACCGTGCCGTCGTTGCTCGGGTTCAGCCCGAGCTCGGAGGCGAGGATGGCCCGCTCGATGGTCCCGATGGTGGACCGGTCGGACGGGTGCACCAGGAGCAGACGGGCTTCCGGGACCGAGAACGAGGCCAGTTGCTGCAGCGGGGTGGGACTGCCGTAGTAGTCCACCGTCACCCGGTGCATGATCGCCGGGTTGGCCCGTCCGGTCCGCACCGTGGTGAACTCCGATTGCAGATGGGTCACCGCGTGATCCATCTTGACCTCGCCCTCCAGGAGGATTTCCTCAGTCACCGGCGCCTCCTCGTCAGTGGACCAGGGTTCCCACGGGCTCCCCCCGCACCGCTCGCGCGATGTTGCCGGGGATGGAAATATTGAAGACCCTGATGGGCAGGTGGTTCTCCCGGCACATCGTAATGGCGGTGGCGTCCATCACCCGGAGATCTCGCTCCAGGACTTCGCGGTAGCGCAGTTCGGTGAAGAGACGGGCTTCGGGGTGCCGTGCCGGATCGGCCTCGTAGACCCCGTCCACCTTGGTGGCCTTGAGCACCACTTCGGCCCCGATCTCGGCGGCGCGCAGTGCCGCCGCGGTGTCGGTGGTGAAGAACGGGTTGCCCGTGCCCCCGGCGAACACCACCACCCGGCCCTTTTCCAGGTGCCGGATGGCGCGCAGGCGGATGTAGGGCTCGGCCACCTGCTCGATGCGGATGGCGGTCTGCACCCGGGCGGCCCAGCCGGCGACTTCGATGGCGTCGCGCAAGGCCATGGCGTTGAGCACCGTGGCCAGCATGCCCATGTAGTCGGCGTTGGCCCGGTCCATGCCTTCGGCCGCCGAGGAGAGCCCCCGGAAGATGTTCCCCGCCCCCACCACCACGGCGATCTGATGCCCCTCGGCCGCCCCTTCAGCGATCTCGCCGGCCAGGCGGCGCACCGTGGCCGGATCGATGCCATACCGGAGAGCGGGGACGGCGAAGGCCTCGCCGGAGAGCTTGAGGGCGACGCGGCGGCCCATCTAGTCGATGGGCTCCCCCACCCCGATGCGGGCGAACCGACGCACCAGGATGTTCTCGCCCATGGAGCCGGCGAGGCCGTTCACCATCTCGCCGACGGTGCCCTGGAACTTCTCCGGGTTCACGAACGGCTGGTCGTAGAGCACGTGCTCCTCGTAGAAGACGCGCAGTCGCCCCTCGACGATGCGTTCGACCACCTTGTCCGGCTTGCCCTCGTTGCGGGCCTGGGCGGCGATGATCTCGCGCTCGTGGGCCAGGATGTCCTCGGGCACCTCCTCGCGGCGCACCCAGCGTGGTCGGGAGGCAGCCACGTGCATCGCCAAGTCGCGCGCCGCCTGCAGGAAGTCGGGGCTCTTCGCGACGAAGTCGGTCTCGGCCGCCAGTTCGACCAGAACCCCGATGACCGGACGATCGGCCTGGAAGTGCAGGTAGTGGCCGATGGCGCCCTGAGTGGTGACCCGGGCGGACCGCTTGCGGGCGTCGGCCAGGCCGCGCTCACGCAGCAGGTCCTTGGCCTTCTCCAGGTCGCCCCCGGCGTCGGCCAGGGCGTGCTTGGCGTCCATCATCCCGGCACCCGTCGCCTTGCGTAGGGCCACGACGTCGTTGGTGAGTATCTCAGGCATCCGGCGAACCCTCTCTGCTCGCCCCCGCGTCGGTGCGGCGGCCGCCGTCCTTGCCCCGGGCCTCGGTCAGCTGGCGTCCCTCGGCAGCCGCCGAGGAGATGAGCCCGGCCATGAGCTGGGCCGAGCGGATAGCGTCGTCGTTGCCCGGGATGACCAGATCGACCAGGTCGGGGTCGCAGTTGGTGTCGACCACGGCGATGATGGGGATGCCCATCCTCTTGGCTTCCTTGACCGCGATCTCCTCGGTGCGGACGTCGATGATGAACACCACGTCCGGGACGCGGTGCAGGTCGCCCACCCCGCCGAGCACCGTCTGGAGTTTCTCCAGCTCACGATGCAGGTGGAGGCGCTCCTTCTTGGGGAGGCCCTCCATCTCGCCGGAGGCCTGCATGCGCTGCAGCTCGCGCATGTACAGGATCCGCTTGTGAATGGTGGCGAAGTTGGTGAGCATGCCGCCCAGCCAGCGGTGGTTCACGTAGGGCATCCCGGCTTCGATGGCCGCCTCGGAGATGACCGCCTGTGCCTGCTTCTTGGTGCCCACGAAGAGCACCGTGCCCCCGCCCGCGGTGACATCGTGCACCAGGGTGTGGGCGCGCTCGCACGCTTCCAGGGTCTGCCTAAGGTCGATGATGTGGATCCCGTTGCGCTCCGAGAAGATGTACGGGCGCATCTTGGGGTCCCAGCGCCGAGTCTGGTGCCCGAAGTGGACGCCGGCCTCGAGCAGCTCTCGCATGGTGACGTTGGCCACCGTTGCTGCCTCCTGTCGTTTCGGTTGGGCCTCCGCTCACCCTCGGCCTCCCCGGGAGCCTCTCGGCATCCCGACCGCGGGAGGTTGCGGTGGGCGTGTGGAATTGGCCGGAGTATAGGCGGTGACGGCCTTCCGGACGCAGGTGGCGGCGGAAGGGGGACCCCCAGATCGCCGGCGGCTCCTCAGCCGGGCCGCTGCCCCGGTTCGAGGAGGCGGTTGCGCAGGCTCAGCACTGCTTTGGTGTGGATCTGGCAGATCCGCGACTCGGTAACGCCGAGCACGGCGCCGATCTCCGCCAGGGTCAGGCCCTCGTAGTAGTAGAGGGTGATCACCAGCCGCTCCCGTTCGGCGAGGCGATTGATGGCGTCGATGAGCACGTACCGGCTCTCCTGCTGCTCGAAGGAGCCGCCCGGGTCCACCGCCCGGGGATCGGCAACCAGGTCGCCGATGACGGCCGACCCCCGCTCGCCGGCGTCGATCAGCTCGTCGAGGGCCACAAAGCCCAGGGTGGCGATCTCCCCCAGCTGATCCTGGAGCGTGGTAACGGCGAGGCTCATGTGCTCGGCAAGCTCCTCGTCGGTGGCCGACCGGTGCAGCTGATGCTCAAGCTCGCTCAGAGATCGCTGGATCTCGCGGGCCCGGGCTCGCACGGAACGGGGCACCCAGTCGAGGGCGCGCAGTTCGTCGAGGATGGCCCCCTTGATGCGGTTCACCGCGTAGGTTTCGAATTTGATGCCTCGCGCCGGCTCGAACTTGTCGATGGCGTCGATGAGGCCGAACATCCCGTAGGACACCAGGTCCGATTGCTCCACGTTGCGGGGCAGGGCCACCCCGACCCCCCCCGCGACGAACTTCACCAGGGGGGGGTAGTGGAGAATGAGCCCCTCCCGGGCTCTCTCGTCGCCCTCATCCTTGACACGCCGCCAGGCCACCTCGATGCGATCGGGCGGATCAGGCACGGGGATGGGAGCGGTCATAGGTCGATCTGAGGTGCTGGCGGGTCACCCGAGTGTAGACCCCGGTGGTGGCCAGCACGCGGTGCCCCAGTAGCTCCTGGACGGCGCGCAGGTCGGCGCCTCCTTCTAGCAGATGGGTGGCGAAGGAGTGGCGGAGGGCATGGGGAAACGTGCCCAGCCGGGCCCGGACCACCCGCCGGATCCCCCGCACTCCCAGGGGCCCACCGCGCGCTCCCACCCACAGGGCATCGGCGGCCGCGGCCTTAGCCAGGACGGGCCGCCCTTCCTCCAGGTAGCGTTCCACCGCCGCCCGGGCCTGCCCCAGGAGAGGAACGACCCGCTCCTTGTTTCCCTTGCCCAGGACGCGGACCAGTTCGGTGCCCGTCACCGAGTTCACCGTGAGCGAGGCGGCCTCGTCCACCCGAGTCCCGGTCCCGTAGAGCACTTCGAGCAGGGCCCGATCACGCCGGGTGAGGGGATCGGCGCCATCGAGAGCGTCGAGCAGCGAACCCAGCGTCCTCACCGTAGAAACCCGGGGAAGGTGCTGCGGGCGCTTCGGCGAGACCACTCCCCCCACCGGGCTCTGTGCCACCGTCCCCCGCCGGGCAGCATCCGTGAAGAAGGCCCGCACCGCGGAGATCTTGCGTGCCGCAGAGCTCCTCTCGTAGCCGCGGGTCGCCAGGTGGGCCAGGAAGCGGCGGACGGTCAGGCGATCCACCTCACCCAAGGAACGGTGGCCCCGGCGGTGGCAGAAGTCGAAGAACTGGCTCAAGTCGCGCCGGTACGCCGCCACGGTATGGGGCGACAGGCCGCGCTCCGCGGCGAGACGCTCCAGGTACCCCGCCAGGGGGGCGGCGGCCCAGCCGGGGCAGGCAGGTATGGCAGCCACCCCCACATCGTGGCCCGGCAGGCCGTCCCGGTCAACGACCCGGCAGCAGCAGGCCCCCGTCGCGGCGCACCAGGCCGGCTACTTCGAGGCGTGCCGCCGCCGCCATGGCCGCCGCCACCCCCAGGCCGGCGCCCGCCGCGGCGCCTTCGAGTGAGGTGCCGCCCGGCGGAAGCGCGGCCAGCAAAGCCCGGCCCGCGGCATCGGGAGGGACAGCCGGCACCGGTGCCGCCGGGGCGCGGGCCGGCCCCAGGAGCAGCGACAGGGAAGCCACCAGATCGGCGGGGTCGAGCACCGGGGTGGCGCCGTCGCGGATGAGGAGGTTGCACCCCCTCGAGGTCTCGCGGCCCACGTCGCCGGGCACGGCGAACACGTGACGGTCCTGCTCGAGGGCGGCCACCGCGGTGATCAGCGCCCCGCCGGTCTCGGCCGCCTCGACCACGACCACCGCTGCCGCCAGTCCGGCAATGATGCGGTTGCGCGGGGGGAAGCGCCAGGGCTCGGGCCGAGTGCCGGGTGGGTATTCGGTGACCACCCCGCCTCCGGCGGCGAGGAGGCCCTCCAGGAGCGGGCGGTGCTCGGCCGGGTACACGATGTCGGGACCGCACCCCAGCACCGCCACCCCTACCCCGGCGGCATCGACCACACCGTGATGGGCCGCGGCGTCGGCACCTCGCGCCAGGCCGCTGACCACGGGCCATCCGGCGCCGGCGCACGCCTGCCCGTAGACCCGCGCCAGGCCCATGCCGTAGCGGGTGCAGCGCCGCGTCCCGACGATGGCCACCCCGGGCCCGGGAGGAAGTCGGCCCTTGAGGAAGAGCACGTCCGGCGCCCCGGGCAGTTCACTCAGGTGCGCCGGGTAGGCCGCCTCGCCCCGGAAGACGGCACTCACCCTGAGCCGAGCGAGGCGCTCCCGGCAGGCGCCGGCGCAGAGTGTGGCCGACCGGCGCACTCCTTCCGGAGCAGGCACCCGCCCGTCGGCGAGGGCGGTGAGCACCGCCCCGGGGGACCCCAGGTCCCGCACCAGACGGGCCGCGCGGTCGGGGTGGAGGCCGCAGAAGGCCAGGCGGAGGCGGGCGTCGTCGCTCAACCGGCCACCCGCAGGCTCAGGGCCTCGGCCACCTGCTCCTCGCCCACCCGCTCGCTGCCGGCGAGATCGGCCAGGGTTTGGGCCACCCGGCGCACCCGGTCCCAGCCTCGTGCCGTCAGCGCCAGGCGGTCGGCCGCCGCCCGCAGCAGGGCAGCGGCCGGTGCTTCCCACGACAGGGCGTCGAGGTCGGGGCGCGACAGGCTGCGGTTGAGAGTGCCCCGCCCGGCCTGGCGCCGGCGGGCGGCGGCCACCCGCTCCCGCACCGCACCGCTCGGCTCCCCTCCGGGGCCGGCCAGGTCGGCGGGGTCCAGTCGTGGCACGATCACCTGCAAGTCGAAGCGGTCGAGCAGTGGGCCGGAGAAGCGGCGCCGGTAGCGGGCCATCCCGGCCGGCGGGCAGGTGCACGCCACCAGACGATCGCCGGAGTAGCCGCAGGGGCAGGGGTTGGTGGCCGCCACCACCTGCAGGTCGCAGGGGAAGCGCACGGACACGCCTTTGCGGGCCACGTACACCCACCCCTCTTCGACCGGCTGGCGCAGGGTGTCGAGCAGGTAGGGGGGGAACTCCCCCAACTCGTCGAGGAAGAGGACTCCCCTGTGTGCCAGAGTGAGTTCGCCGGGCACGGGCACGCCGCTGCCCCCACCCACGATGGCAGCCGGGGTGGCGGTGTGGTGTGGGCTGCGGAACGGGGGTTCCCCGGGATGGGGCCGGGGGCGGCCCGCTGCCGCCCAGGCCCGGGCCACCTGCAGCGATTCGTCGGGAGTGAGAGCGGGAAGGATGCCGGGCAGGCAGCGTGCGAGCATCGTCTTGCCCGCTCCGGGAGGGCCGACGAGCAACACGTGGTGCCCCCCGGCGGCGGCCACCTCGAGAGCCCGCCGGGCCAGGGCCTGGCCGCGCACCCACGACAGGTCGACGACCGGACCGACTGGTTCCAGTGACGGCTTCGGAGCAGCCACCGGGGCCACCTCACCCAGCGCCACCGCCACCGCCTCGGCCAGAGTGCGGACCGCCCGTACTTCGGCGTCGGGCACGACCGCCGCCTCGGCCGCCGATCCCGGGGGCAACAGGCAGGGCCGCCCCGCGCCGGCGGCGACGATACCGGCCCCCAGGCCCCCCCGCGCCGGGCGCACCCCACCGTCGAGGGCCAGTTCGCCCAGGGCGACGACGTCGGTGACGGCCGGGGGTACCAACCCCGATGCCGCCAATACGCCCAGGGCGATGGGCAGGTCGTAGGCGGAGCCGGCCTTGGGGATCTCGGCCGGAGCCAGGTTCACCGTCAAGCGCCGGGAGGGGAAGCGGTACCCCGAGGACAGGATCGCCGCCCGCACCCGTTCCTTGGCCTCGCGGACGGCGGTGTCGGGGAGGCCCACCAGGTGGAAGAGCGCCTTGCCCCCGCCGACGTGAACTTCGACCCGCACCGGGCAGGGATCGATGCCAACGAGAGCGACCGAGGTGACCGCAGCGAACACACCGTCAAGGTAAGGGAAGGGTGTGACGCCGGGAACCCCATAGCGCGGAGCGCTCCGGTCAGGGCAGGGCGTTCGCTCGGGCGATTGCCCCGAGCCGGCGGGCGCTGGGCCGGGGGGTGCGCCGCTGAGTCTCCCGATCCACCGCGCTCAGGCCGAAGGTCGGCCCGTACCCCAGCGCCCACTCGAAGTTGTCCAGGGCACTCCAGTAGCAGTACCCCAGCACCGGCACTCCGTCGTCGAGACAGCGCCGCGTCCCCTCGAGGGCACGCCGGACGTACTCGATTCGGCGACGATCGTCGGCAACGGCCACACCATTCTCGGTGACCAGCACCGGGAGCCCGGTCTTCTCGTGG
This sequence comes from Actinomycetota bacterium, assembly GCA_043810615.1. Classification (GTDB taxonomy): domain Bacteria; phylum Actinomycetota; class Acidimicrobiia; order Spongiisociales; family UBA11373; genus VGBK01. Next base: position 5,597 of record JBDROA010000029.1, on the reverse strand, counting down.
GCACGCCGAATGGTGGCCTCGAGCGCCTCCGGCCAGAACTCATAGCCCATCAAGGTGAGCTCGACCCCGGGCTCCGGGCCGAGCGGGCCTTGACGCCCCACCCGTTGTCGGCTGTAAGTCTGGACCCCGAAGAAGTCGTCGCCGGCGGCCGCCTCGAGGTAGGGGCCTTCGTCGGCATCCCGCAATTCGGCCAGCGTCTCCCCGGCCCCTTCGTCCACGGCCCGGTAGTCGCTCATGGCGAGGGCGATCCCTACCCGGACGGCGGGGATCACCCCCTTGACCGCCTCCACGGCCCCCGATGGGCGGCGGCGAGCACCTCCTGGGCCCTCAAGTACCGCCCCGGATCTTGCTGGCCCGGGGGGAACAACTCCACCAGGTAGCCCAGGCGAGCCACGATATTCGGCTCGTTGATGGTGCACACCCAGCGCACCTCGCCGGCCAGGGCCCGCCCCGCGACCTCGGCAAAGCGGGCGAAGCGGTCGGCCGTCGCCGGCTCGGCCCACCCTCCGCGTGCCGCCACCCACCGGGGAGAGGTGAAGTGGTGCAGGGTGACCCTCGGCTCGAGCCCGTGCTCCCGGCAGGCCTCGGCCATGCCCCGGTAGTGGTCGAGGGCAGCCCGGGAGAACTCCCCCTGCTCGGGTTCGATGCGGCTCCACTCCAGGGAGAACCGGTAAGCGTTGAAGCCCAACCCGGCGAGCAGGGCCACATCATCGCGATAGCGGTGGAGGTGATCGCAGGCATCGCCACTGGGTTCGGCGCAAGAGGTGCCGGGGGCATGCTCCCAGGCCCACCAGTCGTTGTTCCAGTTGCCCCCCTCCACCTGGTGCGCTGCCGTCGCCGCGCCCCACAGGAATCCGGGAGGGAAGCCGCGGGGCACCTCAGCGCCCCGTGAAGCGCGGGGGGCGCTTCTCCAGAAAGGACCGCACCCCCTCGATGACGTCCTCAGACGACAGGCACACCGCCTGGGCCTGGGTTTCGTACTCCAGGGCCTCGTCGAACGACATCTCGAAGGACCGCTCCAGGCCCATCTTCACAAACTGCTGGGCCCGGGGGGCGGCGGACGCCAGTTCCGCCGCCACTTCCCCGGCACGGCGCCGCAGGTCCTCCGGAGCGACCACCTCGGCGACCAGGCCATAGCGCAGGGCGTCCTCCGCCCCCACGATCCGTCCGGTCAGGGCCAGTTCCTTGGCCCGGGCCAGGCCGACGCGGCGGGGCAGCAGCCAGATGCCGGCGAAGTCCACCACCAGGCCGCGGCGCACGAAGATCTCCGAAAAACGGGCCCGGGTGCTGGCAACGGCGATATCGCAGCCGAGCGCCAGGTTCATGCCCGCCCCCACCGCCACCCCGTCCACCGCGGCCACCGTCGGTTTCGTGAGGGCGTACAGAGCGCGGGCGGCGCCTGCCACCCGGCGCATCACCTCGTAGGCCTCGGCGGCTCCGCTCCCCGGGGCGAACCCGGCCCCCAAATCGGCCCCGGAGCAGAAGTCCTCTCCGGCGCCCGCCACGACCAGGGCGCGCTGCGCCGAAGCCTCGAAGTCCTGCAGATGGCCGGACAACGCCTCCCACTCGGAAAACGGGATGGCGTTGCGCCGGGGAAGGTTCTCGATGGTCAGCCAGCGGATGGGGCCGTCGTCGGCAATGGCGAACATGCCGGCAATCTACCCGGCATCCCTACCATGCCGCCCGTGCCCCGGCCCCCCGTCCCCGACCCGAAACTCGACGACGCCGCCCTGCCGGTCGCCTTGCAGGCGCCAGGCGACGCCCCGGCCTTGGAGACGGTCGGCCTGGTGCAGCCGTACCAAGCGCGCAAGCGCTATGTGTGCCCCGGCTGCCACGGGGTCATCGAGTCGGGAGAGGGCCACCTGGTGGTGGTACCGGAGCACACCCCCGACCTGCGCCGGCACTGGCATCGCGCCTGCTGGCATCGCGAGCGCCGGCGGCGCCACGGCCGGGAAGTCTGAGAAGGCGGACCGGCCGGCTCGCCCCGACAGGGCCCGCGACCTGTGAGTGCGTCCTCTGAGCCCCCTCAGCACACACTCGGCAGCCAGCGAACCTCCACCCCGCTCCGGCGGGCACAGACCGTCACCAGGTCGTAGCGCCCCGGCATCGGCCGCAGCCCCTGCCCGGCGCGGCGGAACCGGGCCTCTTTGACCGGGGTGAACTCCTCGGCCGGGTCTCCCCCCAGCCGGGTCTTGACCTCGACGGCCACCAACAGGCTGCCGAAGGCCACGAGCACGTCGATCTCGTCGGCACCCACCGGCACGTTGCGAGCCACCAGACGGGCGCCGCGCCGGACGAGGAAGGCGGCGGCGAGGCTCTCGCCGAACTCCCCTACCCGCGCCCGGCGTCGGGCGGCCGCAGTTCGGGGTGCTCCACTTCCTCCAGGTTCACGTCGCGGAAGGTGAGCACCCGCACCCGCTTGAGGAACCGTGCGGGGCGATACATGTCCCATACCCAGGCGTCTTCCATGTCGATCTCGAAGAACACGCCGCCGCCGGTGTCACGGGTTTGCAGGTCGACCTTGTTGGCCAGGTAGAAGCGGCGCTCGGTCTCCACCACGTAGCGGAACATGGGGAGCACGTCGCGGTACTCCTGGTAGATCTGCAGCTCTACGTCGGTTTCGTAGCGCTCGAGATCCTCTTCGCTCATGTCGGTCTCCTGATCGCCCTCGACCGGTCCGGGCGGCCGGTGATGGGGGCTCCGGCGATGATACCCGTCCCTGGTATCAGCCCTCCGGGGCCCGCACTCCCGTGTGTAACGGGAGGCTGTGACGTTCCTGCCGCTACAGGCCGCCCCAGCGGCTCGGCGGCCACACCCGCACGAAAGCCTTGCCGACGATGGAGCCTTCCGGCACCGGCCCGAACACCCGGCTGTCGGTGCTCTGCGAGCGGTTGTCCCCCATGACGAACACGAAGCCCTCGGGCACGGTGAACGGGCCGTAACGCGGCATGCGGGAGCCCTCCTTCACGTAGGGCTCGTCGAGGGCGACCTCGTCCACGAAGACCTGGCTCTGGCGGATCTCGATGGTCTCCCCCCCCACGGCGACGACTCGCTTGATGAGGGCGGAGTCGGGTGAGGACAGGCCCAGCGACTCGGCCACGTGGCGCACCAGCGCCCCGAAGATCGTCTCCCCGTCGCCGCCGGTGTTCTGGGGGTTGTCGAAGACGATGACGTCTCCCCGGCCCGGGTCGCCGAAGCGGTAGGCCAGTTTGTTGACCATCACCCGGTCGCCCTCCAGCAGCGTGTCGTGCATGGACCCCGAGGGGATGAAGAAGGCCTGCACCAGGAAGGTCTTGATGAGAACGGCGACCACCAGGGCCACGAGGATGAGGATGGGCAGTTCCTTCCAGAAGGCCCACCCGGCCGCCTTCTTGTCGCCGCGCTTGCGGGCGTCCTTGCGGAGGCTCTGCAGCGACTCGTCCCGTTCAACCACTCCGGGCAGATCCGACACCGGAACGCCGCCGAACGGGTCGGCCGGGCCCGGGAGGGTTCCGGGCGATACCGGGGCGGACGACGCCTCACCGCCGCAAGGAAGAGGGAAGACCGGACCCGACGCGTCTTCAGGAGAGCCGGGCGAAGGGGGCAGCGTCACGAGTGCGACGATACTGTGGGCGGGGAGTTGCGGGATGCCGCCCTCAGTCGCGCTTCTCCTTGATGCGGGTGGCCTTGCCCACCCGCCCGCGCAGGAAGTAGAGCTTGGCCCGGCGCACGTCGCCGCGGCGAATCACCTCAATGCGCTGCACGATGGGAGCGTGGATGGGGAAGATGCGTTCCACCCCCACCCCGAAACTCACCTTGCGCACGGTGACCGACTCGCGCAGGCCCCCGTGGTTGCGGGCGATGACCACGCCCTCATACGCCTGGACCCGCTCCCGGCCGCCTTCGACCACGCGCACATGCACTCGCACCGTGTCTCCCGGGCCAAACTTCGGGAGGTCGGAACGCAGGCGGGCGGCCTCGACCTGATCCAGCGTGTTCATCGGGAAACCCCTTCGCGCCAAAACCGGGACGGCGGGGCGCCGCCCGGCGGCGGGAGTCTAACCCCCGCTCTCCCCCTCTGCGAAACCGGGAGGGCCCAGGTCGGGGCGGCGCTCGCGGGTGCGCTCCTCCCGCTGCCTCCGGCGCCACGCCGCGATCCGGGCATGGTCGCCCGAGAGCAGGACCTCGGGCACCGCCCAGCCCCGGAAGTCGGCCGGGCGGGTATACAGCGGCTCCTCCAGCAGGCCGTCGCGAAAGCTCTCCGCCGTCGCCGACTCCGGGTTCCCCAGGGCCCCGGGAAGCAGGCGGGCCACCCCCTCGACCACCGCCAGGGCGGCCGCCTCCCCGCCGGCGAGGACGAAGTCCCCGAGAGAGGCCTCCTCTTCGATGAAGTGCTCGGCCACCCGCTCGTCCACTCCCTCATAGCGGCCGCACACCAGCGTGAGGGCTGCCAGAGTGCCCCATCGGTCGAGCGTGGCCTGGGTGACGGGACGCCCGGCGGGGGTCAGCAGAACCCGGTGAGTGCCGGCCAGGGGCTCGAGGGCGGCGGCCAGCGGCTCCACCATCATCACCATCCCCGGCCCGCCGCCGAAGGGGGCGTCGTCGAGTTGGCGGTGACGCCCGAGGCCGTGGGCACGGAGGTCCACCACCTCCACCTGCAAGAGCCCGGCTTCGATGGCCCGGCCGACCACGCCCACGGTGAGCGGCGAGGCGAAGTACTCGGGGAACATGGTCACCAGGCTGAGGCGCATCGCCGCCAGGGTATCGGCTGTCCGCCCGGGGAGCTTCCTCTGTCGCCGGGCCCGCCGTTGGTATCGTCGCCCCATGACGCTGTTCGCCACGCGCCTCCTGCTCCTGGCCACCGCCGTCGTGGCCTTCTCCGGCGGGGCGGCGCCCGACGCCGCCCAAGTGCAGGGGCCGTGCACCGCCTGGTTCAACGGCGTCGAGGTGGAGCGCATCGACTCGCTCTCCTCGCCCCTGCTGCTGGACGACCAGGAGGCCCTGGTCTTCTCCGGCGCGGATGCCGCCGGGACGCAGCGCGCCGCGGTGTCGGTGCTGCTCGGCCCGGCCGGCTTGGGCCGAACCGCCTCCTCCTCCGGCACTGCCGGCAGGGACTTCCTGGTGTCGCTCGACCTGGCCGACGTGGCACCCTACGGGGTCGGCCTGCTGCGGGTGCGAGCCACCACCGACCACTGCACCGTGGAGGCCTGGCTGCGCCTGGGAGGACGGCTGCCCTTCACGACGCTGGTGGGGCTCACCGGCACCGGACTGGCGCTGGCCGGCCTCACCGGGCAGATCTCCGCCCTGCTGGCCCGCAAGCGCTGGTCGTTCCCCGTGGCGGCCGCGGCGGGCGTGGCCACGGGAGCCGGCGGGGCCTTGCTCGGCCAGCAGTTCGGACGGCTCCAACTGTCCTACCCGTCGCTCGGCGGCGCGATCGCCCTGGCGGTGGCCGCCGGCCTGGGGCTGGCCCTGCTGCTGCGCCCCCGGCGCGGGTCAGACAAGAGGCGGCCCTCGCTCGGCGAGGAGGTCGCTCCGGCGCCCGCCGCCCCGCCGCAGGCCCGAGAAGCCGCGCCACTGCCGGCGCCGTCCCCCGCCGCCGCCTCGCCCGCTCTCGAGGA
>JBDROA010000028.1:0-9199 GCA_043810615.1 Actinomycetota bacterium | reverse complement strand
AGAGTGGCCGCAACTCGCCGCTCGGCCTGTCATAGCCCTGGCACCTCGACTGCCACCCTGGTTCTGCCAAGATCACCGGCTGGGGGGGCCCGGGACCGAGGGTGCCGGCATGACATCGCTGTCCCCTGGGGTGCTGCTCGCTAAGTACACCATTCAGCGAGTGCCCTCGCCTCACCCTGGGGTGCTGCTACCTCATGCCGACAACGCCCCTCCCGCCCGCAATGCGGCGACCTCCGCCGCATCGAACCCGAATTCCGCCAGCACCGCGTCCGTGTGCGCCCCGGCGGGGACCGGCGGCGTCGGCTGCCCGGCCGGGGTTCGCTCGAACCGTGGGGCCGGGCCGGGCTGGACCATCCCACCCACCTCCACGAAGGTGCCCCGGGCGGCGTTGTGGGGATGGCGGGTGGCCTCGTCCATCGTCAGGACGGGCGCCACGCAGGCGTCGAGGGTCGAGAACACTTGCTCCCACTCCTCCCGGGTGCGAGTCCGGAAGGCGGCGGCGAGGCGCTCCCGCAGCACCGGCCAGCCCTCGCGGTCGTACTGGAAGGGCAGGGTGCTCGGATCGATCCCCAGGCCGGCGAGCAGCGCCAGGAAGAACTGCGGCTCTAGCGCCCCCACCGCCATGAAACCCCCGTCGGAGGTCTCGTAGCAGTCGTAGAACGGGGCCCCCGAGTCGAGCAGGTTGGCCCCCCGCTCGTCGCTCCACGCCCCGGCGGAGCGCATCCCGTAGAACATGGCGCAGAGCAGGGCGGAGCCGTCGACCATGGCGGCGTCCACCACCTGGCCCCGCCCGGAGCGCTCCCGCTCCCACAGGGCGGCCAGCACCCCCAGCGCCAACAGCATGCCACCGCCCCCGAAGTCGGCCACCAGGTTCAGCGGCGGGGTGGGCGGGCCACCCGCCCGGCCGATGGGGTGCAAGGCCCCGGCCACGGCCAGATAATCGATGTCGTGGCCGGCGCGCGGCGCCAGTGGGCCCTCGCGGCCCCACCCGGTCACCCTGCCGTAGACCAGGCGGGGGTTGCGGGCCAGGCAGGCCCCGGGGCCGACCCCCAGGCGCTCCGCCACCCCCGGGCGGAAGCCCTCGAGCAGCGCGTCGGCGCCTTCCACCAGGCGCAACACCACGCCGGCAGCCGCGGGGTTCTTGAGGTCGAGCGCGATCGAGCGGCGACTGCGGTTGAGAGGATCGACGGCCGTCAGCGGCGCCCCGGTGCCCGCCTCCTTGCGATCGACCCGGATCACATCGGCTCCCAGATCGGCCAGCACCATGGCGCAAAACGGCCCCGGACCCAATGAGGCGATCTCGACGACGGTCATGCCCTCGAGGGGTCCCACGGCACCTCCCTACGTCTGCCCCCGACCCTACCCGCCCGGCTGCGCCCCCTGCAGCACCATGGTGTCGCCGGTGAGGTCGTCCTTGCCGAGCACGATAAGGTCCTCGATGCGCTCCCGCATGGCGGGGACGTGGCTCACCACCACGACCAGGCGATCGGCCCCCACCACCAGGCGCTCCACCCCCTCCATGGCCAGGTCGAGGTGCTCGGGGTCGAGGCTGCCGAATCCCTCGTCGAGGAAGAAGGCATCGAGGCGCCCGCCCTCGCGCGCCACCATCTCGGCCAGCGCCAGAGCCAAGCCCAGGGAGGCCAGGAAGGTCTCCCCACCCGACAGCGAGGCCGCCGGGCGCACCGCCTCGGCCGCAGTCAGGTCGACCACGGCGAACTCGCCGTTCTCGCTGAAGCGGTAGCGCCCGCCGGAGAGCGCCTGGAACTGCTCGCTACCCAGGGCCGCCAGCGTGCGCCGCCGTTCGTCGAGGACGTGTTTCTGGAAGCCGGCCGGGGCCAGGTCCGCATGAAGGCGCTGCCAGAGGGCGTGGCGCGCCACCGTCTCCTGTTCCTCCTGCTCGAGGCGGCCCAGTTCGGCGAGGCGGCCCTGCAGCGCCACGACGCGCCCCTCCCACCCTGCGGCCTCCCGGCGTGCCTCTACCAGAGCGGCGGCGGCGTCGGCGTCGGGGGCCAGGCCGGCCTCGGCCAGGAGGGCGGCGCGGCGCTCCGACGCCTCGCCTCGCTGTGTAGCGGCCGCGCGGCGCTGCGCCTCCACCTTGCGGGCGGCCTCCGTCCAGAGCTCGCGGGCCCGGCGCAGCGCCCGGCGCAGCACCCCGGGGTCGGCGCCGACCTCCAGGTCGGCCCCCAGGCGCCCGGCGACCGCAGCCAGTCCGGTGGCCAGGGCCTGCAGGCCCGACTCAGCGCTCCGCGCCTTCTCCTGGGCCGCGGCGTGCTCTCGCCCCGCCCGCTCGGCAGCGGTACGAGCCGCCTTCGCCGTCTCCTCGGCGGCGGCCACCCCCGCACGGCGCTCGGCCAGTATCGCTGCCGGGTCGCCCTTGCCCAGCAGGGCGGCCAGGCGCTGCCGCGTCCCCTCGTGGAAGGCGGCGGTGCGGCCCGCCTCCTCCTCCGCCGCGGCGGCCTCCCGGGTGACCCGCGCCTGGTCGCGGGCGGCAGCCTCGGCCGCTTCCCGGGCCCGGGCCAGACCGGCTTCGGCGGCCACCACCCGGGAACGGGCGGCACGCTCGGCCGCCTCGGCGTTCGCAAGGGCTCTCTGTGCCTTGGCCACATCGGCCACCCTGCGACCCCTGGGCAGAGCGGCCACCGGCTGCTCGCACACCGGGCAAGGCACCCCAACCTCCAGGGCGGCACGCAGGCCCAGAGCCGCCTCGCGCTGGTGGGCCTCGTGGAGAGCCGCCGCTGCCTTCTCGCGGCCGGCCGACGCCTTCTCCTCCGCCTGCTGCGCCGCCCCCCGCTCCTTCTCGGCGCTCGCCCGGATCTCGTCGGCCCCGGCCTGGGCTTCCGCTGCCTCCCGCACCGCCGCCCCCGCCCTGGCTGCTCGGGCCGCAGCCTGCTCCGCGGCTTCCTGCTCTGCCCCGGCGCGGGCCACCAGGCCGGTGGCCTCGTCGAGAGCGGGGCGCCCGCCCGCCGCCTCCAGGGCTGCCGCCAGGGCCGACTCGGCCTGGGCCAGTCCCGCCCCGGCCTGCTGCGCCCCCTCCTGGGCCGCCTGCACCTCGGCCCCCGCTGCCCCCGCCGCGGTGAGCAGCGCCTCGGCCTTCTCCTGAGGCGGGATCTGCTCGGCAAGGCCCGCCAGGCGCCGCCCCTCGGCATCGGCCTCCTTTTCGACGCGCCCTGCCTCCCGCCCCTCCCCGTCGGCGGTGGCGACCTGCTCGGCCACGGCGGCGAGCGACTCGGCCCGGGCGGTGGACGCGGCGTGCTGCGCCACCGCGGCCTCCAGGTCGCGTCGATCCTGCTCCGCCTGGGCCCGCAGGCGAGTGAGGGCGGACAACTCGGCGGCGGCGGTATCGAGCCGCTGCTTGGCGGCGGACCGCATCACGTCGAGGCGCTCGAACCCGAACACCCCCTTCAGGACCGCGTCCTTTTCCCCCGGCGTCGCCTCGAGGAACCCGGCGAACTGGTTCTGCGCCAGCAGCACGGAGCGGCGGAACCCGTCCCAGTCGAGGCCCAGCAGCGCCTCGATGCGGCTGCCCACCTCCCGTTCCCGGTCGGCCTCCTCCACGTCCCCGCCGTCCTCCACCCGGTAGAGGGCGTGAGCCGATGGGCCCTTGCGGCGCAGGGCTCGCACCACCTTCCAGCGCTGCCCGTCGACCGAGAAGGTGAGGGCGACCCGCGCCTCGTCGCGCCGCTGGTTGATGAGGCCCTTGGTGTCGCGCTCGACCCGCGGGGTCTTGCCGTAGAGGGCAAAGGCCACCGCATCCAGCAGGGAGGACTTGCCGCTGCCCATGGGCCCTACAACCCCCACCAGGTGCCGGCCGGCGAACCCGAAAGTGGCCGTGCCGGCATAGGAGCGGAACCCGCTGAGGGTCAGCTCAATCGGCCGCAACGCACACCTCTTCCTCGACCTCCCGGAAGGCGGCGAGCACCTCCGGGCCGGCATCCTCCCCGTGGGCCTGCCGGTGGTAGTCGGCGTACAGGTCGGCGAAGGGCCGCCCCGCCACCACCGGCGCCGTCACCTCGGCCCGCCGGTAGCGGGCGGCCACCTTGACCACCAGGGGGAAGCGCTCCCGGGCCCGGTCGAGCAGGCCGGGCTCGGGCCCCGCGGTGTCGACCACCAGGTCCAGGTAGGCGTCGTCGAGTCCGGGGCGCGCCGCGATCTCCTCCCAGGGCCCTTCCAGGCGCTCCAGGCGGCGCCCCGCCCCCAGCGGCACGCTGCGCACCACCGCCGGCACCCCGGGCCGGGCCTCCACCAGCACCACCCGCTTCTCCTCGCCCGCCTCCCCGAAGTCCAGGGGCAGGAGCGACCCGGCGTACTGGGCCGGGACCGTCACCCCCGGCACCGCCTGGGGGGCGTGCACGTGCCCCAGGGCCACGTAGTCGAAGCCGGGCGGCAAAGCCTGCGGGTCGGCGGCGTAGGCCTCTCCCATGTGCAGTTCCCGCTCCCCCCGGGGCAGGCCGGTGTGAACCGCCGCCCCGCTCACCAGGAAGTGGGCCACCAGCAGGCCCACCCCGTCGGCCCCCCGGACGGCGGACACCGCCTCGGCATAGGCGGCGGCGAGGCGCCGCACCCGTTCGGCGTAGGAGCCGTACCAGGTTTGCGCCCGCTCCATGAAGTCCACCGTCTGCACGGCTCGCAGGAAGGGGAAGCAGGCCACGACGGCCGGGCCGCCCGCCGTCTCCAGGCGAAGCACTCCGCCCTGGGCCGGGGGCTTGATCCGCCCCACCAGGTGGATGCCGAAAGCGGCCAGGAAAGGCGCCAGGGCCTCGAACAACTCCGGGGAGTCGTGGTTGCCGGCCACCACCACCACCGGGCGCCTCCCCCCGCCGGCCAGGCGCACCAGGCCCTCGAGGGCGAGCCGCAGCGCCTCCACCGGCGGCATGGCCCGGTCGAACAGGTCGCCCGAGTGGAGCACCAGGTCGGCCTGCTCCGCTTCGGCTACGGCGGCCACCCGTTCGACCGCCTCCAGGTGCTCGGCGGTGCGGTCGAAGCGGCCCAGGCGCCGGCCCACGTGCCAGTCGGAGGTGTGCAGGATGCGCATCTACAGCCCGGCGAAGGGGTCGTCCCCCTCGGCGACCTCCTCCTTGCGGGTGGCCCAGGGCGGGAAGGGGAAGTCCACCACCAGCGGCACCGGGATCGAGGGCTGCGAAACCACCATGGTGCCCGGCTTGAGCAGGCGGGCCCGGGCCCGGGTGGAGGGCAGCATCCAGCCGTACTCGGCCCGTTCCGCCTCGGCGGCATCGAGGCGGCCGGCCACCCGCAGAGCGGCGTTCTCGAGGACCTCGGGGGCCACCCTGGAGGCGGTCTGCTGCGCCCCCACCAGCAGCACCCCCAGGGAGCGGCCCCGCTGGGCGATGTCGATGAGCATGCCCTTAATGGGGCTCTGCCCCTCGCGCGGGGCGTACTTGTTCAACTCGTCGAGCACCACCACGGACAGCGGGAACCGCTGCCCGCTCCGCTCCTTCTCGGCAAAGGCCTCGGCGAGCAGTGCCCCGACGACGAAGCGCTGCCCCATCTCGTGGAGCGACTGCAGGCCCACCACCGTGATCTGCGCCTTCGCCCGGTCGATGCGGCGGCTGTCGCCGGCCTGCACCAGGTGGCCGAGGCGGGCCACCGCGGCGTGGAGGCGCCGCATGAAGGCGGCCACCGTGCCGGGCAGAGTCCGCCCGCTCCAGTGGGGGTCGGGATCGCCGCCGGCAGGATCGAGGAACTCCTCGAGGGCCTCGGCCAGGGCGCCCAGCGAGTCGATGACGCGCTCCCCCACCTGGGCGGTCACCACCCGGCCGGGGCGGTTGCCCTCGGCCGGGTCGCGCAGCACCACGGCCCCGGGGCGCCCCACCACGTCGACGGCGAAGCGGCGCAACTGGGCCTCGACCCGCTCCGCCACGAACGGCACCTGGTTGCGGGTGTCGGTGACGTCGGTGAACAGGAAGCGAAGCAAACCCTCGTCGATGAACTCTCGCGGCGTCCAGGCGAACACCGCCACGTCGTGGCGGCCTCCGACTGCGGGCAGGAGCACGTCACCGGAGCGCTCCCGGGGCGGAGCCCAAAGCGACACTGAGGGGAAAGGCCGCGGCTCCACCCCCAGCGCCCGCCACGCCGCCGCGGCTTGGGGGGTGAAGTCGCGGTTGGGCTTGTCGAGCCAGAGCAGGTCCTCGCCCTTGACGTTGAAGACCAGCACCCGCAGGTTGCGCCCCGCCTCGCCGACGATGTCGGTGCGCGCGGTGAGCAGGCGCAGGAAGAAGAGGGCGAACGAGGTCTTGGTGGCCACCCCGCTGATGCCGGAGATCGACATGTGGCCGCCCTTGCGCCCATCGAAGAAGTCGAGATCCACGAATACCGGGAGGCCGTCGCGACCCAGGCCCACCGGCAGGGGGCGCTCCATTCCGTCGGCGTACAGGGCCTTGCGCCGCGCCTCGCCCGTGGCTCGCTCCACCACGCCGCCCGGGTCGGGCGCCACCCACAGCTCCGGATCCACCCGGATCACCGCCACCTCGGCGGAGCGCACCTTGGCCCCCGGCATGCTGCCCTCGGCGGCGATGCGCACGGTGTCGGACTCGTATGAGGCGCCCTCGTAGATGGCCTCCACCTCGGTGACCACCCCGAAAGTGGCCACCTCGCCGGCCCCGGGCACGGCGGTGCGCACCACCACCAGGTCGTCGAGTTGCAGGTACTGGTCCTCGTCGAGGATGACCCGGAACTCCCGGGTCGAGGTGGGCTTGCTGCCCACCACCCGGCCCACGCCGCTCATGCCGCCTCCTCTCTCATGGCCGCCGCCCGCAGTGCCCGCAGCACCAGGCCGCCGTCGCCCAGGAGGCGGCGCAGGTGCCTCTCGAGGGCGGCCACCGGCACCAGGTTCTGCGGGGCGCGGGGGTCGAGATGCGGCTCCGACCCGACCAGCGGGAGGATCGCCGCCGTGCGGTCGGCCAGGACCGCCGCCTGCTCCCGTCCCAGCGCCGCCGCCGCCTCGCCCCGGGCGATCCCCGTCCAGGAGTGGCCGCCGGGGAAGCGGGCGAGGCGCAGGTACCACGAGTAGCGCCGGTAACGCCCCTCCCCCACGGTGAAGAGCGGGGTCCGCTCTCCCGGGCCCAGGGCGCCGACGATGGCCGCCCGGTCGTCGGGTAGGTAGGAGCGGCGGTGGCTCTTGACATGCCCCACCTTGGGCACGGGGGTGTACTCGTACAGCGGCCCGTCGGCCACCACGAAGGTGCCGGCGGCGGCCAGGCGCTCGGCCAGGTTCGCCTCGGCGCGGCGCATCGCGTCGTGGAGGCTGCGCACCAGGCCCGCCGGGTCGTCACCGGGCACCGCCTCGGCCCGGTAGGCCAGGCCGAGGCCCGGCGCGGGCAGCGTCGCGGTGCGGCCGTGGAGCAGCAGGGCGAGGCGCTCCACCAGCGGGCCCACCACCTCGGCCCGCGGTTCGTCGCGATGCCACAGGACCGCTCCCACCCCGTAGGAAGCGCAGATGCCGGGGATGGGGCCCCGGGCCGGGTCGTCGAGCACGAGACGGGCGTCGATGCGCCGCACGCCGTCGACGAAAGCGACCAGGGGGATCCCGTCGTCACGGCCGGGGATCGGCTCCCAGGGCCGGTCCTCGACGTCCACCTCCACCGCCCCCTCGGCCGGCGCGAGGGCGTCGTCGGGCTCCACTGCCGCCCCGTACTCGGGTGCCCAACCCTCTACACACAAACGAGCCATCGCCGGGCGATGGTAGCCCGGGGGGCCGACACGGCCGGGGAGAGGCACGCCGGGCGATCGGCGGGGCCGGTAGGCCCGGGAGCGGCGGTCGAGACGGACCAGGGCTCTCGCCGGAGCGGGGGAAGGCCGGGCGCAATCATCCGACAAGGCGGGATCACATAACCGCCAATACGATCAGAATAGCTTATACGCTATAATCATGATAGAGTGCCCTCGTGTCCACCGCCCATCTCCTGTCCCTACTGGCTTCCCGGCCCAGCCGGGTGGCGAGACCACGTGACTTGCAGGAGGCCTATGCCAACCCGGCCGCCGAACTGGCCCGCCTCCACGACCGCGGCCTGGTCTGCCGTCTGGCGCACGGCTACTACGCCTCAGTTCCCCCCGAGTGGATCGGCAACGCCGCCTGGCGGCCCACCATCGAAGCCGTCGCCCTGGGGATTGCCGTCGCCGACTACGGCGGGGAGGCGGTCGCCCTGATGGGCCCGTCGGCGGCACGCATCCACGGGGCCCTTTCCCGGGCGATCGCTCTCGGGGTGGTCGCAGTGCCCAAGCAGCGCCCGCGGCTGGTCACACGGTTCGGCGAGATCGTCTTCCACAAGCGCCGGGTCGAGAGCCTCGACCTGGAACGCGTTGACACGCCGCTCGCGGCGGGGTACCTGACCACCGTGGAGCAGACAATCCTCGATCTCACCCGGTGGAGCGGTTGGGCAATGGCCCCCGGCACCATCGATGAGGCCATCAGGGCAATGGCCGGGCGAGCGGACTGGCAGATCGTGAGCACGCTCGCCGACCGCCAGCGGCGGCGGGCCGCATTGGGGCGCGCTCGGCGCCTCGCGAGCAGGAATCTGCCGGAAGCTCCCGATTCGAGCGCCGACACCGGAGCGACCGGTGGCCGTCAGCGGGGCCGGTAGGCCCGGGAGCGGAGGTCGAGGCGCACCACGTCGATCGTCTCGGATTCCTCGTCGAGGCGGTACACGATTCGGTAGGAACCCCGCCGCGCCGCCCGGTCTCCGGTGAGCCCTCGGGACAGGGGCTGGCCCACCCGCCGCGGTTCCTCGAGCAGGGGGCCGAACATGAACTCGACGATGGCTGCAGCCACCTTCTCGGGCAGGCCGTCCAGAGATCGCCGCCCCGACGCTGCCAGGCGCAGCTTCCCGGCGGTCATCGCGCCGGGTACCGGCGGCGCAACTCCTCCCCGGTGACGAACCGGAGTAGTCACGCCCCCGCTCCCTGGGAAGACCTACCCGGCCATTCCCCCGGCGTCCCCCAGCCACTCCCGAAGCGCCGCCAGGAACGGCTCGCGGGCGTGGCGCTCCGCCCAGGGCTTGTGCCCGCAGCGGGGGAAGCCGCGGTACTGCAGTTGGGGCAGGTGTCGCCGTAGCACTTCGCAGGTGGCCGGGCCGGGGTGAGGGTCGTCGTCGCCGTGGAGCAGCAGCACCGGGCAGGTGACGGCGGCGAACGCCGCCGGTTCAACCCCTTCGGCCTGCAGGCGGAGGGCGTCCGCCCAGGTCTC
>JBDROA010000027.1:0-12117 GCA_043810615.1 Actinomycetota bacterium | reverse complement strand
TTCCCGCACGCTGGCCCAGGCTGCGGTGTCCTGCCCCACCGGATCTGGTGTCAGGATGAAACTCTTGTGTGCGTAGCATACACATGCCATAGTCATGGCATGGCAAGGATTCGTGTCAGCACCACGGTCGACGAGTCACTCCTGGCGCGGGCGCGGGAAGCGCGCGCCGGGGCCAACGACGCGACCCTTCTAGACGAAGCGCTTGAGGCGCTGGTCCGGTCGCATCGGGCCGCCGAGATCGATGATGCTTACCGCGCGTATGACCATCATCCTCTGGGCGAGCCCGATGAATGGGGGGACCTAGCGTCGTTTCGCGAGGCTGCCGCGAGATCATGATGGCGCTTCCCGTCCGAGGCGAGGTCTGGTGGTGTGAGCTCCCCGAGATCGGTAGACGCCCTGTCGTCGTCCTCTCCCGCGACGCCGCCATACCAAGAATGCGGCGTGTACTGGTGGCACCCTGTACCACCAACATCCGCATGCTGCCCAGCGAGGTAGTACTCGAAGTCGGCGACGATCCCGTCCCGCGTCGGTCGGCGGTCAACCTCGACTCGGTCGAGAGCGTCTCGATCGCCACCCTCGTAGAGCGTCTCGGTCGTCTCGGCGACGAGCAGATGCGTCAGGTGTGCTCCGCTCTTGCCGTCGCTGTCGATTGCGGCGGGTAGCCGCGCCATCCGAAAGGTGCCGCGCGGGGACCCGGAGGGTGACACTGCGAGGCGCCACCTCAGGGTGTTGCTTCCTTCCCCACGGCGGTGGGGGAGGGCAAGGGTGGGGGCAGCACGTGGCGAGGCCTTGGTGGGAGGCTGCCCCCTCTGCCCTTCGGGCATCTCCCCCGCTGGGGCGGGGGAGAGATGACATTTGCAGGCGCCACCTTTCAGGGAGGGGTGATCACATCCGGAAACCCCCGTCTCCCGTAGGGCCCTCGCACCGCCGCCTTCGGGGCGCACCGTGCTGCCGGGCCCCGGGGAGGCACACGAGTCGCGAGAGGTCCGGGTCCTTCCCGCAAGGCGATGGCGACACCAAGGAACCGAACAAGCGAACCCGACTCAGCGTTGTCTTGGCACTGGCAACACTCCTCGCGGGAGGCGGAGGCGACAACGGCATCTCCACGACCGTGACGGGCATTCCTCATCTCGGGTTGCCGTGGTTGCGGGTCCCTCACGACGAAGCCGGGTTCGGTGGACCCGGCGACCAGTGGATCTCCTCGGTGACCTGGGGGGCCGGGTCTGGCCGCCGCCGGCGTCGACGACTCGGGCGGTGATGGGGAGGCGGCAGTGTGGGTAGGCCCGTCCTCCGGCTGATGCGCCCCGCGCCCGCCGCACCCCTCAAGCATCACTCCCGCGCGCTCGCCCAGGGGAGCGCTCTCTCCCCCACTGCGGTAGCGCTGGTGAGGGTGGTGGCAGCGCTGCCGTCTTGGGGGACAGGTGCCCCCGCCCCCGCGACGGCGTGATCGCCGGACTCGACGCACGCGCCCCGCGAGGCAGAGTCGCCGTGCTCGTTTGATTTCCCCTGCGGCCGCCGCGTAGGGTCGGGATACGGCTCATGGCGGAGCAAGGGTGGCCGTTCGCCCTCTCTGGCATCAGGAGCCCCGCCCTCTGGTTGGCCCTGGGGGGCTCAGAAGGCTGACGCGATGGCCTGAGCCTCGTTCGGTCGACGTTGCTTGTCGCCGTATGGTGGCTCAGGCCACCCCGCATATACAGGAACCGTAGGACGTCACCCCGGGGCCACCACCTAGGCTGCCGGTCATGCCTGACTGGGTCATCGACTTCTACCGACAGAACGAGTGGGCGAACCTGACGCTCATCGAGGCCTGCGGCGCGTTGAACGACGCACAACTCGACGCCAGCGCTGTCGGGACGTTTGGTTCGATCCGAGACACCCTCCGTCATATCGTGTCCGCCGAGGGCGGGTATGCGTACCGACTGGGCAGCGAGCCGTCACGACGACTCCAACGCGACGATCCGTGGCCCGGGCTCGATGCCCTCAAGGAGATGGCCTCTGCCGCCGCCGACGCACTGGTCTCGGCCACCCGGAGCACTCCGGATCGGATCATCCGGGTGGGCTCAGACGACGAAGGACGGTACGACGTCGAGGCGGCGGTCATCCTGATCCAGGCGTTCCACCACAGCACCGAGCACCGCAGTCAGATCTGCACGATTCTCACGACGCTCGGAATCGAGCCTCCCGAGCTGAGTGGTTGGGACTGGGGGCTCGCCGCCGCCCGGATGCGAAGGGCTTGAACCGGGGCCTTCGGGTCCCCCGACCCGGCCACTGAGGCCTCTGGCGGCACGCCCGCGCCCTGGGCTGACTAGACCTCATGTGGCCCGGTGTACCCAGGCCGGCGAGACTCGTAGGCCTCCAGCAGCCGCAGGTGCTCCCGGTCCTTGGGCCGGTCGGCAATCCGCTTGTAGGCGATGACGTGTTCGAGACGGACGAAGGGGAGGCCGTCGATGAATTCGGCGGTGTCGATGAGGCGGTCCGCGTCGAAGTCCCCGATCGCCCAGTTGGCGCCGAGAGTCACCGCTCCGCCGAACAGGCTCACCACCGGCACGCCTTGCTGTTCAACCGTGGGACCGAGTTCTGTCGCCCGGGCCCAGGCCGCGCCGCGGCAGAGCACGTCGAGGTCGCCGGCCTGGGCGATGATCCCCCGGGCCAGCAGGGGGCCGCTCCCGAAAACGGCGTAGTCGCCGCATGGAAGGGCCAGCGAGCGAAGCAGGGAGAAGAAGTCGGGGGAGGGCACGGCTGGTGTCGGCGGGGCGGACAGGGCTGGCCTCCGTGGGCGGAGCGGGGCCAGGCTACCCCCAGGGCGCCACTCAGGGCAGAATGCGCCTCATGTGGTGGCTCCTCGTGATCCCGGGGGTGGCCCTCGGCGGCCTGGGACTGCATCGCCTGGCGCTCTGGGCGGAGTCCCGCGGCTGGATCTACTACGGCACCCACCGCATGCCGTCAGGGGCCGCCGGCCTGGCGATGATGGAGGTCGCCGCCATCGTTGAACCGCAGACCGAGCACGTCATCGAGGCGTTGCGCTCCGAAGCCATCCGGGCCGAGGAGGACGCAAGCGGCGAGGGACGGGAGCCGGGGGCGGGGGGCTGAGGCCCTCCCCGCGCCGGCCTCAGGCCAGCACGGCCGCCGGCGCGGGATGCGGGGTGCCGTTGGCGATGTCGAGGTGGCGTTGGGTCCAGCGGCGCAGGCGGGCCAGGCGTCGTTCCGACAGGCGATCGCACACCCACTCCCAGTGCATGGCCACGGTGTCCCCCGGTTGCAGGGGTTCGGCGAGCCCGACCCCGTCCCGGCCCCAGACGACCGTCTCCTCCCGGGGCGGCCCGTAGCCCAGGGCCCGCCCGTCCCACACCAGGGGCCGGCTCTGCACCACGGCCTGGTCGCCCTCCACCCGGCGCACCACCCCCCAGCGGATGCGGCACTGGTCGAGCACCCGCAGCGGCTGGTCCACCTGGCCCTCACGGATGAGGCCCAGCCAGGGGTAGACCCCGAACACGTGGAACGAGTGGTGGGGCACCGCCCCGGCAGGAACCGCCTCGGCCAGCAGGTTCCAGGTGCGCGAGGCCACGCGGGGGCGGAAACGCTCGTCCAGGGCCGCCCCCATGGCCGTCATGTCCACCTGTTCGAGCCGGGGGCTGCCCACCCAGTAGGCCTCCACGACGCGGGCGTCGAGGGGATCGGCGATCCCGTTGGCGGCGGCGATCAATTGCAGGTAGGGGTAGGCCCCCTCGAAGGCCCGGGCCATCGCGGCCAGTTCCGCGGCCGGGGCGGCCGCGGTGGCCATCTCGAATAGGCCCTGGTGGTCCGAGGGGCCGCAGTAACCCAGCCGGTTCGGGGGGAAGGCGAACCGGGCGAAGAGCAGTGGGCCCCGGTTCATCAGGCCTTCTGGCGGGCGGCCCGGGTGGCGGCGAGGACCGCCAGGGCGGCGCCTGCCGTCACCATCACCAGGCCGGCGGCCGAGGGCAGCGGCACCCCGCGGATCCCGGTCTCGAGGGCGGCGGTGATGACCGCTCCGAAGACCAGGACCGCAGTGACGTCGACGGCGTGGGCCCGGGCCAGCGCCCCGTACCAGGTGGCGACGTAGGCGGTGAGGGCCGCTCCGGTGACCAGCGCCCAGCCCCAATGGGTGGCGCTCAGGCCGGCCAGAGCGGCAAAGCCGCCGGTGATCGCCGTCCACCCGATCAGGACCACGGCGCCGAGGCCCATGCGGGCCACCGCCACGGTGGGGGCGGGGAGGTCGGCGAGGAGGCGCTTGGCCACGATGACCTCGACCGCCCACAGCAGGGTGGCGCCCAGGATCATGGCCTCGCCTGTGCCGAAGCGGAGGCCGCTCACCCCGGTGAGGTAGGCCTGGCCGGCCACGAGCAAGGCCATGGCGCCCAGGTGCAGGGCGGTGATGCGCTCGGCGAGGAGGGGAACGGCCAGCAGGGCCACCCAGACCAGCAGGGTCTTGTGGATGAAGGCCGCCTGCCCGGAGGAGGCCCGGGACAGGCCCTCGAAGAAGAGCAAGAACGGCACGCCGCCGCCGATGACGCCGATGAGGCCCAGGCGGCGCCATTGCGAGGCGTTCTGTGGGCGCAGTTTGCCGGCGGGGGCGCGGCGGGCGACCCCGTACGCGATGGCGCCCAGGAGGAGGGCGGCGACGAGGTTCTTGAAGGTGGTGTAGGCAGCGGTGGACGCGCCGGCACCCTTCCAGGAGCGGACCCCGTACCCGTTGATGAACACGGCGAAGCCGCTCACCACGGCGGTGACCGCGGCCAGGGCTAGCCCCCACAGCCGGGTCTTGGGAATACGGACGTGCTGACGCATCACCACCTCGCTGGTCGTTGCCTCATCAGTGTGGCGCTGAGATTAGACGACCGGGCGGGGCCGTTCGTCCCGGCGGTGGCTGCCATTGTCCCTATTGCCCGGAGAGGGCCGGGGCCCAAGTATGGTGTGCGGAGGAATCATGACCCCTGCACAACTGGTGCTCGATCGGGCCGGCCTGGACCGCCTGATCGGCGCTCTGGTCGCTCGTGGGTACCGGGTCCTGGGCCCCACCGTTCGCGACGGCGCCATCGTCTCGGGCGATGTGGCTGCGACTTCCGACCTCCCGGTCGGCTGGAAGGACCAGCAGGAGGCGGCCCACTATCGACTGGTTCGCCGCTCGGACGAGGCCGTCTTCGGCTACGTGGTCGGCCCACACTCGCCAAAGACCCACCTCCACCCGGCCGAGGTGGTGGTCTGGGCCGGAGAGCGGACCGCGACGGGCTTCGCCATGACTCCCCCGGCGGAGCCCCCTCGCTATGCCTTGCTGGGGGTGCGGCCCTGCGAATTGGCGGCCATCGCCGTCCAGGACCGGGTCTTCCTGGGCGGTGAGCGCGATATGGTGTACGGCAGCCGCCGCGACGGGACCTTCCTGGTGGCGGTCAACTGCACCGAACCCGGGGGCACCTGCTTCTGCGCTTCCATGGGCACCGGGCCCGGGGCCGATGCCGGTTTCGACATCGTGTTGACGGAGGTCGTCGGCAAGAAGGACCACTACTTCGCCGCCGCCGCCGGCTCCGAGCGGGGAGCCGAGGTGCTCGCCGAAGCGGGCGCCGTCGAGGCCAGGAGGGCCCAGGCGAGGGCCGCCGCCGATCTGGTCGAGGCCGCCGCCGGGTGCATGGGCCGCACCATGGAGACGGCCGGCCTGGCCGACCTGCTGCGCCAGAGCCTGGAGCACCCGCACTGGCAAGAGGTGGCCAAGCGCTGCCTGACCTGCGCCAACTGCACCCTGGTGTGCCCCACCTGCTTCTGCGCCAACGTGGAGGACGCGACCGACCTCACCGGCCGCCACGCCGAGCGCATCCGGAGCTGGGACTCCTGTTTCAACTACGAGTTCTCTCTCATCCACGGCGGCGCGCATCGGGCCAGCACCGCCGCTCGCTACCGCCAGTGGATGACCCACAAGCTCGCCTGGTGGTTCGATCAGTTCGGCACGTCCGGCTGTGTGGGATGCGGCCGGTGCATCACCTGGTGCCCGGTCGGCATCGACATCACCGCCGAAGCCGCCGCCATCAGGGGCAAGCAGGAGGTGGTGTGATGGCTGGTCCCAATCTGCAGCCGAGCCCGGCGGAGTTGCTGGCCGTTCATCCCTTCGTGGTAGGGATGGAGGAGTCCCAGGTGCGCCGCATGGCGGAGTGCGTGACCGGCGTGGCGCACTTCGCCCCCGACCAGGTGATCTTCCATGCCGGGGGGGTGGCCCAGGTCCTCTACCTGATCCGCAGCGGTGACGTCGCCCTCGAGGTGGCGGCCCCGGGGGCCGGCACCCGCATCGTGGGAACGCTCCACGGCGGCGACGCCCTCGGGTGGTCCTGGATGTTCCCGCCCTACCGCTGGGCGTTCGACGCCCGCGCCCTGGCTCCGACGGAGGCGGTCACGATCGATGGAGTGAAGTTGCGCCAGTGCGCCGCCGCCGACCACGAACTGGGATACCAGGTGGTATGGCGGGTGGCGCGGGAGATGGCCGACCGCCTTCAGGCGACCCGGCTCCAGATGCTCGATGTCTACGGAGAGCGGCGGTGACCCGGCGCTTCGGTGCTCGGGCTCAGGCAGTGCCGCAGGAGGAAATGGGGTAGAGGTGCAGCCCAGGCAGAAGATCCTGGTCATCGACGACGAAGAGGTGGTCCTCGACTCGTGCCTCGCCATCCTGGCGGGCGGGGGCTACGAGACCACTACCGCCACGAACGGCGAGGAGGGCCTTCGCCTGGCTGCGGAAGTCTCGCCCGACCTCGTATTCGTGGACTTGAAGATGCCGGGAATCCCCGGCATGGAGGTGCTCGAGCGCCTGCGGACCGCCGACCCCACCACCGTGGCCATCGTGATCACCGGCTACGCCACGGTGAGCCTGGCGGTGGAGGCCATGAAGCGGGGGGCCTTCGACTTCCTCCCCAAGCCGTTCACCCCCGATGAGTTCCGGGAGATGGTGCGGCGCGGGCTGGAGCGGAGGGTCGAGGTCGTGGCCCAGGCTCGGGAAAGGGCCGTGGCCGAAGCCGCCGGCCCCCTCCCCGGAGCGGGGGCCGGCCCCATGGCGCCGGTGCCCTGCCGGGTGCTGGGGCGCTGGGAGGAGACCCACGACACCGTGAGCCTGGCGCTCGACCCGCCGCCGGACTGGCGCGGCTTCCGCCCGGGCCAGTTCAACATGCTCTATTCGTTCGGCATCGGGGAGTCGGCTATCTCCATCAGCGGCGACCCGGCCGACGGAGGCCGTCTGCTGCACACCATCCGCAGGGTGGGCAAGGTCACCGAGGCGCTGACGGGCCTGCAGCGGGGCGACGTGGTGGGGGTGCGCGGTCCCTTCGGCACGCCGTGGCCGCTGGGCTACTCCGCCGGCCGCGACGTGGTGGTGCTGGCCGGCGGCATCGGCCTGGCGCCGCTGCGTCCTGCCATCCACGAGTTGCTCGCGAACCGTGATCGCTTCGGACGGGTGCTCATCCTCATCGGGGCCCGCACTGCGGCCGACCTGCTGTACCCCGAGGAGATCCAGGACTGGCGGGGCCGTTTCGACGTCGATCTGCAGGTGACCCTCGACTCGGCCACCGGAGGGTGGCGAGGGCGGGTGGGCGTGGTGACCACCCTCATCCCCCGGGCCGAGTTCGACGCCGGGCAGGCCGTGGCCATGGTCGTGGGGCCGGAGATCATGATGCGCTTCTCCGTCGCCGAACTGCTCAACCGGGGCATGTCGCCCAGCCGGGTGTTCGTCTCCATGGAGCGCAGCATGAAGTGCGGCATCGGCCTCTGCGGCCACTGTCAAGTGGGGGCCAAGTTCGTCTGCCGCGACGGCGCCGTCTTCGGCTACGACGAAGCCGAGACGCTGTTCCAGGTCCGGGAGGTGTGATGGGCAAGCCCAAGCTCGGCGTGTTCAAGTTCGCATCCTGCGACGGCTGCCAGCTGAGCCTGCTCGACTGCGAGGACGAGCTGCTGACGGTGGCCGCCGCGGTGCAGATCGCCTTTTTCCCCGAAGCGTCCCGGGAGTACCTGGAGGGCCCCTACGACCTGACCCTGGTCGAGGGCTCGATCACCACTCCCCACGACCTCAAGGCCATCAAGAAGATCCGAGCCGACTCGAGATTCCTGATCACCATCGGGGCCTGCGCCACCGCCGGAGGCATCCAGGCGCTGCGCAACTGGAAGGACGTCACCGAGTTCACTCGCTACGTTTACGCCCACCCGGAGTACATCTCCACCCTGGAGACCTCCACGGCCATCGCCGACCACGTGCCGGTGGACTTTGAATTGCGGGGCTGCCCCATCAACAAGCGGCAGCTGCTCGAGGTGGTCAACGCCTTCCTCCACGCCCGCAAGCCCAACATCCCCACCTACAGCGTCTGCGTCGAGTGCAAGCGCCGGGGCACTCCATGCGTCATGGTGGCCCAGGGGATCCCGTGCTTGGGGCCGGTCACCCAGGCCGGCTGCGGCGCTCTGTGCCCGGCCTACGACCGGGGGTGCTACGGGTGCTTCGGCCCCATGGAGTCGCCCAACGTGGCCGCCCTGGCCGAGTGGTGGCGCTCCATGGGGGTGGACGACCGTACCCTGGTGAACGCCCTGCGCAGCTTCAACGCCAACGCCCAGCCCTTCCGGGAGGCCAGTGATGTCTACGCCCAGCATGCCTGAGACGCGGACCATCAGCGTCGATTACCTCGCCCGGGTGGAGGGCGAGGGGAACCTGAAGGTCCGGGTCCGGGACGGGCAGGTGGAGATCGTCGAGTTCGGCATCTTCGAGCCGCCTCGCTTCTACGAGGCGTTCCTGCGCGGCCGGCGCTTCGGCGACGCTCCCGACATCACCGCCCGCATCTGCGGCATCTGCCCGATCGCCTACCAGATGTCGTCGGTGCACGCCATGGAGGACATCTTCGGGGTGAAGATAGAGGGGGACCTGCGCGAGTTGCGCCGCCTCATCTACTGCGGGGAGTGGATCGAGAGCCACGTGCTCCACGCCTTCATGCTCCACCTCCCCGACTTCCTCGGCTACCAGAGCGCCATCCACATGGCCGCCGACCACCGCGACGCGGTGGAGAAGGCGCTGCGGCTGAAGAAGATCGGCAACGACGTCGTGACCCTGCTCGGGGGCCGGGAGATCCACCCCATCAACGTGAAGGTGGGCGGCTTCTACAAGGTGCCCACCAAGCGGCAGCTGGAGGAGTTGGTCCCCAACCTGGAGTGGGCCCTCGACGCCGCCACCTGGGCGGTGGAGTTCACGGCCGGTCTGTCCTTCCCTGAGATCGAGCAGGACTTCGAGTACGTGTCGGTGTGCCACCGCGATGAGTACCCCTTCAGCGAGGGGCGGCTGGTGTCCAACAAGGGCATCGACATCCCGGTGTCCGAGTTCAACGGGGTCTTCGAGGAAGTGCACGTCGCCCGCTCAAACGCTCTGCAGTCGAAGGTTCGGGAGCGCGGTTCCTACCACGTGGGGCCGCTGGCCCGCTACAGCCTGAACTTCGAGAAGCTGAGCCCCCGGGTGCAGCGGGCGGCGGCTGCCGCCGGCCTGGGGCCGACCTGCTTCAACCCCTTCAAGAGCATCGTGGTGCGCTGCCTGGAGACGCTGCACGCCGTCGAGGAGGCTTTGCGGATCATCGACGCTTACCAGATGCCGGCCCGTCCCGACGTGCCGCTGGTGGTGAAGGCCGGGGAGGGCCACGGGGCCACCGAGGCCCCGCGGGGCATGCTCTATCACCGCTATAGCCTGGACGACGAGGGTTACATCCTCGACGCCCAGATCGCCCCGCCCACGGCGCAGAGCCAGATGAGCATCGAGGACGACCTGCGCCGGGTGCTCGAGACTTCCCTGGACCTGCCCGACGACCAGCTGCAGTGGCGGCTGGAGCAGACGGTGCGCAACTACGACCCCTGCATCTCCTGCGCCACCCACTTCCTCAAGGTCGAGATCGATCGTGGGTGAGGACGCCGTAGTCATCGGCGTCGGCAATCCTGATCGCGGGGACGACGGGGTGGGGGCCGAGGTCTTGGCCCGGCTCGAGGGGGCTGTGCCCACCGGGGTGCGCCTGATCCACCTCAGCGGCGCCGATCCCGCCCAGATCATGGAGGCGTGGGCCGGGGCCGCCCGGGTGTTCGTCGTGGACGCCATGATTTCGGGGACGCCCGCCGGTACGGTGCGGCGCTTCGACGCCGCCGCTGGGCCCTTGCCGGCCGAGGTGCGCCTCGCTTCCACTCATGTCCTGGGAGCGGGGACCGCCGTCGAGATGGCTCGGGTTCTGGGGCGCCTGCCCGACGCCCTCACCGTGTACGGGGTGGAGGGCGCTACCTTCACCGTCGGTGCCGGGCTCACCCCTGCCGTGGCCGCCGGGGCGGCTCAGGCGGCAGCCCGGATCCTCGAGGAGGTGCACCGTGCATGAAGCGGGGTTGGCCCGGGATCTGCGGCTCCTGGGCCTCGATGCCGAGGAGGGCCGCTGACATGTGCCTGGCCCTGCCGGGGAAGGTGGCCGCCGTCGAGGGGGAGGGTCTGGAGCGTTCGGCCGTAGTAGAGGTGGGAACACAGACCCGCCGGGTGAGCCTGGCCCTGCTCCCCGAGGTCGAGGTGGGGCAATGGGTGCTGTTCCAGACCGGCTACGCCCTCCAGGTCGTCTCCGAGGACGAGGTCGGGAGCCTGCTCGATCTGATCGAGGAGGTCGAGGGGTTCATGTGAGTTGCTGCCTCTCCCGGCGCAAGCCGGGGGAGGCGAGCCCGGCTCCGCCGGGAGCGACGGGGGCGAGCCCGCGGTCATTTGCCCCCACCCCAACTCTCCCCCGCCTGACGGCGGGAGAGGGAGCGGTTCCCTGGGGTGCTGCCTGGCAGTGTCACCCCCGGCGCAGGTCGTCGGCGTCTTCGTTCTCCCCTCTCAGGCCCGAGTTTGGCGGGTTGGGGGTCTCTGGCCGTGTGGGGTGGGTTGCTGGCCAGGTGTTTCGTGTTGTAGGGTGCCGTTCCCGGTGGGGAATGTAGGGACGACAGTGCTTTGACGTCGTGTACTGGAGTGTTTAGAATCAGGGTGTGTTCGTGAAGACGACTCGACGTCGGAGGGGCGACAAGACCTACGAGTATTTGTCGCTGGTGGAGTCGGTTCGTGACGGGTCGAAAGTGGGGCATCGCACGCTGTTGCGCCTGGGGGAAGCGACCGCCCTGCGTGAGTCGGGTCAACTGGAGCGTATTGTCGCCGCGTTGGAGGCCCATCTGCAGCGCCAGCGGGTCGATTGGGACACGGTGGCTGCTGAGGGTGCCCCAGCAGTGGGGGCGGTCGCTGGGATCTGGGCCGTCTGGGGGCAGCTTGGTCTTGATGGCTGGTTCTTCCGCCTCGGGGTGGAGCGGGGGGCGGAGGTGTTGGAACACGCGGTGTTCGCCATGGTGGCTAATCGGCTGGTGGCGCCGTGTTCGAAACGGCGCCTCGGCGAGTGGGTGACAGCCGATGTTGTGATGCCTTCGGGGTGGGTGGCGCCGTCGCCTGATCAGTACTACCGGGCGATCGACACTGTCGCCGACGCGAAACAGTCAACGGAGACCCAACTTTACAGCCGGTTGACGGATCTCACCAACCTGGATTTGCGGCTGGTCTGTTACGACTTGACCTCCACCTACTTTGAAGGGGCCCGGGGGTCTTCGGCCCGGTTCCCGTCCCGGGCGTTCGGCTACTCCCGGGATCACAGAGGGGATCGGCCTCAGGTGGTGATCGGCTTGTTGTGCACCGGGGATGGGATCCCAATCGCGCATCACGTGTTCGCCGGGAACACCGCCGATGTCTCCACCTTGCCCCAGGTGTTGGCTGATCTGAGTGAACGGTTCGGGGTGGGGCGGATCTGTGTGGTCGCTGACCGGGGCCTCATCTCGGCTGCCAACGTTGATGTTGTCGCCGGGGCCGGGTTCGACCACATCTTGGCTACCCGTCTGCATCGTGACTCCATCTGCGCTGAGGCGCTCAGGCTCGCTGAGGGCGACGAATGGGTGGATGTCGCGGACGCCAACTGCCAGGCCTGCGATGTCACCCTCGAAGACGGCACCCGTGCGGTGGTGGTCGCCTCCGGGGTCCGTCACGAACGCGACACGCTGCGCACCGCTGAACTGGTCGCCCGAACAGAAACCAAGCTTCTGGCGCTCGAAGCCCAGGTTCGTGAT
>JBDROA010000026.1:0-33233 GCA_043810615.1 Actinomycetota bacterium | reverse complement strand
TTGACATAGCGCCCCTGTTTGGTTCATCCTCTGGGCATTCCCCCATCACCCCGGTGGCTCGCGGCCGCCGGATGAGGTCCCCATGCCCGCCAAGCTCGTCATCGTCGAATCCCCGGCCAAGGCCCGGACCATCGCCGGCTTCCTGGGAACCGGGTTTGTGGTCGAGTCGTCGCTGGGGCACGTGCGCGACCTTCCCGAGGACGCCGCCGACATCCCGGAGAAGCTCCGGGGCGAGGACTGGGCCCGACTTGGGGTGGACGTGCAACACGGGTTCAAGCCGCTGTACGTAGAGGTCAAGTCGCGTCGGTCGCAGATCACCAAGCTCCGGCGGTTGGTGAAGAACGCCGAGGAGCTCTACCTGGCCACCGACGAGGACCGGGAGGGGGAGTCCATCGCCTGGCACCTGGTCGAGGCCCTCCGGCCCCGGGTGCCGGTGCGCCGTCTGGTGTTTCACGAGATCACCCCCGGCGCCATCCGGGCCGCCCTGCAGGCGCCGCGCGAAGTGGACCGCCGGCTGGTGGACGCCCAGGAGACCAGGCGCATCCTCGACCGCCTCTTCGGCTACGAGGTCTCCCCGGTGCTGTGGAAGATGGTGGGCAGGGGCCTGTCGGCGGGCCGGGTGCAGAGCCCGGCCATCCGCATCGTGGTGGAGCGCGAGCGGGAGCGGATGGCTTTCCGCTCGGCCGCCTACTGGGACGTCGAGGGCGCCTTCGCCACCCGCTCCTCCGAACCCGGCCGCTTCGGCGCCACCCTGGTGGGCCTGGGTGGCAAGCGGGTGGCCTCCGGCAAGGACTTCGACGCCTCCGGCCGGGCCCGCAACGGCGGGGTCGCGGTGCTCGACCGCGCCGCCGCCGAGGGCGTCGTGGCCGACCTGGCAGAGGCGGCGTTCGCGGTACGGTCCGTGGAGCGCAAGCCCTACCGCCGTTCTCCTTACGCCCCCTTCCGCACCGCCACCCTGCAGCAAGAGGCCGGCCGTCAGTTGCGCTTCTCCACCGACCGCACCATGCGGACGGCGCAGAGCCTCTACGAGGGCGGCTACATCACTTACATGCGCACCGACTCCGTCGCCCTGTCCGAGACGGCGGTAGCGGCGGCGCGGGCGCTGATCGCGGCGCGCTTCGGCCGGGAGTACCTGCCCTCCCACCCCCGGGTGTATCGCAACCGGGTGAGAAACGCCCAGGAGGCCCACGAGGCCATCCGCCCCGCCGGGGAGTCGTTCCGCGACCCCGAGGAGGTGGCCGGTGCCGTCCCCGGCGACCAGGCCCGCCTCTACGAGCTCATCTGGAAGCGCACCGTGGCCTCGCAGATGGCCGATGCGGCGGGGGAGAGCGTGGCGGTGCGCCTCGGGGCGGCGGCGGCCTCCGGGGTCGACGCCGAGTTCGGCACTGCCGGCAAGGTGATCTCCTTCCCCGGCTTCCTGCGGGCGTACGTGGAGGGCTCCGACGACCCGGACGCCGAACTCGAAGACCAGGAGCGGCGGCTCCCCGCCCTGGCCGAGGGGGATCCTCTCGACGCCGAGGCGCTCGAGGCCCGGGGACACGAGACCAAAGCCCCGGCGCGCTACACCGAGGCCTCGCTGGTGCGGCGGCTCGAGGAGCTGGGCATCGGCCGCCCCTCCACGTACGCCTCCATCATCTCCACCATTCAGAAGCGGGGCTACGTGTGGAAGAAGGGCCCCGCCCTGGTGCCGTCGTTCACCGCCTTTGCCACGGTGCAACTCCTCGAGCGCCACTTCGCCGACCTGATCGACTACCAGTTCACCGCCCGTATGGAGGACGACCTCGACCGCATCTCCACCGGGGAGCAGGAGGTGATCCCCTACCTGAGCGACTTCTACTTCGGCGACGGGCACCGCGGGCTCACCGACCTGGTGGGCCGCAGCCTCGAGGAAGGCGACCCACGGGCGATCTGCGCCGTCGCCCTCGGTGACGCCGAGGGGTCGCCTGTGGTGCGCGTGGGCCGGTACGGGCCCTACCTCGAGGTGGGCGAGTCGCGGGTGAGCCTCCCCGACGACCTGGCGCCCGACGAACTGACGATCGAGAAGGCGCTGGCGATGGCCGAGGAGCCCAGCGGCGACCGGGTTCTGGGAACCGATCCCGACACGGGGAGCGAGGTGCTGGTGCGCCAGGGCCGCTTCGGGCCCTACGTGCAGTTGGGACGAACCGGGGAGACGGCGGGCAAGCCACTCCGCGCCTCGCTGTTCGCTTCAATGATGCCCGAGTCGGTCACCCTCGATGAGGCGCTGCGCCTGCTCTCGCTGCCCCGCGTGGTAGGGACCGACCCCGGCACCGGCGAGGCCGTCGTGGCCCGCAACGGCAAGTTCGGCCCCTACCTGGAGCGGGCCGGGGAGACCCGCAACCTGGACTCCGAGGAGCAGATCTTCACCGTGACCCTCGACGAGGCCCTGGCCCGTCTCGCCGCCCCCAAGGCCCGGCGGGGAGCGCGGCAGGCGGCGGCCGGCCCGCTCCGCTCGTTGGGAGTTGACCCGGAGACCGGCTGCACCATCGAGGTGCGTGACGGCCGCTTCGGCCCCTACGTGACCGACGGGGCGGTGAACGCCTCGCTGCGGCGCGAGGACGCCGTGGAGCAGATCACCCTGGAACGGGCCCGGGACCTGCTGACGGCGCGGCGCGAACGCCTGGCTGCCGAGGGCAAGCAGGCCAAGCCCCGCCCGCCCGCCCCCGGGGGGCCGGGCAAGGCCGAGGCCGGCTGAGCCGGGGCCTGTGCCCGGGAAAGCAGGTCGGCGCCCTCTGATACGCTCTCGCCGTGATCGAGGCGCCACCGCGCAGCACCTGGGCGCTGATGAAGTCGGGGCCTTTCGCCCGATTGTGGAAGTCGGGCCTGATCAGCAGCACCGGCGACTGGGTGGCCATCCTGGCCACGCTCTCCCTGGCCGACAACCTCGCCGGGGGGAGCGGCATCGTGCTCGTCATGGTGTCGCGCATTCTCCCCGGGCTGTTCTTCGCTGCGGTGGGCGGGGTCATCGCCGATCGGGTGAACCGCAAGTACGCCATGGTGGTCGTCGAGTTGGGCCGGGCGGCACTGGTGTTCAGCCTGGTTTTCGCTCGCAGCATCACCTACCTGGTGCTGGTGAACCTGGCCATGGAGGGCTTGACCCTCGTGTTCCAGCCGGCGCGGGAGTCGAGCGTCCCCAACCTGGTCGGGCGCAACGAGCTGGTGCAGGCCAACAGCCTGTCGCTGAGCGCCGCCTACGGCACTTTCCCGCTGGGGGCCCTCCTCTTCCTCCTGCTGGCCCCCTTCAGCCCCGGGCTCACCCTGGGGGGCCTGCTGCCCGGCACCGCCGAGAGCCTGGCCTTCCTGGTCGATTCCGGGACCTTCCTCGTCTCGGCGGCGATCATCTGGACCATCCCCCTGGCGGGGCACGACCTCCCGGAGCGCCGGCGTCGTACCGGCCGGCTCAACCTCATGGCCCCGTTGCGCGACCTGCGCGACGGGGTGGTGTTCGTCGTCACCCACCCCAGGATCCGCCTGGTAGTGGGGGCCATGGGTGTTGCCCTGGCCGGCGGGGGCATCATCATCGTGCTCGGCAAGCCTTTCGCCACGGGTGTCCTGAAGACGGGCGCCACCGGCTTCCCGGCTCTACTCACCTCCTTCGGCCTGGGGACTGCGCTGGGGATCGTGCTGGTGACCGTCTTCGGCCAGCGCATCGTGCACAAGGACGTGTTCTTCTCACTGGCGCTGCTGGTGACCGGGGCCGGGCTCGCCGCCGCGGGCCTGGTGCGCACCCTGTTCGGCGGGGCGGGCTGGATCGCTGTCATGGGATTGGGGACGGGGGCGGCCTATGTGCTGGGCTTCTCCCATCTCCACGAGCAGGTCCACGACGACGTGCGCGGGCGCACTTTCGCCGCCCTGTTCAGCCTCATGCGCATCGGCCTGCTGCTCTCCATGGCGGTGGCCCTGCCCCTCTCCGACCTCTTCGACGGGTTCATCCCCGGCCTCCTCTCCGAGGGCAAGCGCGTGGTGCTGATCCTGGGTGGCGCCACCATCTTCTTCGGGGGAGTGGCCACCTTGTGGCGGGTGCGCCGCATCCTGGTGGCGCTGGGCCACGCCGACCGACGGCCGGCGCTGGAAGCAGTCACCCAGGCCTTCCGCAGTTACCGGCGCTCGACGGCCGGCGAGCAACTGACCGAGGAGATGAACGGCCTGCCTGCCGCCGACCCCCGGAGCGAGGAGGAGCGGTGACCCGGCGCTACGTGGCCTTCGAGGGGGCCGACGGGGCGGGCAAGACCACGGTGGCGGCCCTGGTCGCGCAGCGGCTGGCGGCCCGGGGCTTCGCCGTGCTCACCGTGCGGGAGCCGGGGGGCACCCCCACCGGCGAGGCGATCCGGGACATCCTGCTCGGCCTGGGAGGCGTGGTGTCCGACTGGGCCGAGGCGTTGCTCTTCGCCGCCGCTCGGTCGCAGCTGGCGGCCGAGGTCGTCGGACCTGCCCTAAAGGCGGGTCGGGCGGTGGTCAGCGACCGCAGCGTCTACTCGTCGCTCGCCTACCAGGGCGGGGCCCGCGGCCTGGGGATCGAGGCGGTGCGGCGGGTAAACGAGGCCGGCCTGGGCGGGGTGTGGCCGGAGCTGGTGGTGCTGCTCCGCGTCGACCCGGAGCAGGGTCTGTCCCGCGAGGCGGAAGCCGACCGCATCAGCACGGCCGGGGTGGCTCTCCAGGCCCGGGTGGCGGAGGCCTACGACCTGCTGGCCGCCGCCGAACCGGAGCGCATCGTGGTGGTCGATGCTGCGGCCGGCCTCGAGGCGGTGGTGGCGGCGTCCGAGGCCGAGGTGCTGCGGCGATGGTGAGCCCTTTTGCCGGGGTGGTGGGGCATCGGCCCTTGCTGGTGCTGCTCGAGGCCCAGGCGTCCGCCCCGGCGCAGGCCTACCTCTTCGTCGGCCCGGCCAGCGTGGGCAAGGCCACCGTGGCCCGGCGCTTCTCCGCCCTGCTCCTGTGCCCCGGGGCCGAGAGCGGCTGCGTTCGCCGGGTGGTGGCCGGCACCCATCCCGATTTGTCGCTGGTGGAGCCCGACGGGCGCTCCTCCCTCACCGTCGACCTGGCCCGGGCCACGGTCGCCCGGGCGGTGCTCGCTCCCCTCGAGGGGGACCGCAAGGTGGTGCTCCTCGAGGAGGCAGGGGTGATGACCGAAGAGGCGGCCAGCGCCCTCCTCAAGACCCTCGAGGAGCCCAGCCCCACCACGATCTTCATCCTGGTGGCCGAGGCCGAGGACGACCTGCCGCCCACCATCGCCAGCCGCTGTCGCACCGTCTACTTCGGGCGGGTCACCGACGACGAGGTGGTGGCCGCCCTCGTGGAGCGCGGGGTGGAGGCCGACCAGGCGCAGCGCGCCGCCGCCGCTTCGGGGGGCCGGCCCGGGCTGGCCCTGATGCTGGCCACGAAGCCGGAGG
The DNA here is from genome assembly GCA_043810615.1 of Actinomycetota bacterium. GTDB lineage: Bacteria > Actinomycetota > Acidimicrobiia > Spongiisociales > UBA11373 > VGBK01. The sequence continues at coordinate 27,828 of JBDROA010000026.1, read as the reverse complement.
TGGCCGCCTATCGGCGAGCCTGGCTGTCGGTGCCGGAGCGGGTGGGCCCCCAGCCGGGCCAGGCCTTCCGCCTGGCCGAGGAATTGGTGGCGGCGGCCGAGCCGCTGCTCGACGCCCTCGATCAGCGGCACCGTTTCGAGCGGGAGGGGACCGACGCCGACACCACCATCGGGCGGTCGGTGAAGGAGCGCCAGGAGCGGGAGCGCCGGCGGGCCGCCGCCGCCCTGCACACCACGGGTCTGGAGATACTCGCTTCGTGGTATCGCGATTCCGCCGCCGCCCAGCTGGGGGCCCCGGTGCGCAACCGCGACATCCCCACCGGCGCCCTCACCGCGCTGACCCCGGCGGCGGCGGTGGCCGCCGCCGGCCGGGTGCTGGATGCGGTCGCCGCCCTCGAGGCCAATCAGCGCCCGGAGCTCGCCTTCGCCGCCCTCTTCGCCGACCTTGGAACCGCGGCTTAGCCCCGGCTTCCCCTGGGGGGGGCGCACCGCGGCGCGGGCGGTGGTCGGGGTGGGCCGCGTGGTGCTCGGCCGCTACTTCCCTCTCACCTGCGAAGGGCGGGAGCGGGTCCCGGCGGGGCCACTCGTGGTGGCCGCCAACCACTTCTCCCACCTGGACCCGGTCATCGTCGCGGTGGCCACGGGCCGGGCCATCCGCTACCTGGCGGTGGACGAGTTGTTCGGCCGCTCGGGCTCCTTCGATCGGCTCACTCTGTGGCTGGGGGCGGTCCCCCTGCCCCGAACTCGCGTTCCCCTCGGGGCGCTGCGCCTGGCACTGGCCGAGCTCGACGCCGGGGGCACGGTGGGGGTCTACCCGGAGGGGATGCGGGTGTGGGTCTGGGGGGAGGTCCCGGCCAAGAGGGGGGCCGCCTGGCTGGCCCGCCGCGCCGGGGTGCCCTTGCTCCCGGTGGCCGTCGCCGGGTCGGAGGAGGCCCTGGGCCGGGGGACGACGCGCGCCAGTCGGAGGCCCATCCGCGCCGTCGTGGGTGAGCCCATCGACCCGGCCGAGTTCGCCGGTTCCCCGGATCCGGTGGGAGACATGACTGCCGAGTGGCAAAGGCAGGTGGGCGCGGCGCTGCACCGGGCCTACGGCCCCCCGCAGCCCTAGCCTCACGAACGACGAGGAGGCAGGCATGCGCATCGTGGTGGCCGGTTCGAGTGGGCTCATCGGTTCGGCGTTGGTGGCGGCCCTGGAGACCGCCGGCCATCGGGTGGAGCGCCTGGTGCGGCCGGGCACCGCCGGGCCCGGCATCGCCTGGGACCCCGCCGCCGGCTCCATCGACGCCGCCGCTTTGGAGGGGGCCGGCGCCGTCGTGAACCTCGCCGGGCGGAGCATCGGGGAGCGGCGCTGGGACGAGGCCGAGCGGCAACTGATCCGGGACAGCCGGGTGGAGGCCACGCGCCTGCTCGCCGGGGCCCTGGCCGGATTGCGGCGGCCCCCGGTGGTGCTGCTCAACGCCTCGGCGGTGGGCTTCTACGGGCACCGGCCGGGGGAGCGCCTCACCGAGGAGAGCTCTCGCGGCTCCGGCTTCTTCCCCGAGTTGTGTGCCGACTGGGAGGCGGCGGCGGCCCCGGCGCGGGAGGCCGGGGTCCGGGTGGTGCACCTGCGCAGCGGGGTGGTGCTGTCCCCCGGGGGCGGGGCGCTGGCCCGCCTGCTGGCCCCACTCGGCCCCCACTGGCTCAGCCCCTTCCGGTGGGGCGTGGGCGGGTGGCTGGGGGACGGGGCCCAGGTGTGGTCGTGGATCAGCCTCGAAGACGAGGTGCGGGCCATCGTCCACTTGCTCGACTCGAGCCCGACGGGGCCGGTGAACCTCACCGCACCCGAACCGGTGGACAACAAGCGCTTCGTGAAGGCGGTGGGGAAGGCCCTGGGTCGTCCGGTGTGGCTGCCGATACCTCGCTTCGTGCCCCGCCTGCTGCTCGGGCGGGACCTGGCCGACACACTGCTGTTCGACAGCCAGGCGGTGTACCCGCAGCGCCTCGAGGCCGACGGGTTCCGCTTCGCCCACCCGCGCGTGGAGGGGGCGCTGGCGCTGGCGCTGCGCCGCCCCTGAGGTCGGCGGGGCCGCCGCGCCCTCACGGCGGAGGATGTCCCGGCGGGTAGCTTTGCGGCATTGGTCAACCGGGTTTAATATCAACACGGTTGCGAGTGGTCCGCCGAGTGTCAAAGGTCGGGTAGTCCGTGGTAGGGCGTGCCGAGGCTCTTGAGGCCATAAACGATCTTCTCGCCAGCGCCACCATCTTCGCTACGGCCTCCACGGATGTGTTGGCCGCCGAACTAGAAGAAGTGGCCGGCGACCGCCTCACTTTCACCCAGTTGAAACTGCTGCGCCTGGTGGACCACCAGGGGCATCTCACGATTGGGGACGTGGCCGCCTTCCTCGGCATCAGCAACGCCGCCGCCAGCAAGGCCGTCGACCGCCTGGTGCGCGGTGGCCTGCTGGGCCGGGCCGAATCGCCGGGGAATCGGCGGGCCACGGAGGTCTCGGTGACCCCCGAGGGCCGCGTCCTGTTGGGGGAGTTCGAGTCCCGCAGCAGCGCGGTGCTCTTGAGGCTGCTCGCCGGAGTGGGCCTGCCTCAGTTGCGGGACATCTCGGGGAGTCTCGACAGTCTCTCCATGACCCTCACCGGGGGGAGTGGTGCGAAGGGGAGCCTCTGTTTCCGTTGCGGCCTCTACTTCCGCGACGAGTGCCTGCTGCGGACGTCGACCGACAGCCGGTGCTACCTGCATCTCGGGTCGGGGCGCCGCGGGGGGGAGACCCCGCCGGGCGCGCGGCGGACGAGGGGCAGCGACCGGGCGAGTGTGACGACAGGAGGGAGTGCCTGATGGCGAAGGCGACTGTGCTGGAGACCCCCGACCTCACGCTCGACGGCCTCCTTGCCACCCCGGCAGGGAGAGCGCTGCTCAGCTGCATCCAGTGCGGTACCTGCGCCGGCACGTGCCCCTACGGCGACGTGATGCGCTACACCCCGCGCCGCCTCATCGGCATGCTGCGAGAAGGCTTCATCGAGGAGGTGATCGCCGGCGACGATCTCCTCAACTGCGTCACCTGCTACGCCTGCTGGGCCAAGTGCCCCCGGGGACTGCGGCTCACCGACGTGCTTTTGCCCCTGGTCAAAGAGCAGGTCTTCCTCAGGCTGCCCGAGGTGCCCGCGGAACTCCAGGATTCGCTGTCCAACACCCTCCGCTACGGCAATCCCATGGGGGAGTCGCCGCGCAAGCGGGCCGCCTGGGTGGCTGGGGCCGGAGTGCCGGTTCCCACGCTGCCCGACTTGGGACGGCCCGTCGACGTGCTGTGGATTGTGGAGTGCTACGCCGCCTACTACCCGCGCGGCCAGGACAACGCCCGGGCCACCGCCCGCGTTCTCCACGCCCTCGGAGTCGACTTCGCCATCCTGGGCGCCGAGGAGAAGTGCGCCGGCGAATGTGCCCGCCTCGTCGGGGAGAAGGGCCTGTTCGACACGCTGCGGGAGCAGAACGTGGCCACTTTCGCCAAGTACGAGTTCGGCTCGCTGCTCACCTCCGATCCTCATGCCTTCGACGCCTTCGCCTATGTGTACCCCGCCCTCGGGCTGAACCGGCCGGTGGACCACACCACGCCGTTCGTGGCGGCGCGCCTCGACACCCTCAGGCCGCGTCTGACCGAGGACCTGGGGCGCCGGGTCACCTATCACGACTCCTGCGTGCTCGGTCGGCACAACCACATGCACGACGAGCCGCGGCGCCTCCTCGAAGCCCTGCCCGGGGTCACGTTGGTGGAGATGACCCACCATCGCGACGACACCATCTGTTGCGGCGGCGGCGGCGGCGGAATGTGGCTCGACACTTTCTACAAGGCCAAGGGGTCCCCCCGCCTGTCAGACCGCCGGGTCGAGGAGGCGCTGGCCACCGGCGCCGACGTGCTGGCGGTCTCGTGCCCCTACGAGGTGCCCCGCTTCGAGGATTCGCTGAAGGTGCTGGGCGGCGACGACCGCATGGTCGTCAGAGACGTGATGGAACTGGTGGCCGAGGCTCTGGCCGATTGAGGCCGCTTCGGATGACAGGATGAGCGAGGAGGACGGTCTGGTGCCATGAAGATCTTGGTACTGCTGAAGATGGTGCCCGATGTCGTCGAGGAACTCGAGGTTGCCGCCGACGGAGCTTCGCTGGACCGGGGGTTCTTGCGGCTGATCATCAACGAACGGGATGAGAACGCCCTCGAGCAGGCGCTCATCCTCAAGGAGCGTCATCAGGGGTCGGCGGTGGTGGCAATCGCCCCCGAGGCCCCGGAAGTGGACGACGTCCTCTACACCGCCCTGGCGCGCGGTGCCGATCGGGTGGTGAAGGTCACCGGCCTGGAGGAAGGCCTGGGGTCCAGGGCTACGGCTGCGGTTCTCGCCGCCGCCTTGCCGGCGATCGCCGACCTGCTCCCCGTGGACCTGGTCCTCACCGGCTGCCAGGCCATCGATGACCTGGACGGCCTGATGGGGCCGTTGGTGGCGATGCACCTGGGACTCCCCTATGTGGGGATCGTGACCGGGCTCGACGTGGATGCCGCAGGCGTGGCCCACTGCGGTCGCGAATACCCGGGCGGCGTGCGGGGGAGCTTCGAGGTCGGTCTCCCCGCCGTGGTGGGCATCCAGGGAGCGGAGAAGCCCCCGCGCTACGTGCCCATCGCCAAAGTCCGGGCGGCGATTGCCTCGGGCAAGATCGAGGTGATCCCGGCCACCCTCGGCGCCGAGCCACCGCTGCTCGGCGTAGTCGAGATGCGGAAGCCCGTCGTGACCGAGCGCGCCGAGATGATCGCCGGCGACCTGGACGAGATCGCTTCCAGGATCTGCGAGATCCTGGCCGACCGGGCATTGCTCTAGGAGGGTCCATGGCAGGAGCTGTTTGGGTACTGGCCGAGCAGTGGCGAGGAGGCCTTTCCGAGGTCACCTATGAGCTACTGGCCCTGGGCCGCCAGCTCGCCGACGGCCTCGGTGCACCCCTCGAGGCGGTGCTGCTGGGGAGCGGAGCCGGCGGCCTGGCGGGTTCTTTGGGAACCGCAGACCGCGTCCTCTACGCCGACGCGCCGGAGCTGGCCGAGCCCATTGGGGAGCACGGCAGTCTGGTCCTGGCGGCGCTGGCTGCGGAGCGCAAGCCCTCCGTGGTGCTCATCCCCATCACCAACGTGAGCTGGGATCTGCTCGGCCTGCTCCCGGCGCGGCTGGGGACGGCGCTGGTGAACTTCTGCGTCGACGTCAAAGCGGCGGATGGGGGCCTCGAGGCGCGTTGCCTCCTGCTCGGTGGGAAGATGGAGGTTCGGGCCGTACCCCACGGTGAAATGGTTGTGGTCGGGGTGCTGCCGGGGTCCCGCAAGGCCGACGAAGGGCGTTCGACGAAGAGCCCCGAGGTGGAGAGCGTCCCGGTCTCCCTGCCGCCGGCGTCCCGGGTGCGCCTGGTGGGATACGAGGAACCGGCGGCCGGGGACATCGACATCACTCAGCAGGAGGTCCTGGTGTCGGTTGGTCGCGGGCTCCAGGGCGAGGCCAACCTCGACCTCGCCGAGGAATTGGCCGAGGTGCTCGGCGGGGCCGTCTCCGGGTCGCGGCCGGCCGTCGACATGGGCTGGCTGCCCATGACCCGCCAGGTGGGGAAGTCGGGCATGCAGGTGAAGCCGAAGCTCTACGTGGCTCTCGGTATCAGCGGGGCGCCCGAGCACATCGAGGGGATGAAGGACTCGACGCTGATCATTGCCATCAACACCGATGCCGGGGCCCCTATCTTCAACATCGCCCACTACGGGGTGGCCGAGGACCTGCTCGAGGTGGTCCCGGTGCTCATCGACAAGGCGAAGGAGCAGAAGCGATGATCTGGGCGGCGGCGGCAGACCCGATTTCCCGGCCGGTCTTCTACTCCCTGCCGCTCTGGCTCATCATCACCTTCTATGTCGTCAGCGCGGCGACTCTGATCGTGTTCTTCGTGGCGGCGGCCCGCAAGGTGCGCCGGTATCGCCTGGGGCGCAAGGACCCCGCCGACCGTCCCGCCCTCCGCCGCCTCCCCGGGGCCCTGCTCGGGGTGTTCACCAATCGGGGCATCCTCAAGGGGAACTGGTACGCCGGCCTCGCTCACCTGGCGGTCTTCTGGGGGTTCGTGGGGCTCTTCGTCGCCACGATCCTGGTGCTGGTCGACAACGACATCCTGCACCCGCTGATCCCTCAGTGGACTTTCATGAAGGGCGAGTTCTACCTGGTCTTCGCTTGGCTGGCCGACTTCTCGGGCCTGCTCCTGGTCACCGGATTGGCTCTCTTCGCCTTCCGGCGGTTGGCGCTGCGCCCCCGGGAACTGCAGGTCGAGGGGCGCGACGACGTCGCCTTTCCCCGGCCCCGGTTGGTGCGTTGGGAGGACTGGGCGTTCCTGACGCTGCTCCTCGTGGCCGGCCTCGGCGGGTTCTTCCTGGAGGCCCTGCGAATCCGGGCCACCGACCCATCGTTCGAGGGGGTCTCGTTCGTCGGCTGGCTCCTGAACGGGTGGCTGGGCGATGCCGGGGTCACCGCTGGCGGCGCCGACGGCGCCTTTGCCTACCTGTGGGTCTTTCACGCCCTGAGCGCCCTGGTGCTAATCGCCTTCATTCCCACTTCCAAGGCCTGGCACATGCTGGCGGGGTGGTACAGCCTGGCGGTGAAACCGGAGCGCCTCGGGGAGTTCCCCAAGGTGATTCCCAGTGCCGGCGGGGGCTACGGGCGCCTCGAGGACCTCAGCCGGGGCGAACTGGCCACGCTCGACGCCTGCATCCGCTGCGGCCGCTGCCACATCGCGTGCCCCGCCGCCGAGGGGGGCTTCCCACTCTCGCCCCGCGATCTCATCCTGGCTCTCCAGGTGAACGCCCGGCGCCTGCTACCCGGCCCGCACCCGGCTCCGGGTACGGCGGCGACCGCTCCGGCCCTCGCCGGAGGCCTCATTCCGGCAAGCTGGCTGTGGTCCTGCACCAGCTGCCTGGCGTGCGACGAAGTCTGCCCGCTGGGAATCCAGCACCTGCCTCTGATCCTGCAGATGCGCCGCGATCTCGTGGCCCGGGGAGAGATCGACGACAAGGTCCAGGAGACCCTCACCAGCGTGATGCGGTACGGCAACTCGCTGGGCCAGTCCCCGCGCAACCGGGCTCGGTGGGTCAAGGAGCTCCCCTTCGAGATCAAGGACGCCCGCAAGGAACCGGTCGAGTACCTGTGGTTCGTCGGCGACTACGCCTCGTTCGACCCGCGGGCCCAGGCTGTCACTCTGGCCACGGCCCGCGTCTTCCGCGCCGCCGGCCTGGACTTCGGCATCCTCTACGAAGCCGAACTGAACGCCGGCACCGACGTGCGACGCGTGGGGGAGGAAGGCCTTTTCGAGATGCAGCGCGACAAGAACGTGGCAGCGCTGACTTCCTCCCAGCATCAGGCCATCGTTACCACCGACCCGCACAGCTACCACGCCCTGCGCCGCGAGTACGGCAGCCTCGACGGCGACGGCGGGATCCCGGTGCTGCACCACACCGAGGTGCTCTCCGCCCTCCTCAGGGATGGTGCGTTGCGGGTCGAGGCCCCACTCGCCGGCAGCCTCACCTACCACGACCCCTGCTATCCGGGCCGCTACGGCCGGGTGTTCGACGCCCCGCGCCGGGTGCTCGAGGCTCTCGGAGCCCGGCTCCAGGAGATGCCCCGTAACCGCGAGCGGGCCTTCTGCTGCGGGGCCGGGGGTGGGCGGATCTGGATGGAGGATGTGCCGGGGGTCAAGGAGCGCCCGGCGGAGAGCCGGGTCCGCGAAGCCGCCGGCCTGGAGGGGGTCGGCACCATGGTAGTGGCCTGCCCGAAGGACCTGGTGATGTTCCGCGACGCCCTGAAGACCACCGGGCTGGAAGGGGTGCTCGCGGTTCGGGATATCGTTGAACTGGTGGAAGACGCCATTGGCGCGACACAGAGGAGCGAGGCATGAGTGCCGACACGAACGGCCAGCCGAGGATCGGGGTGTACGTGTGCCACTGCGGAACCAACATCGCCGCGACGGTAGACGTCGAGGCGGTGCGCGAGTACGCCGCGACCCTCCCCGGGGTTACCGTGGCCCGCACCTACAAGTACATGTGCTCCGATCCGGGCCAGGAACTGATCAAGGAAGACATCCGGGCCAACGGGCTGGAACGGGTCGTCGTCGCTGCCTGCTCGCCGAGCCTCCACGAGGCCACGTTCCGCCGGGCGACGGCCGAGGGGGGCATCAACCCCTACTACTTCCACATGGTGAACGTCCGCGAGCACGACTCGTGGGTGCACACCGATATCGCCGAAGCCACGATGAAGGCCAACGACCTTCTTCGGGCGGCGGTGCACCGGGTGCGCTTCCACAAGCCGCTGGAGCGCTCCCGGGTGGCCGTCAACCCGGCGGTCATGGTGGTCGGCGGGGGCATTGCCGGCATCCACGCCGCCCTGACCATGGCCAACGCCGGCAAGAGGGTCTACCTGGTGGAGCGGGAGCCCTCCATCGGCGGGCACATGGCTCAGTTCGACAAGACCTTCCCCACCCTCGACTGCGCCGCCTGCATCCTCACCCCGAAGATGACCGAAGTGCGCTCGAACCCCAACATCACCTTGTGGACCATGGCCGAGGTGGACAAGGTCGATGGGTACATCGGCAACTACAAGGTGACGGTGCGCCACAAGCCGCGGTTCATCATCGAGGAAGCCTGCGTGGGCTGCATGGAGTGCATCGAGGTCTGTGTGTTCCGGCGGGGGAAGACCCCCGACGAGTTCAACCTGGGCCTGAACATGCGCAAGCCCATCTACATCCCCTTCCCCCAGGCGGTGCCCCCGGTGGTGGTGATCGACCAGGACGCCTGCATCGAGTTCCGTACCGGCCGCTGCAAGAAGACCTGCGTCGAGGTCTGCGCCGACCGCAACGCCATCGATTTCACCCAAACCGAGACCTTCGATGAGGTCGAGGTGGGGGCAGTCATCCTGGCGACCGGCTTCAAGACCTTCGACCCCACGCGCACCCCGTCGTACGGCCACGGGGTCTATCCCAGTGTGTACACCGCCATGGAGCTGGAGCGGCTGGTGAACTCGTCGGGGCCCACCGAAGGGCATGTGACGCTGCGCGACGGGCGGACCCCGCAGACCGTGGGCATCGTCCACTGCGTCGGCAGCCGCGACGTGAACACCAACGAGCACTGCTCGCGGGTGTGCTGCATGTACTCCTTGAAGCTGGCCCACCTGGTCAAGGAGAAGACCGGGGCGGAGATCTACAACTTCTACATCGACATCCGGGCGCCCGGGAAGGGCATGGAGGAGTTCTACAACCGGGTCGCCGAGGAAGGAGTCCACTTCATCCGGGGCAAAGTGGCCGATGTGTACCCGGAGGCGGGCAACACCGGGCGGGTGATCCTCCAGGCCGAGGACACCCTACTCGGCCGGGTGCGCAAGATCCCCGTGGACATGGTGGTGCTGGCCACCGGCCTCGAGGCCCAGGCCGACGCCGAGGCAGTCCGGCGAACCTTCAACATCACCTGCGGCGCCGGCGGATTCTTCATGGAGCGCCACCCCAAGCTGGCTCCGGTGAGCACCTTCACCGACGGCATCTTCCTGGCCGGGTGCTGCCAGGGGCCCAAGGACATTCCGGACACCGTGGCCCAGGCCGGGGCGGCCGCCGCCGAGGCCCTGGCCCTGGTGGACCGGGGCTATGTGGAGATGGAGCCGAACACCGCCTACGTGGTGGCCGAGGAGTGCTCGGGGTGCAAGACCTGCATCCCGATGTGCCCCTACACCGCCATCACCCGGGTGGACGGCAAGGCCGAGATCAACCCGGTGCTCTGCAAGGGTTGCGGCACCTGCGTGGCCGCCTGCCCTTCGGGTTCGATCCGGCAGAACCTGTTCGAGGACGAAGAGATCTACGAGGAGATCCTGGGGGTGCTGGCTGATGCCTGAACCGACCGAGAACCCGCCGGAGAGCGGCGCCAACGGCTGGGAGCCGAGGATCGTCGCCTTCTTCTGCAACTGGTGCACCTACCTGGCGGCCGACCTGGCCGGCACCTCCCGCATGAAGTACGCGCCGAACGCGCGGGTCATCCGGGTGATGTGCTCGGGCCGGGTCGATCCCCAGTTCGTCATGGAGGCCTTCGCCAATGGCGCCGACGGGGTGCTCATCGGCGGCTGCCACTTCGGCGACTGCCACTACCAGGCGGGCAACCACAAGGCGCTGCGCCGCTTCCGCCTGCTGCAGCGGGTCCTGATGGGCCTGGGCATCGAGGAGGAGCGCATCCGCCTCGAATGGATCTCGGCGGCCGAGGCCGACAAGTTGCGCGACGTGATGAACGACATGGTGGCCCGGCTCAAGAGCCTGGGGCCCGTGCACCTCGAGGTGCCGGCCGAGGGCTTCCCCGAACTGGACAACCTGGAGGAGGTGACGGCATGAGCGACAAGCCCAAGGTCGCCTTCTACTGGTGCGCCTCGTGCGGCGGCTGCGAGGAGGCCGTGGTCGATCTAGCCGAGGCGATCCTCGACGTGGTGGCCGCGGTGGACATCGTCTTCTGGCCGGTGGCCCTGGACTTCAAGAAGGCCGACGTCGAGGCCATGGAGGACGGGTCGATCCTGGCCGCCTTCGTCAACGGGGCCATCCGCACCACGGAGCAGGAGGAGATGGCTCACCTGCTGCGGCGCAAGGCTAAGGTGCTCGTCGCCTTCGGTTCCTGCGCCCACCTGGGCGGCATCCCCGCCCTGGCCAACCTCTGGGACCGGGAGGCGATCTTCGATACCGCCTATCGCACCACCGCCTCGACGGTGAACCCCGACGGAGTGCTCCCCCAGGTGAGCACCCCGTACAACGGCGACGCGGTCACCCTGCCCGGCTTCTACGACACGGTGCGGACCCTGGACCAGGTGACCAACGTCGACTACTACATCCCCGGCTGCGCCCCTACACCCAACATCATTGCCGGGGCGGTGCAGACCCTGCTCTCCGGGGATCTGCCGCCGGCGGGAACCGTGCTGGCTCCCGACATCGCGCTGTGCGAGAAGTGCTCCCGTCTGGACACCAAGCCGCAGGAACTGACCATCGAGCGGTTCAAGCGGCCTCACGAGATCCTTGCCGACGAAGGCACCTGCCTGCTGACCCAGGGGTTGCTCTGCATGGGACCGGCGACCCGGGCGGGGTGCGGCAACCTGTGCATCGAAGGGAACATGCCCTGCACGGGATGCTTCGGCCCCACCTCCAAAGTGCGCGATCAGGGCGGCAAGTACTTGTCGGCCCTGGCCTCGATGCTGGAGGCCCTCGACGACGAGGCCATTGAAAAGGCCCTCGACAGCATCCCCGACCCCATCGGCACCTTCTACCGCTACGGCCTGGCCGGCTCACTGTTGCGCCGGCGCAAGATGACCCCCGTCGACGCCTGAGGAGCCCAGACACATGTCAGAAGAGATGACCACCCAGGAGGCGTGGCGCCGGGGCTCCCAGGGAGCCCAGGCGGCCTACGCCCGCCGCCGCATCACGGTCGATCCGATCACCCGCCTCGAGGGGCACGGCAAGATCGACATCTTCCTCGACGAGGCGGGCGAAGTGGAGCGGGCCTTCTTCCAGGTCCCGGAGTTGCGCGGCTTCGAGAAGTTCGCCGAGGGCCGCCCAGCGGAGGATATGCCGCAGATCACCTCGCGTATCTGCGGCGTGTGCCCCACGGCGCACCACATGGCCTCGACCAAGGCGCTGGACGCTCTCTACCGCGTCGATCCGCCGCCGGCGGCGAAGAAGATCCGGGAACTGGTCTACTCGGCGTTCATGACCGAAGACCACGCCCTTCACTTCTACTTCCTCGGCGGGCCCGACTTCGTGGTGGGCCCCGAGGCCCCGGCCGCCTCGCGCAACATCCTCGGCGTGATCGCCGCGGTGGGCGAGGAAGTTGGGCTGAAGGTCATCAGCATGCGCCGCCGACTGCGCGAGATCATCACCACGGTGGGCGGAAGGGTGATCCACCCCGTGCTGGGCCTCCCCGGCGGGGTGGCCAAGCGGATCACCGCCGAGCAGCAGGCGGTGATCAAGGAGACCGCCGCCGACGCCGTGGACTTCGCCCGCTTCACCCTGGACGTCTTCCGCTCGGTGGTGCTGGCCAACCCGGCGTACGTGGACCTCATCGTCTCCGACGCCTTCACCCATCGCACCTACTACATGGGGCTGATGGACTCCAAGAACCGGCCCAACTTCTACGACGGGCACATCCGCGTGGTCACGCCCGAAGGGGCAGAGTTCGCCAAGTTCGCGGCCGCCGACTACCTCGAGCACGTGGCCGAGCATGTCGAGCCCTGGTCGTACGTGAAGTTCTGCTACCTGAAGAAGGTGGGCTGGAACGGCTTCACCGACGGCGCCGACAGCGGCGTCTACTCGGTAGCCCCCCTGGCCCGGCTCAACGCCGCCGACGGCATGGCCACTCCGCTGGCCCAGGAGGCCTACGAGGAGATGTACTCCACCCTCGGGGGCAGGCCGGTGCACCACACCCTGGCCAACCACTGGGCCCGGGTGGTGGAGTTGCTCAACGCCGCCGAGCGGCTCAAGGAACTGGCCGACGACCCGGAACTCATCGACCCCAACGTGCGTACCCTGCCCACCGAGACGCCGCGCGAAGGCGTGGGCGTGGTGGAGGCGCCGCGGGGGACGCTATTCCACCACTACGTGACCGATTCGCGGGGGATCATCGAGAAGGCCAACCTGATCGTGGCGACCCAGAACAACGCGGCCCGTATGGCGATGAGCGTGGAGAAGGCGGCCCAGGGCCTGATCTCCAAAGGCGTGGTCTCCGACGGCATCCTCAACAAGATCGAGATGGCCTTCCGGGCCTACGACCCCTGCCATGCCTGCGCCACCCACTCCCTTCCGGGGAGCATGCCGCTGATGCTGGAGGTCCACGGAGCCGCCGGCGAGACCCTGTCGCAGTTGCGCCGCGACTCCGATGGCAGCCTCTACCGCGAGTAGGGCGGCGTGGCCCGGCGGGGGTGCCGCCGAGCCGCTGCGGCCCACCCGGGTGCTCTGCCTGGGCAACGACCTCATCGCCGACGACGCCCTGGGCATCGTGGTCGCCCGCTGGCTATGCCGCCGCCTGGCCGCGGCCGGCCCGCCGCTCCCGGCGGGCCCGGCCTTCGACCCGGCGGCCACGGTGCGGGCCTTCGACCACCCTCAAGCCGGGACGGTGGAGGTGGTGGAGACGGCCCTCACCGGCATGTACCTGCTCGAGGCGGTGGTGGGGGCCTCCCGGCTCATTGTGGTGGACACGGTGGTCACCGGGTCGGCCGACCCCGGCACCGTGGCGATGCTGGGGGAGGACGACTTCGCCACTGCGTCCGGGGGATCGCCGCACTACATTGGGCTGTTCGAGGCGCTCGAACTGGCCCGGGGCCTGGGCCTGGACGTGCCCGCCGAGGTGGTCATCGTGGCCGTCGAAGCGGGGGACCACTTCACCGTGGGCGGGGAGATGACCGCCCCGGTGGGAGCCGCGGTCCCGGTGGTCGTGGAGCAGGTGCTGGCCCTGCTCGCCGGGGTGGTGGCCGGGGCCTGAGAGCATGCGTCGATAGGCTCGGCCCGGAGTCACGATCCGGCTCACAGTCGAGTCGAATCGTGATGCTCCCCTCGGTCTATTGACGCACGCTCTGAGGCGGGAGGCACTCGTCCCCCAAACCCCGGGGGGAAGGGCGCAGAATCCTGCCGGGAAAGGCCGCTGCCGGCGGCTACTCCTGCTTACAATCACAACGTTGTGATTCCCTCTGGAGGCGGGAGTCTATGCCGTTGCTCTCGGAGCCGAGGTCGCGGCGAACCTGGCGTCGCGAGGTGGCCGCTCACCTGGTGAGCCGGGTCGATGCCACCGGCCACGCGCGGTTCGTCGGCCATACGCTGGAGGCGCGCCGCGAGATGCTGAAGGTGGCCCGCCTCCTGCCTCCCGACGTCATCGCCGAGATCTACGCCGATCCCCGGCACGCCACCCGGACCTACATGGAGGTCTTCCTCACCCCGGCTCCGGTCGAGTTCGAACCGGGATTCCGGGTGGTGTACCCCAACCGCGCCGCCGGGTGAGCCGGGCCGCTCGCGGGGCCACAGGGGTATCGTGGCGGGAGAGCGTGGCGAGGAGGCAGGGGTGGGGAACGGCCCGGTGAGCCCGGCCGCGGCACGGCCACACGGCGACCGCTGGGCGGCGCGCCGCCGGGTCCTGATCCCGGTGCTCATCGCCCTCACTTCGGTTCTGGGGGCAGTCGGGGCTTGGCGGGCGTCGGCCGCCTCGGGCGCCGCCTCCGGGGCCGAGCGCCGGGCCTTCGCCGACACGGTGGCCGCCGAGCAGCAACGGGCGGCGATCGAAACGGTCGTGGGCTCCATTGAGTTCGGCTACGCCCGGCGCCTGGCGCTGCAGGAGTCCGCTGCGGCCCTGCGGGCCGAGGCCGAGGCGTCCGGGCCCGACGAGGCCGCCCGCCTCATCGCCCTGGCCGCGGCCCAGGAGGCGTCGGCTGCCGCCTATGTGATCGATGCCGATGCCCTCCGCCCCGACGGGAGCCTCAACGTCGAGGCGAAGCGGGAGGTGGAGTGGGGCCTCGCCTCCGACCTCCAGGACCTGGACCCGGGCCCGGAGATGGCTCGGGCCGCCGACCTGCGGGCCAAGTCGCAGCGCCTGGTGGGCCTGACCGCTTTCCTCATCGCCGCCGCTCTATTCCTCACCCTGGCAGAGGTGAGCCGCCACCCCCGGCCCGCGGCCCTCTACTGGCACGGGGGGGTGACGGTGCTGGCGGTGGCGGCGGTGCTGCTGATCATCGTGGAGGCGCTGTGATCGACCCCGACGAGGACACTCCGCCGCGCCTGGAAGCGCCGCCCGAAGAGCCTCCACCGGCGCCCGGCGAGCGCCTGCAGAAGCGGGTGGCGGTACTCATCATGGTGGTGACCCTGGTGGGGGCGGTCTTCGCTTTCCTGCAGACCGCGGCGTCGAACCGGGCAGCGCGCGCTACGCGGCTATCAGACACCGCTGCCGTCGAGGCGATGGCCCGCCTGGCTGTGGCGGGGAATCGAATCGCGGCGGAGAACCGGATCTGGTCGCTGGCCTACGAGGACGGGGTGGCCGCCGTGTCTCTGGCCGGGGCGGGCACCGACGAGGCCATCGCCGTGGGCCGGGCGCACCTCGCCTCCCGTGATGCCTTGCTGGCGTACACCGACCTGGCCCGGTCCGAGTACCAGAAGCCGGACGGGAGCGTGGACTGGTCGCGGTTCGTGGAGGAGGCGCTGGCCCCTTCCTACCGCGCCGCCGAGTACGCGAAGGCCTATGCCGCCGAGCGCGACGGGTGGGGAGCCAAGGGCGGTGCCTTCGTGGCGGTGATCACCGTGCTGGCGGTGGCGCTGTTCCTGATCGGTCTGAGCCGCACCCCGGTGGCCGCCGCCTCCGGCGCGCTCCTGATGGGGGCGGGGGCGGCGCTCGCCTCCGCGGCCGCTCTTTGGGGCCTGGTGGTGTTCGTCCGGCCGGTGACCCCCCTCTCGCCGGAGGCCATCGAGGCCTATGTGGAGGGACGGGTGGTGTTCAACTCTGTGGTCTGGGAGAGCGACCCGGGCCGAGTGGAGGAGGCCGTGATTCTCGCCGAAGCAGCTTTCGGCCGGGCGCTGCAGACCCGCCCCGGCTACTTCGACGCTTACCTGGGCCGGGGGACGGCTCGCTTCCGCCTCGACCTCCTGCGGCCCGGGGGCCCGGCCGGCTCGGAGGGGGCGCGCGACGACTTCGCCCGGGCCGTCGCCCTCAACCCCCTGGATGCGGTGGCCTGGGGCAATCTGGGGGCGGCCCGGTTCTGGCTGGGGGACCTGGAGGGAGCCGGGGTGGCCACCCGGCGCGCTCTGGAACTGGATCCCGACGACCTCACCTTCAACTTGAACCTGGGGTTGTTCCTCACCCTGGAGGGCGACGCCGCCGCCTTCGCCGAGCAGTGGGCCCGCATCGCGGCCCTTGCCGCCGGGGACGACCTCCCGACCTGGCTCCGCACTTACACCTTCGCCGGGTTCGCCGAGGTGCTCTCCCTGGCCGCCGGCCGGGGGGCGGAGTACGCCGCCGCCGTCCCCTACCGCGAGCAGTTGGTGCGCCTCGACCACCAGGTAGGTGTCGCCCGCCGCTTCTTCGGCACCGCCACCCCGGCGCCGGTGGCCGTCGCGATGTCGCCCCCGTCGTTCCGGCTCTCTGCCGAAGGCACCCGCCTGGTGGCCGTTTTCGCCGTCACCGGGGTGTCCGAGGGGCAGTCCTGGCTGTGGCGCACCTACCGGGGCGGGGCGGAGGACCCCACCCTGTCGGCCGAGCCGCAGCCGTGGACCTTCGGCGTCCCCGACGAACCTGAGCTCAACATCACCCTCGACCTGCCCGGCGGCTTCGCCCCCGGGGTGCCGGTGCGGTTGGAGGTGTTCTTCGAAGGGAACCTGGTGCAGGCGGGGGAGTTCACCCCGTAGCGCATCAGTCAAAAGGCTCTCCCCGAAATCATGATCCGGCTCACGATCGAGTCGAATCGTCATGGTCCCGGTGGCCTACTGACCCAAGCCCGGCGTCAGCCCAGTTCGGAGCGCGCCAGGAAGCGCTCCAGCACGCCGGCGTCCCCGAAGGTCTCCAGGACCCCGGGGGGAAGCCGCCGGTAGAGGACCAGCAGCAGGTCGGAGGCCGGTCCGCGTATGGCGGCGTCGCCCCTGACGTGCTCCCGGCTCACCACGAGGGCCCCGGCATCATCCTCGGCGACGGTCCACTCCCCGGGGGCGTCGGTGGGGTGCAGGTGGACCGTGCCCCCGACGGGCTGGGCCCCTTCGCGGCGCCGGGCGGCGGTGTGCTCCAGGAACTCGTCGGCGGCGTCGGCGGCGAGGGCGGGTTCGATGGTGAAGGCCCGCCCGGCGGCATGCTCGGCGTCCCAGCGGTGCACCGCCATCTCCTGCGCCTGGTGGCGGATCACGAAGCCGGCGTCCTTCTGACGGGCCCAGGTCCACAGCGGGGCGGCCGGATCGGCGGCGGCCAGAACCGCGGCCAGGTGCTCCACCCCGGTCCGGTAGCGGGCCAACAGGGCGGGGAAGCCCTCGGGGCGGGCCAGGCCGGGCACCGTCTCGGGGTCCTGGACGCCCCCGGCCACGATCTCGGCCCAGAAGTAGTGGACTTCCGTGAGGTGCCAGACGAGTTCGGCGACTTCCCACCCGGGACAGCCGGCGATGGGGGCCTCGGGGCCGGCGGCTTCGACGGCCTCGGCCAGGGCGAATCCGTCGCGGCGGACGGCGGCGGGGTAGTCGAGGTGGTGGGGCATGAGGGATCCCGGCGATCAGACCTGGGCGAAGGCCACGACGTAGTTCTTGCCGTAGTGCTTGGCGCACCTCGGGCATGTGGTGTAGTAGAGGAAGAATCGCTGCATCGGGCGACCCTTGGCCCGGGCGAACGCCTCGGTCTCCTTGGCCCACTTGCCGGCGTCCCGGAAGGGCCCCTCGAAGACCCTGGTGAGGAAGTCCCCGCTCAGGCTGACGTTGTCCAGCCCTTCCACCTCCTTGTCCACCCAGAAATAGTGCTCGCCTCGCCAAGGCGAGGGGTCACAGCTGAGCAGCAGGAACTGGTCGGGCGACTCGGCACCGGCCTCTCTGATCTTCGCCCAGGTCTTGGTCATCATGCCCTTCATGTTCAGCGGCATGTGCAGGAAGCTGACCGTCTTGCCCCTGACGAAGGGCTTGTCCCGGAAGTGGAACTCCTTGTCGTCCCATCCTGTCGGGTCGAGCTTGGCACAGCAGCCGGTCTCCGACGTGCTCATGTCTGTGATCGGCAGCCGGTTCACGTCCATGTCGCCTCCTGGCGTTCGGGAGTCCGTTCGAGCTCCCCGGGCGAAATGTTATGAGTTCCGGGCCGGCACCGCCAGGTGGGGGGCAGCCCTTCCTGGGCCCGTCGCCGGGCTACCCCAGCCCGTGGCGCCGGAGGAACTCGCCTACGAGGCCGTCCAGGTCGGGCGTGCCTGTCTCCTCGAGGTCGTAGTAGACGCGGGTGCGCGGCTTGTCGATGCGAATGACCCGGGCCAGGTCGATGGGGGTGCCGATGACCACGGCGTCGGCCTCGGTGGCGGCGATGGTGGCCTCCAGGTCGGCCAGTTGCTCCTCCCCGTAGCCCATGGCGGGGAGCAGGGTGCCGATGTCCGGGTAGGTCTCGAAGGTCTCCCTCAGGCTCCCCACCAGGTAGGGCCGGGGGTCCACCAGGGCGGCGGCCCCGAAGCGCTGCGCCGCCACGGTCCCCGCCCCGATCTTCATGCCGCCGTGGGTGAGGGTGGGCCCATCCTCCACTACCAGCACCCGCTTCCCGGCGACCACGGAGGGGTCGTCCAAGCGGAGCGCCGAGTCGGCCGACACCACCGCCGCCCCGGGGTTCGCTGCGGCGATGTTGGCCCGCACCGCGGCCACCCCGGCGGCCGGGGCGCTGTCGATCTTGTTGATCACCACCACGTCGGCGGTGCGCAGGTTCACCTCGCCCGGGTAGTAGCCGATCTCGTGGCCCGGCCGGTGCGGGTCCACCAGGGTGATCGCCAGGTCGGACCGGTAGAAGGGGAAGTCGTTGTTCCCGCCGTCCCACACGATGACGTCGCAGCCGGCCGGGTCCTGCTCGGCGGCGCGCAGAATGGCCTCGTAGTCCACCCCGGCGTAGATGACGTTGCCCCGCACTACGTGCGGTTCGTACTCCTCCATCTCCTCGATGGTGCAGTGGTGCCGGTCCAGGTCGGCCAGGACGGCGAAACGCTGCACCTTCTGCGCGGCCAGGTCGCCGTAGGGCATGGGATGGCGCACGGCCACCACCTTGAGGCCGCGGCCCATGAGGATCTCGATCACCCGGCGCGCCGTCTGGCTCTTGCCGCAGCCGGTGCGCACGGCGCACACCGACACCACCGGCTTGGAGGAGGCCAACTGGGTGTCCCGCGGGCCGAGCAGGGTGAAGGTTGCCCCGGCGGCCTGGACCACGGCGCTGAGGCGCATCACGTAGGTGTACGAGACGTCGCTGTACGAGAAGGCGCACTCGTCTACCAGTAGGTCCCGGATGAGGCGGGGGAGGTTCTCCTCGGCGTGGATGGGAATCCCCTGCGGGTAGCGGGGGCCGGCCAGCTCCGCCGGGTAGCGGCGGTCGTCGATGTCGGGGATCTGGGCGGCGGTGAAGGCCACGACCTCGCAGTCCTCGTCGTCGCGGTAGCGGGTGTTGAAGTTGTGGAAGTCCCGCCCCGCCGCCCCGATGATGATCACCCGGCGCTTCGCCATGCCTGCCTCCCTGTGCTGCTGTCGCTGCGGGGCCACAGTCTGCCAGGGAAGCGCGCCGTGAGGGACGGCGGGGGCGCCTTCGCGTGCAATCGCTTCGTGCCCACGATCCGCCTCCCCGAGGCCCTCCGCCGCTGCACCGGCGGGGAGGTGACGCTCGAGCTCTGCCGGCGCCTATCATGCTCGCTCCCCAGTCCGGGAAGCATCCATGTGACCTCCTCGACCGGATCGACGCGTGCGAGGCCGGCACGCGCCCCGAACCGATGAGGAGGTCACGCATGGACCCGTCCGACCCCAACTACTCCTGGCTTCACGCCGCCGAGCTGGCCGCCTGCATCCGGGAGGCCAGCCGCTGGGACTGGGATGCCGACCAGCGGCGCCTCCTCGCCGCCGCGGTCGGCCTCAGCGAGCGGCTGTACGAGGGTGCCGGGCCCGACGAGTTGGTCTCGTACTTCGAGGAGCTCTCGGAAGCTCTGAGCCTCCACAACGGACCGGCCCGGTGGCTGGCCTCACTCGACGACTCCCAGGTGGGGAGGATGATGCGGGCCGCCCGGGAGGCCTTCCACCGCCTCCGCTACCACCTGTACGAGGAGGGCCCACCCCTGGCGGCGTGAGACCGGGGGAGGCCGGTGAGGAACCGCCCCTCGGCTACCTCCCGGCAGCCGCCCCCGGCGCCACCGTTTCCTCCCCGAACCACAGGGCGATCTCCCGGGCCGCCTCCCCGGGGTCGCCGGAGGCATGGCACCAGGTTGTGCACCGGGCGATGTGCCGTGTTGGCCGCCGCCGCCGAGTCGCCCCCAAAGTCGCCCCGGATGGTCCGCGGCGCGGCGGCGATGGGGATGGTGAACCCCGCCAGGCGGCGCACGCCGGCCACCGCCTCGGGGCCCTCGACCACCAGGGCCACCACCGATCCGCTCGTCATGAATCCGACGAGCCAGGCCTTCACGATCCTCCCGATGGCGGCCGCGTCGGCGGTGCCCAGGTCGCCGGCCACATCCTGGCCCCGCTTGCGGTACTCCTCGATGGTCTTGTCGCCTACCTCGCGGAATCACTCCTCGGTACTCGGGTAGTGCTCCTCGATCAGTTCCCGGGCCGGGGTGCGCCACTCGAGGCGGGCCACGCGCAGGCCGGCGGCTTCGAGGCGGGCGACCATCTGGCCGACCAACCCGCGGCGCACCCCGTCGGGCTTGACCACGACCAGGGTGCGTTCCAGCGGGCGCATAAGATTCTCCGGGCACGGCACGGCAGGGGAAGGGGAGCCGGAGGGGGGATTTGAACCCCCGACCTGCTCATTACGAGTGAGCTGCTCTACCCCTGAGCTACTCCGGCTGGGGGCCGCATGGTACCGGCCCTTCCGGAGGTTGAAGGCAGGGGGTTGGTAACCTGGCCGCCCCCGCCCGGAGATGCGATGGCCGACCCGGCCCGCTTCGAAGACGACGTCGTGCCCCTGCTGCCGCAGCTGTACTCGGCGGCCCTGCGCATGACCCGCAACCCCGCCGATGCCGAGGACTTGCTGCAGGAGACCCTGCTGCGGGCCTACCGGGGGTTCGGCACCTTCAAGACGGGCACCAACCTGCGGGCCTGGCTGTACCGCATCCTCACCAACACCTTCATCAACCGCTACCGCCGGCAGACCCGCCAGCCTGCCGAGGTCGAGTTAGGGGAGTTGGAGGACCTCTACCTGTACCGCCGGCTGGGGGAGCAGTCGGGGGCGGCGCGCAGCGCCGAGGAGGAGGCCCTGGAGCGCTTCGTGGACGAGGACATCAAGGCGGCGGTGGAGGCCCTCCCCGAGAACTTCCGCATCCCCGTGCTGCTCGCCGACGTCGAGGGCTTCTCCTACAAGGAGATCGCCCGGATCATGGGCGTGCCCATCGGCACCGTGATGTCGCGGCTGCACCGGGGAAGAAAGGCTCTCGAGAAGGCGTTGTGGGAGATCACTGAACGCCGAGGCACCGTGGGGTCGCCGGCATGAGCCACAATTGCGAGAAGGCACAGGCCCTCGCCTACCGCTATCTGGACGGCGAGATGGTGTGGTTCCGCCGGGCCCGGGTGCGCTGGCACCTGCGGCGCTGCACCCCGTGCGAGCACGGCTTCCACTTCGAGGAGTGGCTCAAGCAGCGCGTCCACGACGGCTGCCACGAGGAAATCCCCATGGTGGTGTACGAAAGGCTGAGGGCGGCACTCAGGGAATTGCCGCAGCAGGGCGACCCCCGGGGGTAAGGTCGCACCCTCCCTCCGGGAGGTATTGATGTCGGAGATCCTCAAGGGCAACAAGGTCACCGGGAAGCTGCGTGCTCCCCGCTCCCACGACGGTGAGCGCCTCTGCGCCCACCGCGGCTGCCCCACCAAGCTGTCGCGGTACAACAACCGCGAGTTCTGCTACGCCCACGCTCCCACCCGCTTCCCGCGGCTGCGGGGCCGGGTGGTTCGCGAGGCCTGAGCCCCTCCCGGTCGGCGGGGGTATCCTCTTTCGATGACCCCGATGCGCCGCGTCCGGTGAGCGCCGTCCACTGGCCGCTGGCCGCCCGTGTCGGGGCCCGCCTCGCCGGGCGTTACCCGCTCGAAGGCACTTACCACTTCGCCCTGCTGGCCCGCCGGGCCCCCGGTGTGGTGGCCCGCGCCTCCGCCCTGGTGGTCGAGGAGACCGGCCTCCCCTGGTCGGGGCAGCCGGAGGTAGCGGTGGTCACCCGGGCCGAGTGGGCCCGGGCCAACGTGGCCGCCTTCGGGCGCCTCCTGGCCCCGGCCGAAGCCAAGCTCACCGCCTCGGGGGTCGGCCTGGGGGGGCGGCTGTCGGGCCGCCTGGTCGGCGCCGAGGTGGGGGCCCTGGTGGGGTTCCTCGCCCGCCGGGTGCTCGGCCAGTACGAGTTGGTGGTGCCCTCCGGCGATGGGGGCGGCGACACTGTGATGCTCGTCGGGGGCAACCTCCTCGCCATGGAGCGCCGCCACGAGTTCCGCCCCGACGAGTTTCGCCTGTGGGTGGCCCTCCACGAGTGCACCCACCGGCTCCAGTTCACCGCCGTGCCCTGGATGCGCCCCTACTTCCTGAGTCTGGTCTCCCGCCTGGTGGAGGCGTCGGCGACCGAGGAGGGGCGGGTGGGCCGTCTCGCCGGCGAGTTGCGGGCCGCCGCCCGCCGGGGCCGGCCCCTGCTCGACGAGACCGGCCTCGTGGGCCTGCTGGCCTCCCCGGAACAGCGGCAAACGATCGATCGGGTGCAAGCTCTGATGTCGTTCCTCGAAGGGCACGGCCATGTGGTCATGGACCGCATCGGAGGCCGGCTCCTGGTCACCCAGCACCGCATGTCCCGGGTGCTCAAGGCCCGCCGCCGCGATCCCCGCCACGCCGCCTTCCTCAGGCTGACCGGCCTGGAGATGAAGATGCAGCAATACGAGCAGGGGGAGCGCTTCATTCTGGCGGTCGAGCGGCACGGCGGCTTTGGTGCCCTGGACCGCGCCTGGGAGGGCCCCGATCACTTGCCCACGCTCGAGGAGATCCGGGAGCCGGAGCGATGGCTGCAACGGGTGGCCTGACCCCGGGCGGGAAAGCGGTCCTGGCCGCCGCGCGGTTCCCCGATGCCCCGGTGCTCCTCGCCCTGGGGGGTGGGGCCGACAGCGCGGTCTGCGCCTGGGCGGCGGTCGCCGCCGGCCTCCGGGCCCGGGCGGCCACGGTGGACCACGGCCTCCCCGCCTCCCCGGCGCTGATCACCGCGGCGCAGGAGGTGGCCGCCCGCCTGGGCCTCGCCCACTGCCTGCTGCCTGCCCCGGCCGCCGGGACCGGCGAGGCGGGCCTGCGCCTCGCCCGCTACGCCGCCCTCGAGGCGGAAGCCGGGCCGGACGAGGCCATCGCCACCGGGCACACCCGCGACGACCAGGCGGAGACGGTGCTGGGGAACCTGGTGCGGGGGGCCGGGGCCGGCGGACTGGCGGGCATCCCGGAGCGCCGGGGGCGTTGGTGCCGCCCTCTGCTGGCGCTCAGCCGCGAGGAGGTGCGGGCGGCCGCCGACGAACTGGGCCTGCCCTACGCCGACGACCCGGGCAACGAGGATCTGGGAAGACGGCGCAACGTCCTCCGCCACGAGGTCCTTCCCTTGCTGGAGGCGCGGCTGGGCCCCGGGGTGCGGGCGGCGCTGGCCCGGGCCGCGGCGCTCCTGGGCGCCGACGACGCCGAACTGGAGCGGCGGGCGGCCGTGGTGCCCTTGCGCTCCCGCGACGGCACGGTGTGGCTTCCGGCACCCGCCCTCACCACACTGCCGTCCCCGGTGGCGGGGCGGGTGGCCCGCCGGGCCCTGCGCCTGCTCCTGGCCCCCTACCCCGGGCATGCGGGCGCCGTCGAGGCGGTGCTGGCCACGGCGGCCGGGGAACCGGGGAGGGCCCTCCCGATCGAGGGCGGTCACCTCGCCGTACGCGAGGGCCCCTGGGTCGTACTGCGCTCGAAGGAACGCCCGCCCCCGCCGCTCGCGGTGGGCCTGCCGGTGCCCGGAGCGGCCGCTTTCGGCGATTGGCTGCTGCGGGCCGAGGCCCCGGGCCCGATCCGGGCGCCGGTGCCCCCCGGGCGGCGTCACGCCCTGGTGGATCCCATGGTGGCCGCCGCCGGCCTCGTCGTGCGGGCGGCCGTCCCCGGCGACCGGGTGGACGTGGGGATTGGGCACAAGCCGGTGGCCGAGGCCCTGCGGGAGGCCGGGGCGGCGGCCTCGTGGCGGCAGGGTTGGCCGGTAGTCGCCTCGGGTGGCACAATCGCCTGGGTGCCGGGGGCCCGCGTCGCCGCCTGGGCGGCGCCGCGGGGTGCTCTGGTGGTCCGACTGGCGATGCGGGAGGCGGGGTGAAGATCGGCCGGGTGCTGGTCTCGGCGGAACAGATCCAGGGGCGTCTGGCCGAGATGGGCGCCGAGATCACCGCCGACTACCGGGGCAAGGACCTGCTCCTGGTGGCGGTGCTCAAGGGCGCCTTCATGGTCATGGCCGACCTCTCCCGGCACATCGCCCTGCCCGTGGATCTCGACTTCATGGCAGTGTCCTCGTACGGCGAGGCCACCCGCACCTCGGGCGTGGTGCGCATCCTCAAGGACCTCGACCGGGAGATCTCCGGGCGCCACGTGCTGATCGTTGAGGACATCGTGGACTCGGGCCTCACCCTGCAGTACCTGCGCCGTAACCTCGAGGTGCGCCGGCCGGCCTCGCTGGAGATCGCCACCCTGCTGCTCAAGCGGCGCCTCCAGGTGGCCCCGGTCTCGGTGCGCTACGTGGGCTTCGAGATCCCCCCCGACTTCGTCATCGGCTACGGCCTCGACTACATCGGCCGGTACCGCAACCTGCCGTATGTGGCGGTCATGGGGGAGGACGAAGGGGAAGACGAAGTCCCGACGCCGCAGCCTTGAGGGTCAAGCCCGGCGTAGCGGCTCCGATGAGAGGGCGACACGGGGTCTCACGGAGTACCCGCCCGGCGGGGATACCATTGGCGCCCGTGCGCCCCAGTAGAGGAGCGAGGTGAGCCGCACCGTCCGTACCGTTCTGATCTACCTGATCGTCGTCGTCGTGGCGGTCATGGCGGTCAACGCCTTCGTCAGCAGCGCCACCGCTCCCGACGTCCTCACCCTCGACGAGTTGGAGAGCCGGGTCACCTCCGGCCAGGTGGAGTCGGTGTCCCTCAAGCAGAAGTCGAATGTGGTGCAGGGCACGCTGCTCGAGGCCTCCGGGCAAACCACCTCCTTCGAGACCTCCTACCCCGAGGGTTACGAGGAGGCCATCACCACGCTGCTGATCGGCTCCGGGGTGGAAGTCGAGGTGGACGCCGAGAACCCGGGCGCGATGCAGTGGTTCCTCGGCACCATCCTGCCGTACGTCCTCATCTTCGGTGTCTTCATCTTCATCCTCATGCGGATGCAGGGGGGCGGCAACCGGGTCATGGCCTTCGGGCGCTCCAAGGCCAAGCAGGTCACCCGCGACCAGCCCAAGGTCTCCTTCAAGGACGTGGCCGGCCTGGAGGAGGCGGTGGAGGAACTGCAGGAGATCAAGGAGTTCCTCGGTCACCCGCAGAAGTTCCGGGCCATGGGGGCCAAGATCCCCAAGGGGGTGCTGCTCTACGGGCCGCCGGGTACCGGCAAGACCCTGCTTGCTCGCGCCGTGGCCGGCGAGGCCGGGGTTCCCTTCTTCTCCATTTCGGGCTCCGACTTCGTGGAGATGTTCGTCGGCGTCGGCGCCAGCCGGGTGCGCGACCTCTTCGAACAGGCCAAAGCGCAGGCCCCGGCCATCGTGTTCATCGATGAGATCGACGCGGTGGGCCGTCACCGCGGCGCCGGCCTGGGCGGCGGCCACGACGAGCGGGAGCAGACGCTGAACCAGTTGCTGGTGGAGATGGACGGCTTCGACCCCAAGACCGGGGTCATCCTGATCGCCGCCACCAACCGCCCCGACATCCTCGACCCCGCTCTGCTGCGCCCGGGGCGCTTCGACCGCCAGGTCTTTGTGAGCATGCCCGACATCAAGGGCCGCCTCGCCATCCTCAAGGTGCATGCCAAGGGCAAGCCCGTGGCCGACGGGGTGAGCCTCGAGGTGCTGGCTCGCTCGACTCCCGGGTTCACCGGGGCCGACCTGGCCAACACCATCAACGAGGCTGCCATCCTCGCCGCCCGCCGCGGCAAGGACGAGATCACCCAGGGCGAGCTCGACGAGGCGGTGGACCGGGTCATCGCCGGCCCGGAGCGGCGCAGCCGGGTGATGACCGAGGAGGAGAGGCGGCTCACCGCTTATCACGAGGGCGGGCACGCCCTGGTGGGCCACGCCATGCCCCAGGCCGACCCGGTGCACAAGGTGACCATCATCCCCCGGGGCCGGGCCGGCGGCTACACCCGCTCGCTGCCCCTCACCGACAAGGTGTACCAGAAGCGCAGCGAGCTGGTGGACGAGCTGGCGGTGGCCCTCGGCGGGCGCACCGCCGAGGAGATCATCTACGGCGACCCCTCCACCGGGGCCCACAGCGACATCCAGTTCGCCACCAACCTGGCGCGGCGCATGGTCATGGAGTACGGGATGAGCGATCGCCTCGGCCCTATGAAGTACGGGCAGCCGGAGGGCGAGGTGTTCCTGGGCCGCGACTACGTCCGCCACCAGGACTACTCCGATGAGGTGGCCTCGATGATCGACGAGGAGGTCCGCAAACTCATCACCCGGGCCCACGACGAGGCCCGGGCCATCCTCACCACCCACCGGGAGTCCCTTGAGCGCATCTGCGGGGCCCTCATGGAACGGGAGACCCTGGACGCCGCCGAGATCAAAGAAGTGCTCCACGACGTGCCCAAGTGGGAGCACGTCTCCAACGGGTCGATGCGCATCCAGATCCCCAACGGGGAACCGCCGACGGGCGTGGTCGCCCTGCCCGCCTCCGCCGACGAGGCCCCGTCGGCCCCCTGAGGTGGACGGCACCGCCTTCCCCGCCCGGCGCCCGGCCACCTGGCAGGTGCGGGGCCGGGTGCTCAACATCGCCACCCACACCCTGGTGATGGGGGCGCTGAACGTGACCCCGGACTCCTTCAGTGATGGCGGCTGCTACGCCGAGACCCCCCTCGCGGTACGCCGCGGCTTGGAGATGCTGGCCGAAGGAGCCGACCTGGTGGATGTGGGGGGCGAGTCCGCTCGCCCCGGGGCGCCTCCGGTGGAGGCCGCCGACGAGATGCGCCGGGTGCTGCCGGTAGTGCGGGCCCTGGCCGCCGCCGGGGCCGTGGTCTCCATCGACACCTCGAAGGCCGAGGTGGCCGCCGCCGCCCTCGAGGTGGGGGCCGCGGTGGTCAACGACGTCACCGCCCTCGGCGACCCGGAGATGGCCGGGGTGGTGGCCCGGGCCGGGGCCGGCGTGGTGCTCATGCACATGCAAGGGACCCCGGGCACCATGCAGGACGACCCCCGCTACGGCGACGTCCTCTCCGAAGTGAGCGCCTTCCTGGTGGGCCGGGCCGCGGCGGCCGAGGCCGCCGGCATCGACCACGACGCCATCTGTGTGGACCCGGGGATCGGCTTCGGGAAGCGCCTGGAGCACAACCTGGCCCTGTTGGCCGGGATTCCACGCCTGGCGGCCTCCGGGTACCCGGTGCTGGTGGGAGCCTCACGCAAGCGGTTCCTCACCGAGATCCTTGGAGCCATCCCGCCCGAGGAGCGCGACGCCGCCACCGCCGCCGCTCACGTCCTGGCGATCGCCGGCGGGGCGGCCGTCATCCGAACACACAACGTGGTCGTGGGACTACAAACAGCGCGGGTCGCCGACGCTATCGTGAGGGCGGTGCGCGCGAGCGAAGGTTGAGCATGACCGGCCTGGAGCCAAGAGGGTTCACCTGGGTGATCGCCGGGCGCCTCGCGGTGGCGGAACGGGTGGGCGGGCACGGCTTCCAGCACCGACGGGTGCGCCGCGAGGAGGAGATTGCCTGGCTCAAGGGGGCCGGCATCAACACCGTGCTCTCCCTGCTCGCCGGCAACCAGAACCTGGCTTCCTACGCCGCGGCCGGTCTCACCGCGGTCCACGAACCGCTGCTCGAACTGGAGCCGGCGGCGGTGGAGCGGGTCTTCGGCGCGCTGCGGGCCCTGCTGCGCGATCGTCGCGTAGTGCTGCTCCTCCACCGCG
>JBDROA010000025.1:0-5536 GCA_043810615.1 Actinomycetota bacterium | reverse complement strand
GCTGCCAGGAGAGGCGAAAGACCCCGGCGTCGTCGCGCAGCAGGGCGGCGGGCAGGGCTCCCGCCCACAGGGCCACTGTGAAGAAGGTGAACCCGCCGGCGAGAAGGTCGGGGCGCTGCACCCCGACATGATGACACGCCCTACGGCTCAGAGGCCGGTCACCCCGTGCCGGTACCCTCCTCACCGATGCGCGCGGGCCTGGCCCGGCGCCGGCACCACCTCTGTCCGTCCAGGGCGAATGGGGCCCCGATCGAGGGCACCCCCCTGGGGAAGGCCCTGGCCGGGGCCGGCTTCGTCCCCTCCTATCGGGGGACGGTGCTGCCGCGCCCCTGAGTGGGCCCTCCCGGCTCCAGCCTCAGGCTCGCCCGCGCCTGCCCAGGTAGTAGTGCCAGATGAGAAACGCCGCCGCCGTCCGCCGGGGAGACCACCTCGCCGCCACCTCTTCTAGATCGTGGGGCTTGACCGGCGCTTCCGCCCTCTCCAGCAGTTGCCAGCCGAGTTGCAGGGCCAGATCGTGGACGGGGAAGACGTCCCGCCGACCCAGGGCCCAGATGAGGTAGTTCTCCGCCGTCCACACCCCCACTCCTCGCAGGCTGGTCAGAGCGGCCACCGCGTCCTGATCGGAGAGGCCGGCGATGTCGTCCAGCGGCATCGACCCGGCAGCGGCCGCGGTGGCCAGGCCCCGGGCGTACCCGCCCTTCTGCCTCGTGAAACCGCAGCGGCGCATCGTGGCGTCGTCGAGGTCGAGCAGTCCCTCCGGTGTGACCGGCCCCAGGATCCCCTCGAGGCGACGGAACATGGCTTCGGCCGCCTCGATCGACACCTGCTGGCACAGGATCAGCCAGATCAGCGTGGCAAACCCCGGGGAGCGCAGCCGCACCGCGAAGTCCCCGGCCACCGAGGCGGCGCGAGCCAGGGCCGGGTCCGACGCCGCCAGCACGGCCGCGTCGCTCCTGATGGCGAAGTCCCGGCGGTCCGTCGTCATAGTCGGAGAGCCCCGTCGCCCGCCTCGCTGCCGATCCGGGTCACCCCAGCGCCGCCCACAGTCCGATGCCGGGCACCCGCCACCAGTGCGGGTCGGCCTCGAGCGCCGCCACCCGTGACAGGGCCCGGTGGCCGTTGCGGTGGGTGACGAACCAGGGCGGCTTGGGGAACACGGTGAAGGGGGCGATTACGACCCCCTTCTGGACCCGGTCCACCAGGCGGGCGTTGTGCACGTAGCCCAGGCCGCTGCCGATGCTGGCCGGGGTGTGCCCCGGGAACCCCCCCCAGGGCGTCGACCCGAAGACGAACCCGCTACCCGACCAGACGTTCACCGCCACCGTGCCGTAGCGCAGTCCGGCCAGGGCGGCATCGTAGGCAAGGCCCAGGTCGCGCACCGTCGGGGCGTCCACGATGACGGTGGCATCGAGGGTCCCATAGAGCCGCTCATTGCAGAAGGCCACGGCCCGCTCCAGGAACTCCGCCGCCGTGTCGCCGGGGAGCGAAGTGATGCCCGCCAATAGGCACCAGGGCTCTTCCCGGAAGATGAGGTGGTCGCCTTGTGGATCGAGATCCACGAGCAGGGCAGGAGGCAGCACTCCGGGCTCTCGCCGTCCGAAGGTCTCGACGCGATCGTGCGACGCCAGGTACCGGTCGTAGGTCGCCTCGGCCCCCGGGTAGTAGGCCGGGCGCGGCAGAAGCGAGCCCAGCACCACCCGCAGGTGGTCGAGGAAGGCCTCCCGCTGCGGCCAGCGCTCGGGCAGCACCACCACCCGGGCGGCGTTGCAGTTGAACCCGGAGTTGTGCGTCATCTGGGTGGCAACGTCCTCGGCGCGCAGGCGCAGCGCCCGCTCCGACCAGCGACCGGGGACCACGATGACGGGACTCACGTTGCCCAATTCGCAAGTGAGAGGCTTGTCGAGTATCGGGGCGCCGGCCGCCTTGCGCGAAACCGCTTCGGGCCCCCACACCAAGGCGTCGTAGCTGGCCTGCGACCCGGTGAGGTGAACTCGGCCTACCGCCGGGTGATGCGTCAGGTACTCGCCGTTCTCGGCGCGCCCGCCATACACAGTCCGCACGAACCCCGCGGCTATGAGGCCGGCGAAGGCTCGCTCGAAGTGCGGGCCCATGTACTCGGCGACCCGGCTGAACTTGATGAGGACCGTCGTGCCCTCCACGAACAACTTGTGGACCACGTCGAGCCAGCCGATCCCGGCCACGTTCCCCGCCCCGAGCACCAGGGATACCCCGGCGGGGGGCGGCTCCCCCTTCGTGTAGAAACCGCCCAGGTTGG
Source organism: Actinomycetota bacterium (assembly GCA_043810615.1). Taxonomy (GTDB): domain Bacteria; phylum Actinomycetota; class Acidimicrobiia; order Spongiisociales; family UBA11373; genus VGBK01. Next base: position 3,261 of record JBDROA010000025.1, on the reverse strand, counting down.
CTTCGAGCTCCGGTCGGGTCACCCGGGGGTCCACCCACAGATCGGCCGTCATCCCGGCGAAGATCAGCCGGTCGTAGACGCTCTCGGGAACCACCCGCACTGTCACCTGCCCATCGAGCCGCACCCTTACGGCCGATTTCGGCAGCGGAACGCGCCCGTGGCGCCGGATGCCTCCGAGCGTGTCGAGCAGGATCCGCATGGTGCGCATCATGGACACGACCGTACCCATCCACTCCTCCCCGGCCTGCGGGCCGACGAATCCCTTGGCGGCGCACGCGTCGGCCACCAGGCCCGACGCGACGGCGAAACTGGCGGCGAGGAGCGCGCGCAGGTAGGCGATCCGATCGTCGAGCGGCAGGGCGGCCCAGGCCGGGCTTCGCTCGGTGAGGGTTGCCAGGGCCCGGTCGATGTCGGCGGGAGACGTGGACGGGCGAGGAGGAGGCGGCGCGGGAACTGGGGCAGACATGGCGGCGATGCTACGCCTCCGGGCCCGGCACGGCGCGCCGTTCTGGCGGGCCGGCGCGCTCCCAGCGGCGCCGGCCAGTTCGCTACGGCACAATGCCCCCGGGGCCCTCCTCGGATCCTGGTCCGCAGCGGCCATCCCGATCTCCTCGACCTCCCGTGGGAACGGCCCCGGGCCGACTGGGGCCACCGGCGCCGCCTCGACCTGCCCGAATTCGAGCCCAGGTCACACAGGCTCGCCCGCCTGCGGCCCCTCCCGGATCGCGCCGCCCTCGCCGCCACCGTGGTCGCCGCCTGGTGAGCCAACCGGTGCACCCCGAGGGCCGTCCTCCGGTGCCGGCCACCGACCCTGGCCGCTCTACTCGGCTTCCTGGACGAGGTGCACTTCGGCCCCGGCCTCTTCGGCTTCGACTTGCCCCAGGTGAAACCGGCTTCCGTGGACGGCTTCTCCGGCCATTCGCCGCCGTTCGGCACCTCGCCGAGACCGGGGTGGGGATCAGCCCTCTCGACCTGACGACCGGGGTGCACTGGCGGCCGCCCTTGCCGCGGCTGCTGCCCTGGCTCGACCGCTAAGCCGCACGGCGGGCCATGCCTTCGGCCGCACCCTGGAAATCCCGCACCTAGCCCCCCGCACCCCGCCGCTTCACCCCGCCGTACTTCATGCGGGTGTCCTCGACGCGGGCCACCGCCTCGTCCTCCCTCCCGTCGTGGAACCCACAGTCGGCCACTTCGCCCAGGAACATGGTGTGGGTGCCGCAGTCCACGGCCTGCCACAGGAGGCAGTCGAGGAAGGCAACGGCCTCGGCGAAGATCGGAGCCCCCGTCACGCCGAGGCGTACCCGCCACCCGTTCAGGGTGTCGCCCTCGCGCCGGGCCGGCTTGGAGAAGCCTACGAAGGGACGGGTGTCGTCGCGGGACCACAGGTTCACGCTGAAGCACCGCCCCCCCTCGATGAGCCGGTGGGTCAGCGAGGAGCGGTCCACCGCCACCGCCACCAGCACCGGCTCCATGGCCACCTGGGTGACCCAGCTGGCGGTCATCCCGTTCCACTCCTCCCCGGAGGCGGCGCCGATGAGACACAGCACGTTGGGAATCTTCCACAGGACCTTGTTCACGATCTCGACGGGTACGCCGGCCGGCATGCTGCTCCCTTCTCCCGCCGAGCGTACCCGGCCTCCGCCCGATAGGCTCTGCCCCGATGCGCATGCTCATTGCCACCGCCGGGGTGCTCAGCCCCGACCCGGTCGCCTACTTCGCCGAGCGCCTGGCGGGCAGCGAGGGGACGGTGCGGGTGATCACCGTCATCGAGGTGCCCCGCTCCTTCCTGGACCAGATCCGAGGCGAGGTGTGGCACCCCCTCAGCGATCACAACCCTCCGTGGAGCAGCGAGGAGGATGCCCTCATCGCCCGCTACGTGGAGGAGCGCGGCCATCGCCTCACCGACCCCCTGCTCGCCGCCCTGCGGGCCCGGGGCATCGAGGCCACAGTCACTCACCTAGAGGGCGAGGACCCGGCCGACACGATCCTGGCCGCCGCGGAGGACATGCGAGCCGACGTCGTGGTGCTCGGCGCCACGAAGCACCTCTTCGCCGAATGGGAGAGTGTGTCCGCCCGGGTGCTGCGCGACACCCGGCGGCCGGTGCTGGTGGTCCCCGCTTCTCCTCGCCCCATCGACGAGATGACCGAGTGACCGGGGAGGCTCGGCGCACCCCGGAAGAGCGCTTCGCCGGCCTCCCCGGGTTCCCGTTCTCTCCTCATTACCTGGAGTGGGAAGGCCTGCGCGTCCACTACCTCGACGAGGGCGGCGGGCCACCCGTCGTGCTGTTCCACGGCGAGCCCACGTGGTGCTTCCTGTACCGCAAAGTGGCCGCGGTGCTGGTCGCCTCCGGCTACCGGGTGATCGCCCCCGACTACCCCGGCTTCGGGCGCTCCGACAAGCCGGTGGACCCGGCCTTTTACACCTACGACCACCACACCGCAGCCATGGGCGCCGTGGTGGAGCACCTCGGCCTCGAAGGCGCCACTGCCGTGGTTCAGGACTGGGGCGGGCCCATCGGCCTCCGCCTGGCGGTGGGCCCGACCGGCCGCTTCACCCGCCTCGCCGTGCTCAACACGTCGCTCTTCACCGGGCCGCCGTCGGAGGGGTTCCTGCGGTGGCGGGCCTTCGCCGCCCGCCGGGACGACCTCCCGGTGGGCCTGGTGATGCGCCGTTCCATGGTGGCCCCGTGGAGCGACGAGGTGATCGCCGGCTACGAGGCTCCTTTCCCCGACGCCTCCCTCCAGGCCGGAGTGCTCCGGTTCCCCCAGATCGTGCCCACCTCCGCCGGCGACCCGGGGGCCGGGGAGATGCGCCGCGTCGAGACGGCCCTGGCCGCCTGGGAACACCCCGCCCTGGTGCTCTTCTCCACCTCCGACCCCATCTTCTCAGTCGAGATGGGCCGCCGCTTCGCCGCCGCCATCCCGGGGGCCGGGCCGCTGGAGACCATCGACGGTGCGGGCCACTTCCTGCAAGAGGACCGGGGCGACGAGGTGGGAACGCGCCTCACCGCCTTCCTACGGCGCACCGACTGACCCCTCACCCCCCAGCCGGCCGGCGAGCGTAGGGGGTTGACCTCAGGACATCGTTCAGCGCGGCGACCTCAGGACATCGTTCACCCTTCGGTTCCTCGGCGAACTGGAGGCGGTGTTGGCGGAGTACTTCGGGTCGGAGATGGAGCGTCGTCGGTGGGCGGTGCTGCTGGTGAGCGGGCGTGGGGGCGATGTGAGGGGAGCGGCGCAGCAGGCGGATCGGAGCGAGCG
>JBDROA010000024.1:0-43226 GCA_043810615.1 Actinomycetota bacterium | reverse complement strand
GCGGCCGGCGGCCTCCCGGCGGCGGCGCACCAGAAGCGCCGCCCCGCCCAGGGCCACCAGGCTCGCCCCGGCGGCGATGGCGGCCACCGCCCCGGCCGGCAGGCCGCCGTCGGTGCCCTCCGCTCCGCCGGGCAGTGCGAGGGTCGAATCGGTGGCCGCCGGGACGGTGGTGGTGGTCGACGGAGGCACCTCGAAGGGGTCTCCCGCCTCCTCGGCGCCTACCACCTCATAGGCCACGCCCTCCCAAACCACGATGACTCGCTCCGCCACCCCCAGGGCGGCGGCCAGGGCGGGGTGCACCGCGGCCAGGGCGAAGTAATCCTCCGACAGGAAGGGCACGGCCGTGGTGCCCCGGGCCGGGTCGAAGGCGGTATCGGTCCAGATGCCGTCGGCCAGGAGGAAGGCGCGGCTGCCCGCGGTGCGCACCAGGCCCTGGTACTCGCTCCCCGGGGCGGCGGCGAAGTCGCTGCCCGCCAGGCCGCCCTCGGCGTCGGCCTGGCTCACCGCCGCCTGCCCCGTGCTGGGGGCGATCGTGGTGGCGGCGTACTCGGCGGCGTCGTCGACGATCTCGCGCAGGCGCGCCTCGCCGAAGGGGGCGTCCTCAGTCACCAGGTACGAGGTGTACGGGGTCACGATGCCGTAGCGGATGGACAGGCGCACGATCTGGTCGATCAGTTCGTCGTTGGGCCCCTCGAGGCGCACCTCCTTGAGCAGGTGGCCGATCTTGCGGGTGGCCCACAGCCGGGGGAGCGAGTCGGGCCCGCCCGATTCCGTGAAGCGCTGCTCCAAGTAGGTGAAGCGGCGTTCCTCGCCGCTCACCTCTCCGGTGAGGGTGACGGTGGAGCTGCCGGGTTCCCGGTAGCGCCCGGCCAGCACCAATTGCTGCCCCGAGAAGAGATCGGGCAGAGGTATGGGGTACAGGTCGTAGGCCCCGGAATCGCCCAGGTCGATCTCCAGGCGGGTCAGCACCGGGCTGCTGACCTTGGCGTACAGGCCGGTCACCGCCTCGTCCACATCCTCGCCCGGGACCACATAGGTGGTGGTGCCGTGGTGGTCCTCGGCCAGGGAGTCGAGGAGCATGGTGTCCACGTCGAAGCCCACCCCGAAGGCGAACAGGCTCAAGTTCTCCGGGGCGGCAGCGGCGGCGCGCTCGAGGATCGCCGTGGTCTCGACGATCCCTTCGGTGGGCAGGCCGTCGGTGAGGAACAGCACATAGGTGGGTCGCTCCACGTCGGCGCGCTCGAAGGCGGTGCGCAGGGCCCGGTCGATGTCGGTGCTGCCTTCGGCGGCGAAACGGTCGAGCCAGCGTTTGGCCTCGCCCGCCTCCGATCGCGGGCGGGGCCGCTCGGCGTACGCCTCGACGGTGGTGGAGAAGACGACGAGGTTGAAGCGGTCGCCCTCGTTCAGATGGTCGAGGACGAAGCGGGCGGCGTCGATGGCCTGGGTGAACTTCTCTCCCTCCATGCTCCCGGAGTGGTCGAGCACCACCACCACGTCCTTTGCCACCACGTCCCCGGGGCCGGCGGCCAGGCCGGGGGAGGCGAGCAGCAAGAAGAAGCCGTCCTCTCCCGGTTCGCGGAAGGAGAGCAGGTTGAGGCCGACGAGGGCCTCGGCGGTGGAGTAGTAGAGGGCGAAGTCGCCGGTGGCTGCCTCGCCGGCGCTCTCGTAGCCGACGACCGCGGTGGTGGCGTCGGGGCGGTCCACCGAGACGTCGTGGGTGGGGGAGTAGACCGCCTTGATCTCCTGGGGGGAGCGGATCTCCAGGCGGGCCGTGAGGCGCTCGATCTGGGCCAGGCCGGTGGTCTCGCGCCCCAGGGGATGGCGGTAGCGCACCAGGCCCTGGTCGGCGGCGAGCGCTTCGGTGTACTCGAGGCGCACGGTGCGCTCGCCCCCGGCGGGGATGGGGAACACCGACAGGCGCACCAGGCCCTGGTCGGCGAACTCCAGCAGGGCCGGGTCGCGCAGAGAAGCCACGATCTCCTCGTACTCGGCCCGGGCCTCGGCGGCGGGCAGCACCTCGCCCTGGACCGGCTCGCCGTCGATCCACAGGGCCAGGCCCGTCATGGCCGCCCCGGGCGGCAGGGGGAAGAGGAACACCGCCTCCCCATTGCCGAAGCCCCGGTTGGCGAAGACCTGGGTGACGGTGGTGGTGGCCACCTGGGCGTCGATGAGCGCTTCGACCCGGTAGTCCTCGATGACCACGTCGGGGTTGGGGCGAGGGCAGAGGTCGCAGGGCCAGGGGGGTGGAGGCTCGGGAGGGACGATCTGGGCGGCGGCTGCCCCCGGGACGGCGAGCAGCACCACTACGAGGCCGGTCAGCAGGCGGAGACGGCGGGTCATGGGGCTTCCTCAGTTCGCTCACCGTTGGGACGACGAGCGGGCCCGGCGGGTTCCCCGGGGCTCCCCGGTACCGGTGCGGCCTGGTGTGGGGAGGAGCGCGGCTAGGGCTGGGGCAACTCGATGATCTGCCAGGCGATGCAGGCCGGCTTGGCCGTCGCCTTGGTGAGCAGGATGGTGAGCCGGTCGGCGTTCACCGCCAGGACGGCGGCCCGCACCATGACCCCGGGCCCGCCGCCGTCGTTGAGCGTGGCGAAGGCCAGTTGGCCGGGAAGAACGTCCCAGCCCATGCCGCCCAGGTCGACGACCGCCTGGCGCTGTCCCTCATCGATGCATGCCTTGCCCAGCGGCCCGGAGAACTGGGCCTCGGCCCGGGGACCGTGCAGAGCGCCGGCCAGGAGGGCGACTCCCAGGGCCATCGTCAGGAATGCCGTCAGAGCCCTTGCCGGGTGCAGGCGAGTGACCATGCTGTGACCCTCCTCTTGTGCCTCGGCTCACCGTACTCCGGCTGCTTGGAGCGCGCCCGGAAACCGGCAGCCCGGTACGCTGGCCCCGATGGCGCTCCGCAACGACCAGGGCATCGTGCTGCGCTCCTACCCGTTCGGGGAAGCCGACCGGGTGGTGGTGCTGCTCAGCCCCAACCACGGCAAGGTGCGGGCCGTGGCCAAGGGGGTGCGCAAGACCACCAGTCGCTTCGGGGGCCGCCTGGAGCCCTTCACTCATGTGGACCTGGTGCTCTACGGGGGCCGCGGCCTGGACACGATCACCCAGGTGGCGGTCATCGAGGCCTTCCCGCATCTGCGGGGCGAACTGGAGCGAGTGCTGGCCGCCGGGACCATGGTGGAGGTGGTGGACGCCGTCACCCAGGAGGAGGAGGCGTCGGCACGGGCCTTCCTCCTGCTGTACCGGGGCCTCCATGCCCTTGAAACCGGGCCCCGGCACCCCGACCTGGTCACGGCCTTCCTGCTCAAGGTGGCCGACGTGGTGGGCGTGGCCCCGGCTCTGGACGAGTGCGCCGGGTGCGGCACCCGCCACGGGGTGACCCGGTTTTCCTTTGCCGCCGGAGGAGCGCTGTGCGAGGACTGCAGAACGCCGGGGGCGGTGGCGCTGCGGGCCGGCCTCACCGCCTACCTGGCCACCCTGGCCGCTGCCGACCTGGGCGCCCTGCCTTCTGCCGACCCCTCCTTCAGCGGGGAGGCCATGGGGGTCACTCGTCGCTTCCTGGAGTACCACCTCGACCGCCGGCTGGCGAGCCTGGCCACCGCCGATGGCTGACGGCCTGCGCCCCGCCCCCCGTCACGTGGCGATCATCCTCGACGGCAACGGCCGCTGGGCCACCGGGCGGGGCCTGCCCCGCACCGCCGGCCACGCCGCCGGGGAACCCGCCTTGTTCGACGTGGTCCACGGCGCCATCGACCTGGGGATCGAGTGGCTCACCGTCTACGTGTTCTCCACGGAGAACTGGTCGCGCCCGGCCGAGGAAGTGGCCTTCCTCATGCAGTTCAACGAGGATCTGCTGCTGCGGCGGCGCGACGAGTTGAACGACATGGGGGTCCGGGTGATCTTCATGGGGGACCGGGCCGATCCCCGGGTGAGCGACCGCCTGCGGGACCACATCGCCGGCACGGAGGCGCTCACCGGCCACAACCGCACCCTCACTCTGGTCTTCGCCTTCAACTACGGGTCGCGCCTTGAGATAGCGGCGGCAGCCCGGCGCATCGCCGAGAAGGCCGCCGCCGGAGAGATCGACCCGGCCGCGGTAGGCCCGGACGCGGTGGCGGCGCATCTCTACCTGCCCGAGATGCCCGCCCCCGACCTGGTGATCCGCTCCAGCGGGGAGCAGCGCATCAGCAACTTCCTGCTGTGGCAGTCGGCCTACGCCGAGTTCGCCTTCCCCGAGACCCTGTGGCCCGACTTCGACCGGCACAGTCTGGCCGCCTGCGTGGACGACTACCGGCGGCGGGTGCGGCGCTTCGGTGGGGTGGGGTCGTAGCGATTGCTTGACCCGTGCGAGGCCGCTCTGCCATAGTCCCCGGATGGCGGCGGGGCCGCAGGAGCGGTCCGCCGCTGGCGATGGGCAGCGAGGGGAGGGTCGATGGCGGTCGGCAGGTGCGCGGAGTGCGGAGGGATGGTCTCCGATCGGGCTGGTCGATGCCCCCATTGCGGCGTCCGGCACCGAGCCCGGCGGGGCTCTGTCGGCAAGGCCCCTCGGTTCTGGAGCCTCGGGCGGGCGCTCGGTATCGCGATGACACTGCTGGTGGGAGGTGGTCTGGTGGCTCTCCCGCTGGTGATCGATCGCGCCGAGGTGACGGCCGACGCCGGTCCGTCTTCCGTCGTCACGGTGGGGCCCGGTGTCACCGGGAAGACCATCCGGCTCGGGGTGATCCTGACGTCGACCGACGGCGCCGACGGCGCGGCCGACGCCTCCCTCCTGGCCGGGCACCGGTACTACTGGGAGACCGCGGAGCTCGGGGAGTGGTCCGTCGAGCTCGTGGTGGCTGCGGCAGGAGATTCGCAGCAGGCTCTCACGGAGGTCCAGGATCAGGTTCTCGGGGTGTCGCTGACCGACGCCACGGGGGTGCTCGTCGGGGAGGCGGGGGCGCTCGGGCTCCCTCTCGCGGCCGACTCACGCTTCACCGTGTGGGGCAGCTTCCCGCACGTGGTCCAGGATCCCCTCGGCTCCAGCTATGCCCTCGAGATTGCCAACGCTACCTACTGGGCCGCGCGCGTGGCCGACCCACCGTTGCTCAGCCCTGGGGATTCCCCGTCGCTGGTCGTCGATGGCGGGCCTTACGGAGACGACTGTCGAAGCGGTCTCGAGGCGGTTTCCGCCGAACTGGGCCTGGGTGAACCGGTGGTCCACACCGTCCCTCCCGGAGGACCTTCCGGCGAGGTGGTCGCCGCGATCGCCGCCCGGGATGCGCCCCTGCTCCTGGTCTGCATCGACCCGGCCGGTCTGGCCTGGCTGCTGGCCGAGCACGGATCGAGCGGATCTGCCGTCCCGATCATCGCTGCCAGCGCTTCATATGACGACCGGCTGCCGGCCCTGGTTGCCGGGGGTGAAGCCGGGGACGAGCAAGCCGAGGCGGTGGGCCTGGGGCTCTTCGAGCGTCTGCTCCTCGCCGATAGCGCTCCCGGGGGGGAGAACTCCACCATGGCGGCTCTCATCGAGGCGGTGGGCCGCGACGTTGGCCAGGTGGACCAGCATTTTCTGATGGGATACCGCCGCGCCGCGGCCTGGGACGCGCTGATCCGCGTTTGCCTGGCACGGGGTCACCTGTCGCGCGAAGCGCTGATCGCCGCCCAGCTCGATGGTGTTGGGCGGGAACCGATCCTCGGAGAGGAGGTCGTGGGCGCATGGTTCGGCCCAGCCCACCTGGTGAATACCACGACGGCGGTGGGCCATCCCGTACCGGCCTCGGTTAGCCCCTTCGGCACGGCGCGCCTCACCGCTCCGCTGGCTGCGGGCCAGTTGCTCAGCCCGACCGGAGACGGGGCATGAGAGGACGGGTTCGGTTGCTTGCCATGAGGGAGACGGGACGACAATGACACCGACGCGATGCCCATCCTGTGGCGGGAGTGCCGACGAGGCGCGACCGGGAGACCGGTGTGGCGAATGTGGCGCACCTCTGCCGATCGCCGCAGGCCCAGAGGACCCGGGGCGCCGGTCCGATGGCCCGCCCCCGGCGGGGACGCCCGACCCGGCGGTGCGGACACCCGCCGCGCCTGGCGCCGTGGGCGGGGACTCGATCGGCGCCGCGGCACCGGCTGAACCGCTGGTGGCCCCGGTGCCGCCGCCCCCGCCAATCGTACCTATGGAGCCGGAGCCGGACCCGGCGCCGGCTCCGACGGAAGCGGTGGTGAGGCGGGCGCGACGGTGGCCGGCCGTGGCTCTCGGCTTTCTCATGATGGCCTCGGCCTTCCTCCCGTGGCTCGCCGCACCGCTCGACCCTCCGTCGGCGTGGCGGGTCCCCGCCCTGGTGTTGATCGATCTCAACGCCGACTCGGGCGGGGTGGCCCTGGGATGGGTGTTGGCCGCTCTGGGGGCGCTGGTCGTCCTGACCGCCTGGTTCAGATGGGGACGCTACGCGCGGGTGGTTCTCGGCGGGTTGGCCCTGCTGGTCGTGGGAGCCTTCGTCATCCAGTTCACCCGCAGCCTGGGTGGGGCGGCCACTCCAGAGCTGGTGGTCGAGCACCTGGGTTCGGGGGTGTACTCCGGCCTGATCGGCGCGTTGGTGCTGGTCGCAATGGACGCGAGATGAAGCAACGCAGGTGGCGGTGGACGGGCCTGACTGCCGCAGCCGGGCTCGGCGCCGTGCTGATGACGCTGGCCGGACCGGCTTCGGGGCAGACGGGGGGATCATGCAGCTCGGATCCGCTGGGCTGCCTGGCCAGCCTGGCCTCGTCCGCCGGCGCGGTCGGGGATGGGTGCCCGCTCGGGTCCACCGGCCTCATCAGCCTGGCACCCCTGAAGAAGGGCGAAGATCTGACGCGGTACTTCGAAGAGCCCTGCAGCCGTCACGATGTCTGTTACGCGTCGGGGCTGGTGCCCTTTGGTGATTGTGATGTGATTCTCCGGCGAGAGCTGTCCCAGGCGTGTGAGGACCTGGTGCCCGAGATCGACCCCGTCGGCAACCCGTTCAGTTGGGGGGAGTGGGAGCGGTTCGGAGCCAGCACCAAAGCCTTCCTGAAGGCCTCCGCCGGGGTGCAGGTCTGTCGGCTGAAGGCGAGTGCCTTCGTCGACCAGTTCACGATCATGCGAAGGATCGCCCTCCGGATCAGTATTTGGGACCTGGCTCCGGCGGAGATACCGCGTGACCTGGGATGCTTCCTTTCCGAAGGCCGGCAGGTCATCTCCCTTCCTACCGGTGCCGGCACCCCGGTGAGCGTCCCCGTCGAGGTGCATGCCGACTGCACCCTCACCGTGCTGACCGGGGACATCCTGCGGGCCATTCTCCCCCAGCAGGCCGCGGGGTGGCCCTGCGACTGGCCCTGCCCGGCCGTTTCCGGTGAGCCCTTTGCGCTCGATCGGGGCTGGCTGTCCTACGGAACGCCGCGAGAGTCGGAGATCGGGGGGGGAGATGCGCAGGTGTGGCGCTTCCGGGCGGAGATCGGCGACTACATCATGGTTCGGGTCGAGGTGCCCCACCCGCCGCGTGAGCATCGCCTCGAGGTGCGGGTTCTGAATGAGCGAGACGGCACCAGTCGGGGTGCCTCGGGCTCCGGTTCCGTGGTGGCGATCGGCCCCTGGGCGACCGTCGACTCGGGGGTGTACGAGGTCCTCGTCCTGAGCCGGAGCAGCTCCGGATTCCGATATGAGACCACGGTGGGCTACCCCCTTCGGGAGAGCATCGATCTGCTGGCGTCGCGCCGTTCGACCAGAACCGAATGCGGGTTCTTCGGTGCGGGGTCGTATTTCGACCCGATCCTCCTCCTCTGGGTGATGCCTCCGAGTTGCCGGGAGAAGACCGTGGAGCAGGAGTCAGATGTCCCGGAGGCGCGTCCTCTGGGGTGCAGCCAGCAGTGGTTCGAGGAGGAGGACCTGGTCGACGACCTGGCCGCTCTGGAGGAGCAACTCGCTCCCTCTGCGGCGCCCGGTGAGACGGTCATCATCGGCCCTGCTTCGACTCTCTCCTGTCCCTCGCTCTCGGCTTCACTGCCGGCGAAGTTCAGCGTCGGCCTGGCCCCCCCGACCCTCGATCTCGAACGCCTGCACCTGCTGGCGAGCATGATCCTCGTGGTTCCCGACCTTCGGGGGCTGGCGGAGGCGGAGGCAGAAGAGGCTCTGGCCGATGCGGGGTTCAGTCGTTGTGCCTGTGAGGGGACGGGCTGCTGCCGGGGGAATCACTGGATCCTGGGGAGAGTGGCCACCTCCGACCCGGGTGAAGTGGGCAGGGTGGTCGGCCAGTCCCACCCGCCGGGGACCTGGGTTCTGGCTTCGCTTGCGATGCCCCTGCAGGTGGAGGTCGGCAACGCCGGCGTGGCCGACAGTCTGACCGTCCCGGATCTGTCCGGCATGCTGCGTCGCGATGCAGAGGCGGTATTGCGGGCCGCCGGCTTCTCGGAGTGCACCACGACGCTGTGCCGCGGCGATCAGTGGCTCTACTTCGGCCTGACGGGCGCCGACGACCCGGCCGAATTGGGGAAGGTGGCCGATCAGTACCCCAAACCGGGCACCAAGGTTCCCATAACCCTCGAGGTCCCCGGGGTCCGGTTCTGGCTGGGTAGCCCATTGGTCCCCGACCTCGTGGGGAGGACGGCGGCCGAGGCGGCTGCGGAAATCGAACGCTGGCACCTGCGGCCTTCCCTGGTGGGCCCGGAACCCACCTCCGATCCGGGAATGGACGGCAAGGTGGTGCGCCAGAGCCCGCCCGCCGGAGAGATGGTGGGCATCGGCACCCGGATCTCCTATTGGATCGGGGAAGCGGGAAGTACCGATACCACCGGCACGACCGGCACCACGTCGGCGAGCGCGATCACGCTCAGGGACTACACCGGCTGGTCCTGCTCGGCCGCCCGGGCCGACCTGCAGGCTCTGGGCCTGGTGGCCCCTCCCTGCGAGTTCTCCTGGTACGTCCCCTACGACTCGCCTTTGGCAGGCACGGTGGACAGCCAGGAGCCGGGAGCAGGGACAAGGGTGGCGCGCGGCTCAACGGTTCAGCTCTGGGCGCTGGAGGCGGCTACCACCGAGGCCGAGTGCGACCTCTGCGACGGCTACTGGCATTGTGGTTGCCCGGCCGGGCCGCCGCCGCCGGGGTCGGGCTGTGAGTGCTTCAATCCCTACTGCCACTCGACTCCGCCGCCGCCGTGGCCGTAGCCTTCAGGCACCGACGCGGTGATCGGAGGCCGGCCGGGTCGCCGCCTCGGCGGCACCCGGCCGTGGGGCCTGCGTCGTCTGCAGATCTCGGCGCATCGGGTGAGCACCGCCCCGGGCGGTAGAGGGTGGTGCGAAACCCGGACCTGCCGGTCCACTCCGTGGCTGGGCGGGGCGATGGGCGGCGTGACGGGCTCAGGATGGGGCCCGGCCCCGGCCCCGGCCTATCATGCCGCCCTCCCCGGGAGGTCCCATGACGGTATCGCTGGAGACGATCGCCACCCTCGCCCAGAAACGCGGCTTCGTCTACCAGGCGTCGGAGATCTACGGCGGCCTGCGCTCCGCCTGGGACTACGGGCCCTTGGGAGTGGAACTGCTGCGCAACGTGCGGGAGGCCTGGTGGAAGGCGGTGGTCTCCGACCGGGACGACGTGGTCGGCCTCGACTCGTCGGTGATCCTGGCGCCCCAGGTGTGGGTGGCCTCCGGGCACCTGGCGTCCTTCACCGACCCCCTGGTGGAGTGCACCGGCTGCAACAACCGCTTCCGCCTCGACAAGCTGGCGGACCCCGACGTCTGCCCCAACTGCGCCAAGCGCGGCTATTTCACCGCCCCCAAGCTGTTCAACCTGATGCTCAAGACCTTCCTGGGGCCGGTGGAGGACGAAGGCGCCGTCGCCTACCTGCGCCCCGAGACCGCCCAGGGCATCTTCGTGAACTTCGCCAACGTGGTGCGCACCGCCCGCATGAAGCCGCCCTTCGGCATCGCCCAGATCGGCAAGGCCTTTCGCAACGAGATCACCCCCGGCCAGTTCGTCTTCCGCACCCGGGAGTTCGAGCAGGGCGAGTTGGAGTTCTTCTGCCCTCCGGCCGAGGCGCCGCAGTGGCACGAGTACTGGCTGGCGGAACGGATGCGCTGGTACACCGACCTGGGGATGAAGCCGGAGAGCCTGCGGCTGCGGGCTCACGCCGCCGACGAGTTGTCGCACTACTCGGCAGGCACCAGCGACGTCGAGTACCTCTTCCCCTGGGGCTGGGACGAGCTGGAGGGCATCGCCAATCGCACCGACTTCGACTTGAAGGCCCACGCCGAGCACAGCGGCCAGGACCTGCGTTACTTCGACCAGGACAGCGGGGAGCGCTACTTCCCCTACGTCGTAGAGCCTTCGGCGGGGATCACCCGCTCCGCCTTCGCCTTCCTCATCGACGCCTACGACGAGGAGGAAGTGCGGGGGGACAAGCGCGTGGTGCTGCGCCTGCACGCGCGCCTGGCGCCCATCAAGGTGGCGGTGCTGCCCCTGTCCAAGAAGGACGAGCTGATCTCGGTGAGCCGGGAGGTGGCCGCCACGCTGCGCGCCAACTGGCCGGTGGAGCACGACATCACCCAGTCGATCGGCCGCCGCTACCGGCGCCAGGACGAGATCGGCACCCCTTACGCCGTCACCGTGGATTTCGACAGCCTCCAGGACCAGGCGGTCACCATCCGGGAGCGGGACACCATGGAGCAGGTGCGGGTGCCCATCGCCCGCCTCGTGGAGGCACTGGAGGAGAGGTTCGCCGGCCGGCTGTGAGGCGGTGGCGTTGCCGGCGAAGCCGGGCGGCAATAGCTCAAGGCTCGGCGGGCCGGGTTGGGCCTACTGGCGCCTTGGGTAGGGCTCGTGGTGGTGGGCGGCCCGGTGATGTCGTCGGCATAAGAGCTTCAGGTTGGCCAGATCCGTGGTTCCGCCTTCTGCCCAATGGTGAACGTGGTGGGCGTCGCACCAGCGGGCCGGCACCTGGCAGTTCGGCTGGGTGCATCCCTGATCCCGCAGGTCAAGGGCCCGTCGCAGGCCTGCGGGCACGACCCGATGCGCCCTTCCGACCTCCACCGGGCCGGAGTCGCCGTCCAGGATGACCCGGCTCACCGTGGCGTCGCAGGCCAAGCGGCGCACGGCCTCGGCGCTGATGGGCCCGGCTTCGATGTCCACCACACCGGAGCCCTCGCGCAGAGCCTCCCAAGGAACCGTCACCGTCAGGTGGGGTCGCTGTGCACTGCCGTTGCCGGCTGTTCCGTCCAGGTGCCGGTGACAGATCTCCGTCAGGGCGTCCGCCCGGCACTGTGCCGGAGTCCGGGCGTCGTCGGGATCCAGAGCGGCGGGCTCTGAGAGGGAGCGTATGGCGGCCAGCACGATGCCGCCGCCCTCGGGATCCAAGTCGGCGCTCAGATGGACCAGGCCCGACCAGGCAGGGGAAACGTGCAACGCCCTCTGGGCCCGCAGCCGCTCGGTATCCGCTTCGGCCCCGTCGGGATCCATCTCGCGTCTCCACTGGGCCAGCACCTGTGGCAGGCGGCGAGAGGGCACGGTGGCCGCCTGGGCGACCAACTGCGCCTCGTCTCGGCGGAACTGCTCCGGCGCCAGTTGTCTTGCCTGGGCGAGCAGCCGAACCCTCGGCTCGGACACCTCTCCCGAGGCAAACGCCGCTTCGGTTCCCGGCATCTCCTGCAATGCGGTGGCCACCGCTACTCGGCTGCGGCACACTGCGGCCGGAAGCCCCGAGAGGGCTATCAGCCAGGCGGTAGTCGACCCATAGCCCTCCCGACGGGCCGCCTCCTGGCGCTCGGCCTCGGCGATGTACTGGGCGCGGCGGGCGGCTATCTGCGCTTCCAGGGAGTCCAACTGGCGCAGACCATCGGCCAGGCCGCCGACACCCATCCTGTCCAGCGGGAAGCCGAACAGCGACGGCAACACCACCGCCAGATCCACCGAAGGCACCGCTTCGACCTTCACCCCACCTATGTATCGCGCGGGTACGACATCTCCGCAGGGCAATCTGCACGCGGCGCGCCCTCCGCCATCCGGTCGCCGGTCGCAGGAGAAGACGCGAGCTCAGGGTGGAGTGACAACACCGGCGTCATCTGGTTCTCTCCTGCAAGAGGGGGGCGCCGGTGCGAGCCTGGCCTTCAGCGGATAGCCTGCGGCTCCGTCCGGGGAAAGTGAGGCCCACATATCCGATCCCGTCCTCGAGGCCGCCCGCCGGGCCGTCGCCCAGGGCGAGGACACCCTGCGCCGGGTGGTGCGCGGCCTGCCCACCGAGGCGCTCAACTGGAAGCCGGCCGGCCCCGACACCAACTCCATCACGGTCCTCGCCACCCACGGCATGCACGCCACCCGGGTGCTGCTGTGCATGGCCGCCGGGCTGCCGGCACCGGCCCGCGGCCGGGCCGCCGAGTTCGGCGCCACGGCCGATGAGCCGCTGTCCCTCCTAGCGCTGATCGACCGCCTGGCCGGCGAGTGCGACACCATCCTTGGCACCTGCAAGGGGATCGACTGGAGCACGCCGCGGCAGCGGCGCCGGGACGACGGCTCGATCCTGGAGATGTCGGCGGCCGAGGCGCTGCTCTTCGCCGTGACCCATCTACGCGGCCATGCCGACGAGGCGGCCTTGACCCGCCACTTCTGGCCGGCGCGGTTCTAGCCCGGTCGACCCGCTGGGTCCCCCGCTCGGGGCTGGGGTGGCGCCCCTACCACCCCAGCCACTCCCGCAACGCGTCGGCGCTCGGCGCAATGACGGGCAGCTCCGGCACGTCGCGCAGCGCCAGTTGCGGGTCTTTCAACCCGTGGCCGGTGAGGGTGCACACCACCGGCCCGTCCGGCAGGCGGTCCCGGAAAGCGAGCACCCCGGCCACCGACGCGGCCGAGGCCGGTTCGGCGAAGACACCTTCCTCCTCGGCGAGCAGGCGGTAGGCGGCCAGGATCTGCTCGTCGGTGACCGCCTCGATGATCCCCCCCGACTCGTCCCGGGCCGCTACCGCCCCGGCCCACGAGGCCGGGTTGCCGATGCGGATGGCGGTGGCCACGGTCTCCGGGCAGGCCACCGGTACCCCGCGGACTATGGGCGCCGCCCCCGCCGCCTGGAAGCCCCACATCCGGGGCGCCTCGCCGACGGCGCGGTACCCCATCCAGTAGGCCGTGATGTTCCCGGCGTTGCCCACCGGCAGGGATTGGACCACCGGGGCGCCGCCCAGCGCCTCCACGATCTCCCAGGCCGCCGTCTGCTGGCCGGCGATGCGGTCGGGGTTCACCGAGTTGACCAGTACCGCCTCGCCGCCGGCGGTGAAGGCCCGCACCACGTCGAGGGCGCGGTCGAAGGCGCCCTCCACGCAGGCCACCTTCGCCCCGTGGCGGATGGCCTGGGCCAGCTTTCCCAGAGCGACGTTGCCCGCCGGGAGCACCACCACGCAGGCCAGGCTCGCCCGGGCGGCGTAGGCGGCCGCCGACGCCGCGGTGTTCCCGGTGGAGGCGCAGGCCACTGCCCTGGCCCCGGTCTCCACCGCCTTCGACACGGCCACCGTCATCCCCCGATCCTTGAAGGACCCGGTGGGGTTGGCCCCGTCGTACTTGAGGAACACCGGCCGCCCCACCCGGGCGGAGAGACGGGGCGCCGGCAGCAGGGGTGTGCCCCCCTCGTGAAGGGTGACCACCGGGGTGGCGTCGCTCACCGGCAAACGGTGGCGGTAGGCGGCGATGAGGCCGCCGGGGGTGCTCATCGGGGGTCGCCCTCCACGCGAATGGTGGCGGCCACCTCCTCGACCACGTCGAGATGGCTCAGGGCGGCGGCGGCGGCGCGTTGCCGGCCCTCGAGAGCCTCGTGCGTGACCAGGAGCAGGGTGGCGTCGTCGCCCCGGCCCTCCTGCCAGACCGACCGGAGGCTCACTCCGGCGTCGGCGAAGGCCCCGGCGATGCGCGCCAGCACTCCGGGCTTGTCGGCCACCTCGAGGCGCAGGTACCAGCGGGTGGGCACCTCGACGGCGTCCACCACCGACCCGGGGCGGAACGAGATCCTGGGCACCACCTGTGATCCCGACCGGAGGTCCCGGGCGGCGTCGATGACGTCGCCGAGCACGGCCGTAGCGGTCGGCTCGCCGCCGGCGCCGGGCCCGGCGAAGAGGAGTTCCCCCACGGCCGGCCCCTGGATGAGGATGGCGTTGGTGGCCCCGCGGATGGCGGCCAGCGGGTGATCGAGGGGGACCATCGCCGGGTGGACCCGGGTGCTCACCCCGTCCCCGATGCGCTGGGCGATGGCCAGCAGGCGCACCGTGTAGCCCAGGTCGGCGGCGAAGGCGAGGTCGAGGGAGGAGATCCCGGCGATGCCCTCCCGGTAGACCCGGTCGGGCCCCACCCATACGGCGAAGGCCAGGCTGGCCAGGATCGAAGCCTTCGAGGCGGCATCGGCCCCGGTGACGTCGGCGGTGGGGTCGGCCTCGGCGTATCCCAGCTCCTGGGCCTCGGCCAGGGCGGCGGCGAAGTCGCTGCCCTCGTCGGCCATCCGGGTGAGGACGAAGTTGGTGGTGCCGTTGACGATGCCCACCACCCGCTCGATGCGCTCCCCGGCCAGGGTCTCGGTCAGCGGCCGGATGATGGGAATGGCGCCGCCCACCGCCGCCTCGAACAGCAGGGGCACGCCGGCCCGGGCGGCGGCGTCGAACAGTTCCGAGCCCCGCGCGGCGATGAGCTCCTTGTTGGCGGTCACCACGGGCTTGCCCCGCTCCAGGGCGCCCCGCACCAGGTCGAAGGCGGGATCCCGGCCCCCCATCACCTCGACGACCAGGTCGACGGTGGGGTCCTCGACCACTTCCCACGGCCTGTCGGTCACGGTCCCCGGGGGCAGGGTGAAAGCCCGGCCCTTGCCCGGCGAGCGCACCGCCACCCGGCGCACCTCGAGGTCGAGGCCGGTCTTGGCGGCCACGGCGGCGCCGTCCTGGGTGAGGCGGCGGATGAGGGTGCCGCCCACCGTGCCGGCCCCCAGGACTCCGATGCCCACGGCCATGTTCACCTCCCGAAGGGGCGCGATGGTATCAACGCGGCCCGGCGGCCTCGCGGGTCTCGCTCGATATGCTGGCCGGCATGCCTGCCACGACACCAGCCGGCAGGGGCCGGGGGGAGGCCTCGGCACCGGCGTCCGCGGCCAACCTGGGCCCCGGCTTCGACGTGGTCGCCTTGGCCCTCGGCTTGCGCTGCGCGGTGTCGGTGGCCCCGGCGGGGGAGTGGTCGCTGGCCTCCCCGGGGGCCGATGGCGGGTCGATGGCCCTGATCCGGCGCGCCGCCGAGGCCGCTGTGCCGGGGGCGGGGCCCTTCGGGGTGGTGGTCGAGAGCGCCATCCCCGTGGGGCGGGGCCTGGGGTCGAGCGCCGCTCTCGTGGCGGGGGTGGTGGCCGCGGTGCGGGCGGCCGCCGGACGGGGGGAGAGCCGGGAGGAAGTCGTGCGGGTGGCCGCCACCGTGGAGGGCCATGCCGACAACGTGGCCGCCGCAGTCCACGGCGGGGCGGTGGCGGTCAGTCCGGGCGGGCGGGTATACGGCCTGGAGGTGCACTCTTCCCTGCGAGTGCTGGTGGCGGTCCCCGTGGCGGTACTGCCCACCGCGGGGGCCCGCGAGGCGCTGAGCGGCCCCGTCGACACGGCCACCGCCGCCCGCACCGCCGCCCGCCTCACCTTCCTGGTCGAGGGGTTGCGGCGGGGCGATGCCGCCCTCCTGGCGGAGGCGGCCGGCGACGAACTGCACGAGGCGCGCCGGGCGCATCTGTCGCCCTTGACGGGCCGGCTGGTGTCGGCGGCCCGGGAAGCCGGGGCGGTCCACGCCGCCTGGAGCGGGGCAGGCCCGTCGGCGGTGGCTCTGGTCGCCGGGGAGGCGGTTGCGGCGGTGCGGGCCGCCTGGGAGGACCTGCTCGCCGGGGAGGGGGGCGTGGTGCTGGAGCCGGGCCTGGACCGCGAGGGGCTGCGGGTGGGAGCAGCTGCCTGAGAGCCGGCGTCGCCGGGCAAGCCGGGGGCCGGCGCGGCGATTCGTCGGAACCAGGGCGATCCGGTAGGGCACCAGGCGCAGCCGGTCGAGCCTCTGCCCGGCGCCCTGCCAATCGACCTCACGCCCGGGCGACGCCCCGGCGGGCCGTCCCGCCCCTGGGGGCCCGTCGGGCTCGGTCGGTACACTCGCCGCGATGGCCTACCGGCGGGACGACATCGAGCAGGTTCGGGCCGCCACCGACCTCGTCGAGCTGGTGGGCGAGGTCACCAAGGTGGCGCGCACCGGGCGCGCCGTCATGGCCGTCTGCCCGTTCCACCAGGAGAAGGCCGCCTCGCTGTCCATCGACCCGGCCCGGGGCCTCTACCACTGCTTCGGCTGCGACAAGAGCGGCGACCTGTTCCGCTTCGTCCAGGAGATCCACGGCCTCGACTTCAACGACGCCGTGGAACTCCTCGCCCGCCGGGCGGGAGTCACCCTGCACCGCGACCCCGAGGCGGCGCGGCGCCAGAGCCGGCGGGAGGCCCTCATCGCGGCGGTCGAGAAGGCGGTTGTCTTCTACCACCAGCGCCTGCGGCGGGGCCCCGATGCCTCCGGGGCCCGCGCCTACCTGCGGGGCCGGGGCTACGGCACCGAGCAGGTGGGCGGCTACCGCCTGGGCTACTCCCCGGCCGGAGGCGACGTGCTGGTGCGCTCGCTGCGGGAAGAGCAGGTGCCCGAGGAAGTCATGACGGCGGCCGGCCTGGCGGTGCGCTCCCGGTCGGGGCGTCTGTTCGACCGTTTCCGGGATCGGGTGATGTTCCCCATCTTCGACGTGCGGGGCGACGCGGTGGGCTTCGGCGCCCGCCTCCTGGCCGGGGAGGGCCCCAAGTACCTCAACTCGCCCGACAGCGCCATCTACCAGAAGTCGCACCTCCTCTACGGCCTCAACTGGGCCAAGTCGGCCATCGTGCGCGAAGGGCTGGCGGAGGTGGTGGAGGGGTACACGGATGTCATCGCCCTGTCCGAGGCAGGACGGCCGCTGGCGGTGGCCACCTGCGGCACCGCACTCGGGGAGAGCCACCTCGACCTGCTGCGCCGCTTCACCGAACGGGTGGTGCTGATGTTCGACGCCGACGAGGCCGGGGTCGAGGCCAGCCTGCGGGGGTTCGAGCGCAGCGTGCCCGGCGACCTCGACCTGCGGGTGGCCCTGCTCCCGGTGGGCCGCGACCCGGCCGACCTGGCCTCCGCCGGGGAGACGGCGTTGCTCGAGGAGGCGATCCGGGCTTCGGTGCCCCTCCTCCACTTCCGTATCGAGAAGGAGTTGGAGCGCTACGACCTGGGCGAGGCCGAAGCGCGGGGAAGGGCGGTGCGGGCGGTGGCGTCGTTCGTCGCCCGCCACCCCGACGCCGTCACCCGGCACGAGTACGCCGTTGAGGTGGCCCGGCGCACCGGCGTGGCTCTGGAAGTCGTGACCAACGCGGTGGAGCAGGCGGCCCGCCGGGCGCAGCAGGAGGCGCCGCCCCGGCCCATTCCCGCCGCCGACCGTCTCACCGGGGAGGAGAAGGCCGAGCAGGAACTGCTGCGCTTGATGCTGGCGAACCGTGCCGGCATCCGCACCGCCGGAGTCACCGAGGACCTCTTCAGCCGACCCGAGCATCGCGCCGCCTATCACCTGCTGGCCCCGGTGGTGGCCGCCCTCGACCCGGGCACGCCCCCCGACCTGGGGGCGCTCCTGGGCAGCCGGGAGGCCGAGGAGGTGTCCGCCATGCTGGCCGCCCTGGCCATGGTCGAGCGGCCGTTGCCCGAGGACCCCGGCGAAGTGATCGCCCGGCTGCAGGCCTGGGCCCTGGAGCGGCGCATCGAGGGCGTGCGGCGCCGGGTCACCGAAGCGGAGCGCACCCCGGCGGGGGTCCCTTCTGCGCTGCTCGAGGAGTTGATAGGGTTGGAGCACCGCCGCCGTGACCTACGGAGCCCCCAATGAATAGCATCGTGCTGGAGGTCTTCGACGATCTGGCCCGCCGGGCGCGCCAGCGCGGTTTCGTGATGATGGCCGAGGTGCAGCAGGAGCTGGAGGACGTCGCCGCCCCCGCCGACGCCTTCGACCAGGTGGTAGAGGCGTTGCGCGAGATGAACATCGAGGTGCGCGAGGACTCACCCGAGGCGGTGTACGGGGGCGTGACCGGCATGGATGAGATCGAGGTCTCCGACCCGGTGCGCATGTACCTGCAAGAAATCGGCCGGGTTCCCCTGCTCGACGCCCAGCAGGAAGTCGAGCTGTCAATGCAGATGGAAACCGGGCGCCGGGCCGTCGAGAAACTGCGCTCGGGGGATCCCGCCGGCGTCGAGGAGACGGCCATCCTGCAGCGGTCCCGTCGCGAGGGCGACCGGGCGCAGCAGCGTCTGGTCGAAGCCAACCTGCGCCTGGTGGTCTCCATCGCCAAGAAGTACGTGGGACGGGGCATGCCCCTGCTCGACCTGGTGCAGGAGGGCAACCTCGGTCTCATGCGGGCGGTGGAGAAGTTCGACTACCGCAAGGGCTTCAAGTTCTCCACCTACGCCTCGTGGTGGATCCGCCAGGCGGCGACCCGGGCCCTGGCCGACCAGGGGCGCACCATCCGCGTCCCGGTGCACATGGTGGAGACCATCAACAAGCTGGCGGCGGTGCAGCGCGCCCTCAGCCAGGAGCTGGGGCGGGAGCCCACCATCGAGGAGATCGCCTCCGACCTGGAGCTCGAGCCGTCCAAGGTGAGCGAGTTGCGGCGCATCGCCCAGGACCCGCTCTCGCTCGAGACGCCGCTGGGGGAGGAAGACGACTCCACCCTGGGGGACTTCGTCGAGGACACCGAGGTCGAGGCGCCGGTGCGGGCCGCCTCGTTCAAGCTGCTCCAGGAGTACCTGGGGGTCGTTCTCGAGGAACTGAACGAACGGGAGCGCCAGGTGCTGGTGATGCGCTTCGGCCTGGCCGACGGGCGGATCCACACCCTGGAGGAGGTCGGCCGCCACTTCAACGTCACTCGCGAACGCATCCGCCAGTTGGAGACCAAAGCGCTGGCCAAGCTGCGCCAGCCTTCGCGGGCGCGCAAACTCGAGGGCTACCTGGGCGACGGCTGAGGGTGCCCGCCGGCGGCGGGGCCCGGCCGGGTGCGGAGGCTCAGCCCTCGGGGGAGCGGTCGACGCCGAAAGGCAAGTGCTCGGCGAACGCCTTGCCCTTCTCGGCGAGGCCGGCCAGGGGCTCGCTGCGGGCCGCGGAGCCGAGACAGTGCTTGATCTGCTCGTAGCGCTCCCGGCCGGCTTTGGCCCCGAGCACGTAGCCCGCGGCGGCGCCGATCAACAGTCCGGTCTTGAATCCCACGGCCCCATTGTCCCACGTGGGCGGTGGTACCCTTCCGGGGCCTTCGACTCTTTCCGGGGTAGCTCAATTCGGCAGAGCAGCGGACTGTTAATCCGTGTGTTGGGAGTTCGAGTCTCCCCCCCGGAGCCGACTTGATCACCGTGCCCGACGGCGGCCCGTGACCCTGCCTCGGCTGCCGATGCGCGTCCCGCCGGGTTCTTCTCAGGACTCTCCTCGTCTTCCGCCGTCCGCGCAGTCCTTGGGCAACCCGCGGCTATGTGGTTCACTTCTTGGGAGAAGGGTGGAGGCCGTCGGGGGGACGGCACCTTCGTCGGCTGTCTCTGGACGAGATGAAAAGGAACGAGGATGCGCCACAGGCGATGGGTCGGTGGCATCGCCGTCCTGGCCCTCGCGGCCGTCTCTCCGGCCCCGGCCCAGGGGGAGGACTCGGGCGTGGATCAGGGCCCCCGAGCCGTGGTCCTGCCGTCGTTCAACGAGTCTCCCGGGTGCGCCGGTCCGTACGGGGTCATCGGGCCGCTCGCCACCCACAGCGGCTACCTGCCTCCCGAAGAGCCGGTCTTTGGGCCCTGGGGCGACTTCTTCGGCCGGGACATGGAGGAGGTCCATGCTCACCTGGTTCCGATGCAGTTGCCCATGACCGACCGTCCGTTCACGGTCTACGTCCACGAACGGGTGGTGCCGGCCCTGCAGCAAGTCATCGACAATCTCGAACGGGAGGCGGCCGCCGGCCGGCAGTACACGATCCGGAAGGACTACACGTGGTCCTACAACCCGATCACGGTCCCTCCGGGACGGCGCTTCTCGTTCCACACGGTGGGCGCGGCCATCGACATCAACTCCGACACCAATCCGTACCGAGCGGACAACGTCCTCGTTACCGACATGCCGGCTTGGTTTGTGTCCGCCTGGACCGACGCTGGCTGGTGCTGGGGCGGCGACTGGCAGGACGTGAAGGACGCTATGCACTTCTCCTGGCAGGGGCCCCTCTACACCCCGGGCTACGAAACTCCCGCGCCCTTCCCGCCGGCAACCTCCGCTGCGGGCTTCACGACGCCGGTCACCTTCGCTACGGCTCTCGGAGAGGCACCGGCCGGGGCGGTCCATCTGGTGGCCGACGTGGACCGCGACGGGGCCCCCGACGCGGTCCGCCTCAGAGCCTGGACCTCCGTAGGGCACCTCGGCGTGGAGGCCGCCCTCTCCGGGCATGACTTTGAGACCTGCCGCGCCCACGACGTCACCGCCCGACCACCCCGAGGGGCCGACGGCTTCACCCTGGCCGACTGGACCGGTGACGGCCGGCCGGATCTGTGGGCTTTCGATAGCACGGACGGCACGGTGGACATCGAGGTTTACCGCTGGGTCAGCGGCTATCGCGCCCGGGCCCTGATCCGCACCGAGGTGCCGGCGGGAGCCGCCGCGTACCTGGCCGGCGACTACGACCGCAACGGCCGCGCCGACCTGTTCGTGGTCCGTCCCGGTTCACCGGGAAGCGTCGATGTGTGGGCCGGCCCGCGGTTCGTCCGCCTCCTGGAACGGGCCGACCTGGGCGTGACCGTCATCGGCGACGAGCGGATCTCTCTCGGCGACTTCGACGTGGACGGCATCCCCGACGTGTACCTGGTCGCTCGCGGGGACGCGGCCGACGTGCGGGTGGCCCTCGGCGGAGGGGGCTTCGCCGTGACGTCGCTCGTGGCCACGGCCGTCGGTCCCCACGTGGGAGCCACCCTGCAGGTCGCCGACTACGACGGCGACGGCCGGGACGATCTGACCTTCTTCGATCAGACCGGAGACGTCACCGTCTACCTCGGCGGCCGTCGCGACCCGGCCGACGACCTCACCGGCTGGTTCTCCGAGTCCTTCGACCCCGACTGGCGATTCCGAGAAGGGTGTGTGCCGAACCCCGGGTTCGAGTCGCAGCCGGGGTTCGGGGACATCAGATTCGCCGATGCCACCGGCCCCGGTGCCGCCTTCACGTATCCCAACCCGGAGAGCGGAACCTGGACCGTGGCCGATCTGTGGTGGAGGTGGTGGTGGCGCCTTTCCGGTGAGTTCGTAGATCTCGAACCGATCGCGGGGCCCGGCGGCGCGGGCTACGCCGTCCTCCTCGTGGACGAGGGCACCACCCTGCAGGTGAGAAGAGCTGCCGACGGACTGGTGTCCCTGACGATTCCGGTGTCTGATCGGCGAGATCCGGTCGATCTGGCGGTACTGGACCTGCGGGGGACGCCGGCCGTCGCCGTCGTCTTCGCCGGGGACGACCCGGTCGTCGTCGTGCGAGACCTCGAGGGGGTGCTGCTGGCGGAGATCCCCCTCCGCGCCTTCACGCCGGTGTCCCTCGTTGCGGTCGGCGACGTCACCGGAGACGGGCAGGCCGATCTGGTCACGGTGGGGAACAGGCCTCGCGGCGGCCCTGCCTTTCGAACCGTTTCCCTGCCTGACGGTGTGGTGGCGCGGGGCGCCGTGTGGAGCCGCGCCGCGGTGGAAGGGGCCGTCGTGGTGCCGGGCACGGCGAGCGGCACGGCGTCGGTGGCAATCCTGCTGCGCCCGCCGCCGGGCCGACGCGGAGTCGTCGTGGTCCAGGATGTGATCACGGCCGAACGCTCCGTCGTCTTCCGAACGCCGGTGATGGCCGGGGGGACCATCACCGCGGCGGCCACCGGCGTCGGGCCCATTGTGGTGCTGGCGATCCGTAACGCCACCGCCGGAGGCATCCGCGTGGAAGGCCGGGCCGCCCTCACCGGGGAACGGCGATGGGTGCGGTCGGGGTCGTTGAGCTTCGACCCGGCCGACGCCGATCAGATCGAGTCCGGCCCGGTGGCGATCCTGGGGCATCGTTTCGGCGACGGCAACGTCGAAGTGGCCTGGTGGGATCCTGCCACCGGGGCCCGGCTGTAGTCACCGAAGCGACCGCTCCCTTCTCACGGCGCGAGGCGCGGTGCTCACGCGGCGCCGACGACCCCGCCGGGATCGGCTCCGCGGGGCCTGGTCAGGCGAACGCCGGCACGACTTCGCGGGCGAACAACTCCAGGTCCGAGACGTCGTACGCCGCGTCGGGGAAGTACACGATGGCGTAGCCCAGGCCCACCTCGGCCCAGGGGCGCAGCCGCTCGGCCAACTGCTCCGGGGTTCCGGCCATGGCGCGGTACATAGCGGTGGCCCGCTCGGCCTGCTCCTCGGGGACCACGCGGCGGTAGCGGGTCTTGATCGCGGCGAGGGCTGCGGCGACTTCTCGCTCAGTCTCCCGGCAGACCACGAAGAAGTTGGTGGAGCGCACGATGGCGGCGAAATCGGTGCCCGCCTCCCGGCAGTGGTCGGCGAGGATCTCCGAGCGGCGAGCGAACTCCTCGGGCGACGGCCCGAAGTTGGTGTACGAGGCGTGCCGAGCCGCCACCCGGAGCGTGAGTTGCTCCCCGCCTCCCGCCACCCAGATGGGGATGTGCGGCGCCTGCAGCGGCCGGGGCCGGCAGATGGCGCCGTCGAGGCGGTAGTAGCGGCCCTCGTAGTGGACCTCGTCCTCCGTCCAGAGCCGCTTCATGATCTCGATGGCCTCGCGCAACTGGCGGATGCGGGCCGCCGGAGCGGGGAACTCATAGCCGTAGCCGGTGTACTCGTGCTCGTACCAGCCGGCCCCGATGCCCATCTCGAGGCGACCGCCGGAGATGATGTCGATGGTGGCCGCCACCTTGGCCAGGTAGGCCGGGGGGCGGTAGGCGACGCAGGTGCACATTTGCCCCAGGCGCACGGTGCGGGTGGCGGCGGCCAGGGCCGCCATCAGCGTCCAGGCCTCGTGAGTGGCCTCCTGGCTGGGCAGGGGCACGGTGTGGAAGTGGTCGTAGACCCACAGGGACTCGTAGCCGGACCGCTCGATGGCCTCTGCCACCGAGCGCATGGTCTCCCAGTGCCGCTCGGTGGGGATCCCTACCAGGTCCATCCGCCAGCCCTGCGGCACGAACGCCCCGAAGCGCATGACAGTTCCTTTCACTACCCGGCCGGCCTCATCCCGCCCGATGCTCCCAGAACCGCTCCGCCGCCGCCCGCATGGCCTCAATGAGCGGCAGGGGCTTGCCGCTGAGGTAGCGGATGAGGGCCCCGCCGCCGGTGCTCACCACGTCGATGCGGCCGGTGTCGATGAAGCGCTTGGCGCTCGACACCGTGTCGCCGCCCCCGACGACGGTGTGTGCCGGAGTGTCGGCCAGGGCTTGCCACAGGGCGCGGGTCCCGGCATCGGCATTGGGGTTCTCGTAGGCGCCCGGGGGCCCGTTGACAAAAACCGTGGCCGCCTCCCCGATGGCCTCGGCGTAGGCGGCACTGGTGCGGCTCCCGATGTCGACGATCAGGTGCTCGGTGGGCAGGTCCTCTACGGCCACTTCGACCCGCTTGCCGTCGGCCTCCACGGCCACGTCCAGGGGCACCCGGATGGCCCCGGCGTGGGAGGCCAGGTGCTGCTTCGCCTGGGCGACGAAGCCTTCGAGGTTGCGGTCGCGGATGAAGCGCTCCGAGGGCTCGCCCAGCGCCACCCCCTGGGCCAGGAGGAAGACCTGGCCGGTGATGCCGGCGGTGAGCACCTCGTCGGCGGTGCCGTCGGTCAGCACCTTGCCCAGCATGTCGAAGGCGTCGGAGATCTTCAGTCCGCCCAGCAGGTAGAGGCAGGGCCGGAGCGGGGCGTCGGACACCGCAGTGAGGGCGTCGATCTCGGCCATCAGCAGCCGGCCGGCGGCGGTGGGGAGCACCTCCTGGAAGGCCACCATGGAGGGCGAGGCGCGATGCGCCGCGGCGAAGGCGTCGTTGACGTAGTAGTCGAACAGCGGCGCCAGGTTGCGCACCAGGTAAGTGCCGGCCATCTGTTGCGGCGTGAGCTTGACGTCGCGCTCGAAGGTGGACACCTCCTCGGTCAGGTAGCGCAGGTTGTCGAGGAGCAGGACGTCCCCGTCGCCCAGGGCCTTGATGGCGCGGCGCGCCGCCGGGCCGGCGACGTCGTCCACGAAGCCCACCGGCCGGCCCAGCCGCCCCGACAGGGCGGCGGCGTGCTGGGCCAGGTCGATAAGGTTGTGGTAGTCGAGGGTGTCCCCCTGGTGGGCGATCAGCACCAGGCGGGCCCCGCGGTCGGCGAGGTCCCGGATGGTGGGCAGGCTCTTGTCGATGCGGTTGAAGTCGGCGATCCGACCGGTCTTGGGATCGATGGGGGAGTTGATGTCGACCCGCAGCAGCACCTTCTTGCCGGCGACCGCGAGGTCGTCGAGGGAGGGGATGCGCACCACGGCGGTCACCCCATGCCGAGGTAGCGGTTGGTGAGCGCCACCGCCTCGGCCCCGTCGGTCTGCATCGGGATGGCCGCCCGGATGGCGTCGATCGTCTCGGGGATCACGACCGACTCCTGTGGGATGTTGATCGCGAACATGAGGTCGTCGCCCGAGAAGCCGACGGCCTCTTCCCAAAGGCCGGTCTCGAACATGTCGCCGCGCGGTTTGCCCAGGAAACGGGCGTAGTTGAAGAACGAGGTGTTCGTGGTGAAGCCGTCGCCCATGCGGACCACGCGGATGCGGGGGTGAGCCCGGAAGACCTCGAGCGCCTCGTCCTTGCTGGGCTTGCGCTTCATGGTGGCCACCAGGGTGATGATGTGCCCGTGGGTGACCGGGGTGTGCACCAGGATCCCGGTGGCATCCACGTGGGGCATGATGTGCATCAGGTCCTTGGCCTGGTGGTTGGGGATCGGCTCGATCTCCAGGGTGTCCACCAAGCCGCGGTGGGTGTCCCCGGGGTCGGCCACGCGGCGGATGATCGTGATGGCCACCTTGGCGACCCCGAAGACCCGGTCGAGGGCATCCACCGCCCGGATGAGACCGGTGGTGTTGCACGAGGTCAGCTTCAGGTAGTCCTTGCCGACTCCCTTGGGGTAGTTGGCGTAGCCGTGGAAGAAGACGTCCGCCACCTCGGACTTCTCCCCGCCCTGGAACACCGCTTTGAGCCCGGTGGCGACGTAGTGCTCTTTGTTCTTGGCACCGACGCCGCCGGGAGCCGAGTCGAGCATGATGTCCACACCGGCCAGCAGGTCGGCGAACGACCCGGACACGGGGATGTCGGCGGCGCTGAGGCGTTCGGCCGCACCGGGGACGGCGGCGAACATCCGGTAGGGCATGCCCCTTTCTTTGAGCGCCTGCACGGCGAGGGTGGGGGCCACGTCGGCTACGCCGACGAGCTCCATGTCCTCCTGGAGGGCCACGCCGTCGGCTAGGCGCTGCCCGATGACCCCGAAACCGGCGACTCCGACCCGTACCTTCGCCATGCGCTCCTCCTCGGATCCTCGGTTCGCTGCCCCCGTCGCTCCCGGCCCGGTCCGGCGGGCACCGCCCCCGGGTCGAAGCTCAACTGTACTGAACCACCGACTCGGGCCTACCGCTCTCGGCGGAGCGGACCACCGCCTCGAGGACGGCCACGTTGCCCAGGCGTTCTTCGTTGCTGAACCGGTACGCGGCCCGGCCGGCGACGGCGTCGGCCCAGTGCTCGTAGCCCGCTCGCACCGGGCTTGCGGGCTCGAAGTCGGTGCGGGACTGCTGCGCATCGCCGCGCCGGCGCACGTAGAAGTTGGTGATGCCGCCCGGGTCCACGTGCTGTGTCTCCCGGGCCTCGGCCCAGGCGTGGCTGCCGAAGACGGCGAGGCGGGCGTAGTCCGGGGTGGCCGACACCGCGGCAATGTGCCCGGTGGTGCCGTCGGCGAAACGGAGGTGCACCGAGACCACGTCGCCGGTGGGGATGGCCAGGATGCGGTGGGCGGTGTGGGCCTGGACCTCGACCACCGGCTGCACCAGGCTCAGCATCATGTCGCTGAGGTGGACCCCCGTTCCGGTCCACCCGGCGGCGGGGGCCTCTTCCTTGCTGCCTCGCCAATTGTCGGCCGCCATGTTGAGCCACCGGTCGTGGCTCCAATGCGCTTCCATATGCAGGATGGTGCCGAACTCACCGGCGTCGGCCATACGCCTCAATTCCTCCCAGGCGGGCTCGAAGCGCCGTTCGTGGCCGATGCCCAGGACGATGCCGGCCCGGTCGCAGGCTTCGATCATCCTGCGGGCACTGGCGACGTCGAGCGACAGGGGCTTCTCGCAGAACACCTGCTTGCCGGCGGTGGTGACGCGCAGCAGGGCCTCTTCGTGGAGGCGGTGAGGAATGGTCAGGATGACGGCTTCGATGGCCGGGTCTTCCAGGATGGTCTGATAGTCGGGGAGCACGGGCAGGCCGTGAGCCTCGCGGTACTTCTCGGCGATGGCAGGAGCCGGATCGACGCCGCAGACGATCTCTATCTTCTCGCTGCCTTTGAGGACCTTGGTGACCTGGCTGCCCCACCAGCCGAGGCCGATCTGGGCGGTTCGCAACATGCTCGGTGACTCCTTGTTCGGCTGCCCACGCCCGTCGTGCACCCGCGGTTCCCTGGGCCGGGCGGGCGCAGGATACCCTTCCGGATCGGTGGGGTTCCTGAGAAGCAGCGGGATTGGGCCCGGAGCCTCCGGCGCAGGACATCCCGGCAGAGCTCGCCGGGCCCCCCCTTCGGGTGCGACCGCCGGCTCTGGGGTGGGTGGTCTCCGGTGGGCTGCCGACCCATCGTGAGGCCGGGTCGGGCGGCCGTCTGGGCCCCGCCTTCCGCCATATGGAGTCGGTGGCCTTCCGATCAAGCCCACGTTGAACGGCTCCGCTTCCCTTGGATATGGCCGGACGGCGCCTCTCGTAGCCGCATCCAATGGGAGCGGAGGAAAGCGCTTCCTCTCCGGGGACTCCCCGATCGAACGCGCGTGTATATGATAGAGAACCCTACCGCTGGAGGAGAGTGTCCATGGCAATGTCCCCCGAGCACAAGGCAGCCCTTGCCCAAGGGCGTCGTGAAGGGCGAGCCGTCAAGCATTACCTGGAAGGGCTGGGCAGCCGTCGGCCCGGGCGCCCGGTGACCCCCGAGCGCCTGAGGGATAAGGTCGCCGGTCTCGAGGCCCGGATTACCGCCGAGAGCGATCCTCTCAAGGCGCTCGAGATGCGCCAGGAGCGACTCGATGCCCAGGCGGCCCTCTCCCGGGCCGAGGTCAGTGAGGGTTTCGGCGCCCTTGAGGCCGCCTTCGTGGAGCACGCCCGCTCGTACAGCGAACGGAAGGGCATCTCCTACTCGGCGTGGCGCGAGGCCGGGGTGCCGGCCGATGTGCTGCGGCGGGCCGGGATCGGCCGCGCTCGCAACTGAGCGTCCATCGAGTTCAACGGACCCGGGCCGATCCTTCGTCGCGGTCCGTGGCCGGGCCCGTAGCTCAGCCGGTCAGAGCAGCGGACTCATAATCCGTCAGACGCAGGTTCGAGTCCTGCCGGGCCCACTGCACATTCTCGAACCCCACATCACCCCTGGTCAGGACGCGGTTTCGGGAGCTTGGCCCATTGCGCAGGGAAGTGGCGTTTTTCACACCTTCTGCGGATCAGGGCCGTGTCAATTCGGTGAGGAGCGCATCCACTTCCACAGTGGCGAAGTTCGTGGAGGTGTCGAAGGCGCCGTGGGCGATCACGAGCCGGTCGCCGTGGAGGAGCGATCCGCACGAGTAGACGACGTCGGGCACGTAGCCGTAGCGTTCTCGCTCGTGCGGCACGAGGAGAGGTTCTCGGAGCTGGCCGGTAACCCGGAGCGGATCGTCGGTGCTGAGAAGCATGGCGCCGAGGGCGTACCGCCGCATCGGACCGACCCCGTGGGTGACCACCAGCCAACCCGCTTCGGTCTCGATCGGGGCACCGGCGTTGCCGATCTGCATCAATTCCCACGGACGGGTCGGGACTTGGATCCGCTCGGCGCCGTGCCAGAACCGCAGGTGGTCCGACAGCATTATGGAGGTGCTCTCGCCGTCGCATCTACCGAGGGCCGTGTACCGTCAGCATGCTCGACCAGGTTGGGACAGCGTCATCTTCTGCGACACCCACGTGAGATTGGTGCCGACGTGAGGCGACGGCAGCAGTGCTCCTTCCCGCGGTCGACGACGCTGTTCGCGATCGCCTGCAGGCCGTTGCCGCTTGACGATGTGATCTGAGCCAGCCCGGCGAAGGTTCCGCCTTCCGGCAACCCGCTCGTCGCTACCATCGCCCCCCCCATGAGTGAGCGACAGTGGGCGAATTGACTGACGCCATCGCCGACCGCATCGACGCCTTGAGACGCGGAGGGCCGGGAGCGGCGGCAGCGTTCCTGCAGCGACTCCCGCTCATTGCCGCCGCCGCGGCCGGGACGGGCCCGATGTCCCAGTACGGCCGAGTGCTCGGCCACCGCTTGGGTCGCCCGGCTCCGGTCGCCGACATCGGCGGGCTGGCCCGGCTGATCGCCGATCCGATGGTCGTAGCGGTTGCCCTCATGTCGGCGACCCGGATCGAGCAGCAGCTCGCCCAGTTGGCGCACTTCCACGGTGGCACGCTGGGACGCGAGGAAGCGCTGCAGATGATCGGGGCCGACCCGGACGCGCTTGATCGGGGGGCTTCGGGTCTCGCCGAACTGTTTCTCTCGAACCCCAAAGCCGGATGGATCTCGTTGCGGCCCGGGGTGGCAGACCAAGTCCGGCTGCCCGGGATCCGGGTCCGGGATACGGCCGATTTCATGATGTCGGACCAGATCGCCTCGATCCTCCGCCGGCTGGGGGTGATGCCGCTCCCGGGCCGCAAGTCCGATCGGATCGCGGCCCTCGAGGCGGCTCTGCGAGATCGCGGGATCGTGGAGCGGGCGATTGCGTCGCTCGATTCCGAGGATCAGGCTCGGATGGCCAAGGTCCTCAAGCGGGGTCACGTCGGCCTCGACGAGCTCGGCTCGCGCTACGACAGCTACCGGGGGAGAGGATCGGTCCACACGCTCGCCTCGATGGGGTTGATCGGGTACTCCCACGTCGACGACACCGCCTGGGTCTGGCTCGACGTGGTGGCGGCGATAGGCGGCGCGAACCTGTTCTCGGATTGGTCCGAGCCCCAGTTCACGAGCCGTCCGCTCGCAGACTCCATGCGCCCCGTGATTCCTTCGGTCATCGGCCGGCTCGACCAGATGCTCGACCACTGGGCCACTAATCCGCCCCAGGGCCTCAAAGCGGGAGGAATCGGGGTTCGCCCGGTGCGGGCCGCGGCCAAGGCCTTGCGGGCGACACCGGCAGAGATCGGCCTCCTCACCGTCTTCGCGGCCGAGGAGGGTCTGGTGGCGCCCGTCGTGACCGCCCGACGAGGGCGGGGACGCAACCAGACGGTCGACGAGCAGTGGCATCCCACCACGGAGCGCGACGAGTGGCGGGCGGCGCCCCCCGCTCATCGATGGGCTCGCCTCGTTAGGTGGTGGCTCGAATCGCTCCAGCTCAGCGCATCGGGCGAGACCGTCGAGCGGTACCAGTGGGAATCGCCTCAACTCAATCGGCCGTTGACGCGCTCTGTCTTCCTCCAGGACCTCAGCGCTCTGGAACCGGGCGAGGCGCTCGACCAGGCCGACCTCCGGGCGAAGCTCGTATTCGACCATTGCGGGCTGTTCGCTCCGGCCGTGGTCGATCAACTCATCGCCGAGGCCCGGATCCTCGGACTGGTGCCGGTTCAGGGGCCGGTGGGGCTGACCGCGGCCGGCCGCCTCCTCGTCGCCGGCGCGGAGGCCCTCGAAGACGTGCTCGGCGACGCCGCAGCCTCCTTCACCGTCCAGGCCGACCACAGCGTGGTCGCCCCTCCCGACATCCACCCGGACGTGGCCGCCCAACTGGACCGCATCGGCCATCTGGAATCCGATGCCGGGGCCCGCATCTACCGCATCACCCCAGAGGACACGGTTCGCGCCCTGGACGCCGGATGGACTGCCGAGACGATCCTCGGGTTTCTCGCGGATCACTCCACCGTCCCGGTTCCGCAGAACGTTGAGCGCACTATTCGCGACGCCGCCGACCGTCATGGGAAGCTCCAGGTCGGGTCCGCCGCGACGTGGGTCGCCTCCGACGACCCCGCCGCCCTCGTCCGGGCGCTGGCGGTGAAGGCCGCGCGCCTCGAATCGATCACCCCCACCCTGGCGGTTTCCGAACTCCCCAGGGACAAGGTCCTCGATGCGTTGCGAGCCAAGGGTCTTGCGCCGGCCGAACGGGTCGATGCGACGCCGCAGGTCCAGAGCGTCGGGCGGGGGCTTCGCCTCGTCGACACGAAACCGATCCGCCTTGTCCTGCAAGGCCCCGACGAGATCGACGCGCTGGCGCGTCGCCTCTGTCCCGGGAGGGCCGGGGCGTGGCCGACCCGCTGAATCCGCTTATCGTCCAGTCGGATCTCACGGTGCTGCTCGAAGTCGCGACGCCGCGTGCATCCGAGGCCCGGGCGGCGCTCGCTCGGTTCGCCGAGTTAGAGAAGTCCCCCGAGCACATCCACACCTATCGGATCACCTCCCTTTCGCTGTGGAACGCGGCATCGGCGGGGATGTCTCCCGGCGACGTCGCAGCCACCATCACCGGGCTTGCCAAGTACCCAGTTCCTGGCCTGGTCCTCAGCGAGATCCACGACCAGATGGGCCGCTACGGACGCCTGAGGATCGTTCGCGATTTCGATACGGGTGCGCTGGCGCTCACGTCCCACGAACCCGCGTTGCTGGAGGAGGTGGTTCGCGACCGACGGGTCGCTGAATTGGTCGGTGAGCGACTCGACGGCAATCGTTTTGCACTGCGCCTCGGGGATCGGGGTGCGGTGAAGCAAGCGCTGATCCACCTGGGGTGGCCTGCCTCCGATGAGGCCGGGTATGCCGAGGGGGATGGCCTCGAGGTCGAGTTGACCTGCACCCTGCGCGGCTACCAGGCGGACGCGGTGGCGGCCTGGTGGGCCGACGGAACCGCCCTGGGAGGAAGTGGGGTGCTGGTCCTGCCCTGCGGCGCAGGCAAGACGGTCGTCGGCATCTCCGCTCTCTCCCACGTCCGTGCCCACAGCCTCATCATCGTCACGTCGATCAGCGCGGCCCGCCAGTGGATTGCCGAGCTCCGGGACAAGACCGACATCGATCCCGACCTCATCGGCGAGTATTCGGGCGAGTGCAAGGAGATCCGCCCGATCACCGTTGCCACCTATCAGATCCTGACCTGGGCCGGGACGGGCTCGGTGGACGAAAGCGATCTGTTCCGACGCCATCCACACCTGGGCCTGTTCGACCAACACCAGTGGGGGCTCGTCGTCTACGACGAGGTGCATCTGTTGCCGGCGCCCGTGTTCCGGGCGACCGCTCGGATTCAGGCGATTCGCCGGCTCGGCCTCACCGCGACGCTGATCCGCGAAGACGGCAGGCAGGCCGACGTGTTCAGCCTGATCGGGCCCAAGCGCTTCGACGCGCCGTGGCGTGAACTCGAGACCCAGGGATGGATCGCTCCCGCAACCTGTACTGAGGTGAGGGTGGGGATGACCCCCGAAGATCGAATGGCTTACGCCGTCGCCGGCCCGGCGGAACGGTATCGGATCGCGGCGACGGCGCCGGAGAAACTGGTTGTGGCCGATCGACTGTGCCGGCGCCATCCCAACGATCAGATCCTGGTGATCGGCCAGTACCTCGATCAGCTTCGGGAGGCGGCTCGGCTCCTCGATGCCCCGATCATCACCGGCCAAACCGCGCAGCGCACCCGCGACGAGCGCTTCGACGCCTTCCGACGCGGCGATCTGCACATCCTGGTCGTTTCCAAGGTCGCCAACTTCGCCATCGACCTCCCCGAGGCCTCAGTCGCCGTCCAGCTCTCCGGAACCTTCGGGAGCCGTCAGGAGGAAGCCCAGCGCCTGGGTCGGCTGCTGCGTCCCAAGGCCGACGGCCGTCCAGCCCACTTCTACACCCTCGTCACCGGCGAGACAGTGGACCAGCGGTTCGCCGCCAACCGGCAGCGGTTCCTCACCGAGCAGGGTTACGGCTACTCGATCGTCGACGCCGACGAACTCTGACGTTTCCGTCCCGGTCGATGCCGAACGGTCGGACCGGCGACACCGCTGCTTGGCGTGCCGCCTCGATGGTGTTGAATCTCGACATGGAGATGACGCCTCTCCACTTCGACGGGTGCCGGAATCGGCGAGACACCGACGAGGGCTGGGAACTCACCGGCCCTCCCGGCCAACCCATAGAGGTCCTCAGGCAGGTCCGCGAGGATGGAGGAAGCACACGCTGCCGCCGGCGAGTTCCTCGGCGCTCTCGACTCCCTCTTCCGGGGGTCATGAGGCAGGCGGGTGCCGCCCGCGCCGAGCCGTCTGACAACCGTCATCGTGGACATGCTTCCCCACGATCGACTCTGTCGACGAGAAGCTCCGAGAGCGCTCGGAACCGCGGGCTGGGCGGTCTCGCTGCTGCAGCCGGTGTCGAAGGCCGGCCCCAGTTTCGGCGACCACCACCCGGCGCGCCGGAATGGCGAGGAAGGGCGAGTGCCCCTTGTCAACACCGCCTGGATGTTGATCCCTTGGCACCCGGGTGGAAGTTGACCCCCGCTCGGATTGGTGGTCACTCTCTGTTGTCGGTTGGCACCGGGAAGGGAGGCTCGGATCTCACCCCGGCGGCAGATCGAGGTGCTGAAGCTGTTCTATCAGGCGTCCTTGGGAGCCTGTGGGGTCTTCGCTTCGCTCCGTTCTTCCGCAAACTCCAGGGCCGCGCGGTTAGCGTTCCGTCCTGCCGGGCCCACTGTCGAAGTGGAGTTGTCCCGTTGGCGTCGGCACGGCGCCCACCGCGACACGGACCCTCAGCCACACCAGTCCAAGGAGTCCCTACGGCTGCCTTTTGCCCGCGGGGCCTCCGGATCGCTAGGTTCTCAACATATGCGGGGCCTCGCGTCCCGCCACGCCAACTGGGAGGAAACCCATGATCAAGCGTCTGGCCGGCCTCATCCTCGTGCTCGTTCTGGTTGCCGCGGCCTGCGGCGGCGACGACGACGAGGGTGGCGGCCTCCTGGAGACCATCAAGGGTCGGGGCGAACTCGTCTGCGGCGTCAACGATGCGGTGCCCGGGTTCGGCTCCGTCGGTGCCGACGGGCAGTTCTCCGGGTTCGACGTCGACTTCTGCCGTGCCGTCGCCGCCGCCGTGTTGGGCGATGCCAGCAAGGTCAAGTTCGTGCCCCTGACCGCCGCACAGCGGTTCACCAGCCTGCAGTCGGGCGAGATCGACGTTCTGATCCGCAACACGACCGCCACAGCGAGCCGTGACGGCACCGAGGGCGCCACCTTCCTGACCACCACGTTCTACGACGGCCAGGGCATGATGGTGCGCACCGGTGAGTTCACCTCGATCGACGAGATGACCAACACGACGGTCTGCGTGTTGACCGGCACGACGACCGAGCTCAACCTCGCCTCCCGCTTCGCCGGGATCCCCTACACGCCACTCACCTTCGAGAGCAACGACCCGTTGCGTGAGGCCTTCGTGAGCGGGCAGTGTGACGGCTGGACGTCTGACATGTCGCAGCTTGCCGCCGTCAAGGGCGGGGTCGAGGAGGCCGGCGTCGACGTGACGATCCTCGAGGAGACCTTCTCCAAGGAGCCCCTCGGGCCCGTGGTCGCCGACGGCGACTCGAAGTGGGCCCAGGCGGTCAACTGGGTCGTGTTCGCCACGATCCAGGCCGAGGAGTGGGGCATCACTTCGGCCAACGTCGGCAGCCTGACCAGCGAGGCCGCCATCCAGGCTGCCATCGACTCGGGAGAGCTCGCCGGGCCCAACGCCACCGCGCCGAACATCGTGAAGTTCCTGGGCATCGACAACACCGATCCCGGTCTCGGCCTTGCTCCCAACTTCGCGGTCAATGTGATTGCCCAGGTCGGCAACTACGGCGAACTCTACGAGCGCAACGTGGTCCCGCTCGGCCTCGAGCGCGGCCTCAACGGGCTCTGGTACGAAGGTGGCCTGCTGTACGCCTGGCCATACCGGTAGACCTCGATCCGATCGGACTCTGCGGGGCGGGCGCCCCCCGCCCCGCAGCCCGGTCCCCGGGTGACTCATGACGGCCGAGACCCAGACGGCGACCAGGGTGCGACCGCCGTGGTGGCGGAACCTCCGGGTGCTGCGCGCCGCCGCTCAGGTAGCCGCGGTCGTCGGTGCCCTGCTCGTCTTCCTCTTCCTGCTGCTGACCGTCCGCACCAACCTCGAGGCAAAGGGGATCAGCACCTCCTTCGACTTCCTCACCCAGCCGGGCGCCTTCACCGTGGCCGGGTCGGATCTCGATCGCTCCGAGCCCATCTGGAGGTTCATCGTCTTCGCGGGGGCCAAGAACACCCTGCTCTCGATGGCGCTGGGCCTCCCGCTCACCACGCTCCTCGGGGTGACAATCGGCGTCGCCCGCCTCTCCAGGAATTACCTGGTCCGCCAAGCGGCGGCCATCTACGTGGAGACCCTGCGCAACCTCCCGCCGCTGCTGGTCATCCTCTTCACCTTCTTCGCCCTGCTGCTTCCGCTGCCCACGATCCAGCAAGCCTCGACCCCCTTCGATCTGTTCGTGATCTCCAACCGGGAGATCGCCTTCCCGTCCCTCACCAATCAACAGCATGCCGGCATCTTCTGGCTGCTGGTGGCGGTGGCCGTCGCCGTCGGCGCGGCCGTGTGGCTCTGGCGCACGGCCGTTTTCAACCGGACCGGCTTGCCCCACCACCGCGTGCTGTGGGCACTCGGCCTCTTCGGCTTGATCGTCGCCGCCGGCTACTTGCTTCTCGGCAACCCGATCGCCCCTTCCCGGCCCCGGCTCGACGGCCGGGTGATCACCGGCGGGTTCAAGATGCTGGCGTCGTATGTCACCGTGACCCTGGCGCTCACCGTCTACACCGCCAACCACATCGCCGAGATCGTGCGCGGCAGCATCCTTGCCGTCTCCAAGGGCCAGACTGAGGCCTCCTTCGCCGTGGGGCTGAGCAACTTCCAGCGGTACCGGTTCGTCGTCCTTCCCCAGGCGGCCCGAATCGCCATCCCGCCGATGATCAACCAGTACCTGAACTTCACCAAGAACACGTCGCTGGCACTGGCGGTCGGCTACGCCGAGGTCACCTTCGTGATCGTCACCGTGATCGGCAACGCCAACCCGGCCCCGCAGTCGATCGCCATCCTGATGGTCGTCTACCTGATCTTCTCGCTGATCATCTCGGCCATCAGCAATGCCCTCAACCGCCGCCTGCAACTGGCCACGAAGCAATGACCGACACCATCGACCTGATGCCCCAGACGCCCCGTGAACCCGGGGAGGCGGCGTGGCGCCCGGTGCGGCTGACCCCCCGGGAGTGGGCCCGCGAGAACCTGTTCAGCACCTGGTACAACACGCTGCTCACGGCGCTCTTCGGTGCCGCCTTCGCCTACCTCGGCTACCGGGCCCTGCGGTTCGTCTTTGTCACCGCCGACTGGGAGATCGTCCGGGTCAACCTGACGAACTTCATGCTCGGCCGGTTCCCTCGCGAGGGGATCTGGCGAGTCTGGGTGTCGGCCTACGTGCTCATCGCAGCCATCGGGCTCACGGCAGGTGCCTCCCGCCGCAATGCAGCCGAGCGGGCGGCGGAGACGGGCCTGTCCCACACGATGCCGTCGCTGGTGAGTCGACTCCGCCGGTTCTGGCCGGCGATCCTGCTGGTAGTCGTCCTGGTTGCCCTGGCCGAGACCATCGGGCCGCTCCTCGTGGTGGTCGGTGCTGTGGTGGTCGGGGTCGCCGCCCGTGCCGCCGGCCCCATGCTCCCCCGGCCGGTGCGCCGCCGGTCGTGGGCGATCCTGGTGCTCGGGGGCGCGGCGTGGCTGCAGATTCTCAACACTGCCGGAGGAGTTGGGTGGAACGACTGGGGTGGGTTGCACCTGACGCTGTTCGTCACCGTCGCCGGGATCGTGCTGGCCTTCCCGATCGGCCTGCTGGCGGCGCTCGCCCGCCGTTCCACCCTCCCGGCGCTGCGCATCCTGTCGGTGGGCTACATCGAGTTCGTTCGGGGCGTGCCCCTCATCACCTTGCTGTTGATGAGCCAGTTCATGCTCCGCTTCTTCGTGCCGGCCGGGTTCCCGGTGCCCTCGGATGTCACCCGGGCGCTGATCGCGATCACGCTGTTCGAGGGCGCCTACGTCGCCGAGGTGGTGCGCGGCGGTCTCCAGGCAGTGCCGCGTGGCCAGACCGAAGCCGCGTTCGCCCTGGGCCTGCCGGCCCCCCGGGTGATGCGCTTCATCGTGCTGCCCCAGGCGCTGCGGGCCGTGATCCCGGCGATGGTCGGGCAGTTCATCAGCCTGTTCAAGGACACCTCACTGCTCACGATCATCGGGGTGCTCGAGGTTCTCAACGCCTCCGAGGTCGCCAACGCCCAGCTCGCCTTCCAGGGGCGGGGCCTGGCGTCGGTCACCCTGCCGTTCGTGGGGTTGATCTACTGGGTGGGGTCGTACACCATGTCCAAGGAGAGCCAACGGATCGAGCGCAAGCTAGGTGTCGGAGAACGATGAGGGAGAGGCGATGACCGACGAGGACCGGGTGAGGAGCGGCGCTCCGGGCATCGACCGGGAGTTCGAGGACGCCACCAGGGTGGCTACCGGTGACACGATGATCGAGGTCATCGGGGTCGACAAGTTCTTCGGTGACTTCCAGGCCCTGAAGGGCGTCGACATGAAGGTCGGCCGCCAGGAGGTGGTCGTGGTCTGCGGGCCCTCCGGCTCCGGGAAGTCGACCCTGATCCGCTGCATCAACCGCCTCGAGAAGCACGACCGGGGGTCGATCATTGTCGACGGGATCGAGGTGACCGACGACATCAAGGCGATCCAGCGGGTCCGCACCGAGACCGGAATGGTGTTCCAGCAGTTCAACCTCTTCCCGCACCTGACGGTGCTGGAGAACGTCACGCTGGCCCCCCGCCAGGTCCGCCACTGGCCCAAGTCGGAAGCCGACGAGGTCGCCAAGGAGATGCTCGCCCGGGTGCAGATCCCCGAGCAGGCCTACAAGTACCCCAGCCAACTCTCCGGCGGCCAGCAGCAGCGGGTGGCGATCGCCCGGGCGCTGGCGATGCGCCCCAAGGTGATGCTATTCGACGAGCCCACCTCGGCGCTCGACCCGGAGATGATTGCCGAGGTGCTCGACGTGATGAAGGAACTGGCCCGGTCGGGGATGACGATGATCGTCATCACCCACGAGATGGGATTCGCCAGGGAGGTCGCCGACCGGGTGGTGTTCATGGCCGACGGGGAGATCGTCGAGGTGGGCACCCCGGAGCACTTCTTCCACAACCCGCGCGAGGACCGCACCAAGCTGTTCCTCAGCCAGATCCTCTAGCGAGACGACGGTGGCGAGCGCCGTCGGGATCCGGGCCCTCGAGCTGCCGGCCGATCGGGCCTGGTGGGTGCGGGTGTCGGGACCTGCTTCTTGACTGACTCGTTCATGGGCAAGGGGCCGCGCGGGTGGGGACGACGACTCGCGGACCTGCCCTGCGGCACGCAGAGCCGAAGCCTCTGTGACCTGGGGGATCGCGGGCTGCGGCGGCCAACAGAGGGAGGCGTTCCTCCCGGTCAGCGCCCTATCCACGGAGTGCCTCAGCCTGGATCCACCGTGTGGCCGGGTGGTTGCGTCCACTCACCTGGTGTGTGGCGGGGGAATGCCGTTGGATAGGTGATCACCGCGCCGGCCTCACGAGTACTTGCCGGCGAGCATGAGGAGGTACGCGGCGATCACCGAGAGCATGGACCTTCCGGCGTGGCTGCGCCAGCAGCTGGCGGAGGAGGGGTCGGATCTGTTGCGGGAGACGGTGTGTTCGTTGGCCGAGGCGTTGATGGGGGCGGAAGCGGACGCGGTGTGCGACGCCCCCTTTGAGGTGGTGTCGATGGAGCGGACGAACCGCGGTAACGGCTATCGGGAACGCCGGTGGGACACCCGGGTGGGCTCGATCGGCTTGAGGTCGCGGGCCGGATCGAGTGCCGCCTAATCCCGGTGACCGCGAGCTGTCATCGTCAGCCCGGCCTCCGTCGGCGAGCCGGTCACCGACACGGTTTGTGCGGGGATCTTCGGCCTGTGTGGCGAAGCTCTCGTCAGGCTCGGCTCGGCGGATCGCCGGCGGCTCGGTGACATGCTGCGGGTTATCCTCTTCGACCTTGGTGACACCTGAGATGAACGAAGCTCATGGCGGGGTGGCTTGCCGGGCTGTTGCTCCGGAGCTGGAGCGACTGCTGCAGCGCCTCCGTTCGCGTAGGAGGGTGCGCCATGTCATCCTCGGCGCGGTGAGTCTCGACGGCACCTGGGGCTGGGTCGATGCAGCGGGCGACTCCCGCGATGGTGGCGTTCCGATGCGCCCGGACACGCCGTGGTTCCTCGCCAGTATTACCAAGCTGCACATCGCCACCGTCGTACTGCGCCTGCACGAGCGAGGGCTGGTTGACCTCGATGCTCCGATCGCCAGCTTCCTGCCGGCCGACCTCGCCGGCGAGCTCCACGTGTACGAGGGTGTCGACTACACCCACCAGATCACGCCCACGCACCTGCTCGGGCACCTCAGCGGGCTGCCCGACTGCCTCGACGAGCGTCCCCGAGGCGGTCGCAGCCTCATCGAGGAGATCGTCGAGGACGGCGACCGAGCCTGGAGCTTCCAGGAGGCCGTGATGCGGGCCCGCGATCGTCTCGCGCCTCACTTCCCGCCGTCGGATCCAAAGACCCCTCGGCCGAAGATCCGTTACTCCGACACCAACTACCAGTTGCTGATGGTGATGGCGGAGACCGTGACCGGGCTGCCGATGTCACGGCTGTACCGGGAGCTGCTCTTCGAGCCGCTCGGCCTGCGGCATACCTGGCTGCCCGGTGACCATCCACTGGAACCGGCCGGTGAACCGGCCACCGTGTGGCTCGGTGATTGGGCGCTGGAAGGCCGCCCGCTGGCGTTGGCCTCCTTCGGCGATCTGTACGGCACCATCGATGACTTGCTCCGATTCGGTCGTGCCCTGTTCAGCGGAGCGGTGTTCGATGATCCCGGTACCGGAGAGGTGATGTGGGGGCGCTTCAATCGATTCGGGTTCCCCCGCGGCATGGCCTCGCTGCGGGCGCCGAGCTGGCCGATCGAATACGGCCTCGGCATGATGAGGTTCGAACTCTCTCGCTGGTTGGCCGGCGGACTTCGCCTCCCCTCACTGCGGGGGCACACCGGGTCCACCGGGTCGTGGTTGTGGTACGCACCGCAGCTGCGTTTGGTGATCGCCGGCACCGTGGACCAGGCGGCAGCCGCCAGCGTGCCCTTTAGGGTTGTCCCGCGCGCGCTGGCCGGACTCGACGGCTGAGCACCGAGACGAGTCGGCTGGGGGCCACCAGGGAGGCAGATCCAGGTGCGAAAGCCGTCCTATCAGGGCCCACCAAGGC
This sequence comes from Actinomycetota bacterium, assembly GCA_043810615.1. GTDB lineage: Bacteria > Actinomycetota > Acidimicrobiia > Spongiisociales > UBA11373 > VGBK01. The sequence goes on along the minus strand of JBDROA010000024.1, from coordinate 3,699 downwards.
GTCTGACTCAAACCCGGAGGTAGGGGAGCACCGCCATGACGAGTTCACGGCGGGTGTTCTCGTGTTCGGGTCCGGATGGGGGGGTCTGTGGCACCCGTCATGGCCCAGGCCCGGGCGGCGTCGGTCACCTTGTCACTGAGGAGTAGTCCGAAGAGCTCGGCGAGTCCGCTTCGGGTGCGCCCGGAGTCGCCGATGTAGATCTTCTTGAAGATGGCCTGGTTGAGTCGGCGGCTAACGGGCGATCACGACGGTCCCGCAGCCAGGTAGCCCCGCGCGGTGTGGAAGAGCGCCTTGTCGAAGAAGTGCACGATGCGGCGGCTGAGCTCCATGACCCGGTAGACATCCATCGGACTCGCCAGCACCTGGTGCTCACGAGCGAACGCCCAGATCTCCTTGCGGAGCAGCGTGAGAGCGCTGATCACCTCCCACAGACCGAAACCCTGGCTGGCCCTGCGCCGGCCCACCTCGGCGTAGAAGGCCTCGGGCTCCTCATCCCGCCCCTCCTCCAGCAGCCAGGCGCAGAACTGGGAGAGCGCCTCCCGGGCCGCCCTCCTGACCTCGGTGAGATCGAACCGCCCGTAGGACGGGGTCGTCGGGTTGTGGCGGATCACCTCCAGCCAACGGTCGCAGATCTCGTCGGCACGCTCCTCGACGAGCCGCACCAGAGCGTCCGACAGCATGCCCTCGCTGGTGTCGGAATACAGCCGAGTGAAGGAGTCCTGAATCGCCCACGGTTCGAGATAGAGCGCCTCGCAGACCCGGACTGCCTCGGTGTGGGCATCAAAGGCGAGCGGGGGAAGCGCCGAGAGCGAGTGATAAGCGATCATCTCGGCATCATCGCCGGGCGCCTCGTTGCCTCCGGTCTTCTCCACCTCGAAACAGACGAAGAGCAGATCACCGTAGTAGTGGTCCGCCACCGAGCGGGCGGTGAGCAGGCGATGCACCCGGCCCTCGATCCCGGTCTCCTCGCGCAGTTCCCGCAGCACCGCCTCCTCGATGGTCTCGTCGAGTTCGGCAAAACCGGTCGGCAGGCACCACTTACCCGAGTGCGGTTCGTTGCGGCGCCGGACCAGCAGGACCTCCCGGCGATCGTTCAGCACGACCGCCGTCGCCACCGGCAGGGGGTTGTGATATGAGACCCTGCCGCACTCCCCGCACACACCCCGCGGCCGGCCCTCGAGCTCCATGGTCACCAGCCTCGCTCCGCAGCGCTCGCAGTAGGCGTGGGTCACGAGGGACGGGGCTCCGTGGCGATGAACACGGCGTCGTCCTTCTCGATCGAGACGCAGCCTTCACGAGCCAGCAACTCGCGGGCCCATGCCAGCAGGCTCTCCGGTCGTCCCAGCGCCGGGTCGCCGTCGGGGAGCAGGGACGGCAGCTTGAACCGCATCAACGCCATGTAGTCCTCGAGGTCCTCGGCCCGGAAGACCAGGGTGTTGAGATAGGGCCGGCTCTCGACGGCTCCGAAGTGCTCGGCGAGCCTGGCCGCCCCGTTCTCCGCCGAGAACCCCAACAGCAATGAATGCAGTGCCGACTGCCGGGGAGGGACCCCCATCGCCGCCAGCATGCCCTGGAAGTTCGATTCGCTGTGGGTCAGGCTCACGAGAACGCCATCCGGCTTCAAGACCCGTGCCACCTCCGGGATGAGCCGGGGAAAGAAGTACAGGGAGTACACGGCGATGACGGCATCGAAGGACTGCGTGGGGAAGTCCAGGCGCGAGTCGAGTTTCCGGCAAATGAACCGGGCCGAATCGGTGACGGCCCTCGCCCTGGCGAGGAAGACGTCCTCGTTGCTGGAGTACATGTCGATACCGATCACCTCGGCGCCGGGTGGGATCCTGCCGGCGAGTGCCTCGACCATGGCGCCGTAGCCACAACCGAGGTCCAGCAGCCGGGTAGCGCCGCTCAGATCGATTCCCCTCAGTGCCTCGTGGCGGATGTCTGCGGGGTTGGTGGAGTAGCGCCGGATGATCCGCGCGATCGCCTGGTGAACATCGGGGTCATAGGCACCGACCAGGGGCGTGTTCATGGAGCCTGATTATCGCGTCGGCCGTCAGACGGCGCGCCCTACCGCCGGAAAGGGAGACAAAGGGTCGGCAGACGCGACCCCGATGACCGGAGACGGCGACGGTCGCGGGGCCCGCCCGCCCGGGCCGTCTATGCACCATGTGGCGTAGGCCGCGAGCTGCGGACGGGTTCCGCGCCCTTGGCCGCCGTTGCGCCCCGGCGAAGCGGCCGTAGACGTCCTGGTGGCGCCTGGCGTAGTCGCGCCCTTCGGGCCGGACCACCAGGTGGCGGGCGGCTGCCCGGTCGTAGGTCACGTCCGGGTAGGCAAAGGCGCCCATGGGAGGACCGGCGCTGATGCGGAAGCCCCCGCGGCAGTCGAGGCGAGGGTGACGCCGGGCGGGGGGATGCGCCTACTGCCACCCGGGAGACACCGCATGATCACCGATGCCGAGGCTCTCTGCAGCGAGCCGGTCGCTGAGCTGGTAGCCGGCGACGGGAGCCGCGACGCGGCCGGGGCCGAAGACCCTTCCCGGCCTATTCTCGAACCCGTTCGCTCCCCAGCGCAGGAGGTTCCCGCGTGACCGACAACGACCGGCCCGACGCTACCGGGTCGCTGCTGGCACGGGTGGCCGAGATCTGGGCGGGGCTGGCCGAGGCAGATCCGGAGCGGCTCGCCGCCGACACGCGCTCCTCGTACTCCCCGACCGTTGGGGACTCCGGAAAGTTCCGGCTCCCGGTCTGGGGGCGCGAAACCCTGGTCGCGTTCCCGGGATTCGCCGCGACCTGGGCCGACGACGCCGCGACGGTCGATCCGTTCACTGCGGCCCTGCTCGCCTACTACTTCGAGACGTGCGACGGAACACCCGAGGCGGCGCGCCGCATCGCCTTCAGCGAACTGCGAGACGGCACCTTCTACGCCCAGGCCTTCCAGGGCTACACGGGCAACGAGCTGGCAAAGACATTCGGCAACGACACCGGCGCCCTCACGGCCGCTGCCGGGGACCTGGGCGGACTGCCTGAGACGATGGCAGATCGGGCCTTCTCCTTCCGCGTCCTCCCCCTCGTCTCGGTGGCGGTTGCCTGCTGGCTCGGTGACGAGGACTCCGGCCCTTCCTACCGGATCCTCTTCGACGCCGCCGTCGGGCACCACCTCCCTACCGACGTATGCGCCATCGTGGGCAGCAACCTCACCCGCCGCCTGATCGCCGCTCACGGCCGGAGACCTGGAGCCGGGTAAGGTCGCCGCACCCCGCGGGTGGCACGCACTACGAAGACGAATCCCCCTGCCCGATCCGAGTGCTGCAGAGCCCGCCTCCACCCCGCACCCCACAACCCCACCGCCTGCGGGAACCACGAGTCGCGCCGGTGGCACATCACCAATCCCGGGGTGATAGAACCGGTCCGACCGATGCTCCGCGAGAGGCCCCCGATCTCACGGTGATGGCCCCCTTGCCGGGACCTGTGAGGCGAACCCACGACGGACGTCGCCGCTCCCTGGGCGACCGCTATGTCAACGTGGGGGCTCCCGCCGACGAGCTGCAGCGCGAGCCTGGGTACCGGCCGGTCGCGGCCATCCAATGGGACGCACCTAGACTGTCGCCGTTCTCGGGCACCCGGAGGTCCAAGTGGTTTCTGCGATCGACGCGAGCCACGGCGGGATCGCTGCCCCAACCGGGGCGGTGATGGTCGTCG
>JBDROA010000023.1:0-2735 GCA_043810615.1 Actinomycetota bacterium | reverse complement strand
ACCTATGGGGTGACTGTGACGGTGACCGATGATGATGGCGGGACCGGCTCGGGGATGGTGGTAGTGGTCGTCACCGATGTCACTCCACCAGAGTTCACTTCGATGCCTGAGGACATGACGGTGCCGCCGACCTCAATGGATGGTGCCACGGTCGTCTTCAGTGTCCCCGAAGCGGTTGATGAGGTCGACGGCCCGGTGCCGGTGACCTGCGCCCCATCGTCAGGAGCGGTGTTCCCTATCGGTGCCACCACAGTCCGATGCTCCGCGAGCGACGCGGCTGGCAACGCCGGTTCGATCACCTTCAAGGTGATAGTCCTGGATCCACCAACGTGCGATGGCCGCACCGCAACCCTGTGGGGCACCGAGGGGCCCGACACTCTGGCTGGAACGAGCGGTAATGACGTGATCGCTGGACTCGATGGTGATGATGTGATCGATGGCGGGGACGGCAACGATCGTATCTGCGGAGGGGATGGCAAGGATCTCATCTACGGCGGGGCCGGGAACGACCGCCTCTGGGGTGGGCTCGGCAACGACCGCCTCCTGGGCGGCAACGGCCGGGATCGCCTCTACGGAGAGAGCGACCATGACCTGCTCAAGGGCGGAGGCAATCTGGACTGGCTCTGGGGCGGATCCGGCAATGATCGGCTATTCGGGGGACCAGGGATCGACGAACTCAACGGCCAACGGGGCAGCGACCTCCTGGTCGGCCAACGGGGCAACGACGTGCTCAACGGCGGGTCCGGTACAGATGACGCCGATGGTGGACCCCAGACCGACACATGCAGGGCCGAGACCACCGTCAACTGCGAATAACCCCGGCACGACACGTGGGCCCAGCAGATCGAGTAGCCGCCGCGATGGGCGAGCCGATCTGGCAAGTTGATACCTGTGTAGTTCGGGTCCTCGGGGCCTGATTGGGTCGATGCTTCTCCGTCGTGGGAACTACAGGTGTGGCCGCCCTTATGTGGTTCTCGCGCCGTTCCTCAGACTGGGGCGCGGTCGTGCATACGGCCCCTCTCACATACGATTTTCGCGCCGTCCCTCAGGGTGAGACGCGGTCCCACATGAAGGTCTCCCAAACACGCAACTCGCGTCGACCCTCGAGGAGGGGCGCGGCGAATCGGCACATTCCTGGAGACGTGGGATCATCACCGTGGCGGCGGCCACATCCCGGGGGTTGTAGCACAAGACGACTCCCTCTTCACCCGGAGCATCGTGGAGCAATCCACAGGACTTGGCTACGCCCTACCCGGTAACCCGTCGTCCGTAGATGTCGTTTCCCCGGGTCGCATCGTTGCGCCAATCGTTCCAGGCGACGAGGTACTGGTGGTTGGTCGGGTTGTAGGCCACCACCGGGCCGAATTCGTTGAGGGTGGCGGCTGCGCCGCTGATCCGGAAGTCACCTCCCGCCAGATTCCCGGTGGCCTTGACCCGCCGCCCATAGATGTCATACCCCCGGGTCACCCCATTACGCCAATCCCGCCAGACGACCAGATACTGGTTGCTGGCCGGGTAGTTGTAGGCCACTGCCGGCTCAAAGTCGTTGGAGGTGGCGGCATTACCGCTGATCCGGAAGTCCCCACCCGCCGGTTTCCCGGTGGCCTTGACCCGCCGCCCATAGATGTCGGTTCCCCGGGTCGCCCCATTCCGGTTATCGGTCCAGACGACCAGGTACTGGTTGTTGGCCGAGTTGTAGGCCACCGCCGGGCTGTATTCGTCGGAGGTGGCGGCATTGCCGCTGATCCGGAAGTCACCTCCCGCCGGTTTCCCGGTGGCCTTGACCCGCCGCCCATAGATGTCATCCCCGCGGGTCGCGTCACTTCGCTCGTCCTGCCAGACGACCAGGTACTGGTTGCTGGCCGAGCTGTAAGCCACCACGGGGCCAAATTCGTTGTCGGTGGCGGCCGGGCCGCTGATCCGGAAGTCACCTCCCGCCGGTTTCCCGGTGGCCTTGACCCGCCGCCCATAGATGTCATATCCCCGGGTCGCATAGTCGCGCTCGTCGTACCAGACGACCAGGTACTGGTTGCCGGCCGAGTTGTAGGCCACCGTCGGATCCGATTCGTCGTCGGTGGCGGCCGGGCCGCTAATCCGGAAGTCACCTCCCGCCAGATTCCCGGTGGCCTTGACCCGCCGCCCATAGATGTCCCATCCCCGGGTCGCATCATTGCGCCGGTCCCGCCAGACGACCAGATACTGGTTGCTGGCCGGGTTGTAGGCCACCGCTGGGTCATATTCGTAGGAGGTGGCAGCCGGGCCGCTGATCCGGAAGTCCCCACCGATCCGGGTCCCATCCGCAGCGAGCAACTGCCCGTAGATATCGGTTCCCCGCGACCCCTCATTCCGGTCGTCGCTCCAGACGACCAGATACCGGTGGTTGGTCGGGTTGTAGGCCACCGCCGGGTCCCACTCGTCGGAGGTGGCACCCGGGCCGCTGATCCGGAAATCGTTTCCGACCAGCGGCGACACCCTCGAAAGGTCCCGCCCCGCCGCTCCCTCCTGGTCACCGCTTTCGGCCACCGCCACCACCTGAGACAGCACGGTCACGATAAGCAACGCAACCACACCCACCGGCCACCAGCGCATTCGGCCGGACATCAATACCTCCCAGTGCCGACTCGACCCCAAACCTACACGCCGAAACGGTTCTCGCACCCTCGGGAACCACCACGAGAAACCAGGCGCAATCGCGGGTGGACCCCCTTCATATACGATATTCGCGCCCTCCCTCA
>JBDROA010000022.1:0-13255 GCA_043810615.1 Actinomycetota bacterium | reverse complement strand
CGCCCGGTGGTGCTCACCGGGGAGAATGTGGCCGCCTCGGCTGCCGGCTCAAAGGCCCGCTTGGGCAACGGGGCGGGGGACTGCTGGCTGGGCGTGCTGCCCCTCTATCACATAGGGGGGATCTCCATCCTGTGGCGCTCCGCCCGCGAAGGAGGCACTGTGGTGCTCGAGGAGGCCTTCGAGGCCGGGCGGGCCGCTGCCTTACTGTCCTCGGGGACCATCGCCTTTGCTTCGGTGGTGCCCACCATGCTGTGGCGGATCCTCGAGGAATCTGCCGGCGCTTTCCCGGGAGTGCGGGCGGTGCTGGTGGGCGGTGGCCCGGCCGACCCGGCCCTGCTCGCCGCGGCGCGACGGGCCGGCCTGCCTGCGCTGCAGACCTACGGCATGACCGAGACCGCCTCCCAGGTGGCCACCGAGGCCCCGGGCGAGGGGGAGCGGAAGCGGGGGAGCGCCGGGCGCCCCCTGGAAGGCTTCGAGGTGCGGGCGGTGGACGGCGCCGGGCGGACCTTGCCGCCGGGAGCGGAGGGCCGCCTGGAGGTCCGGGGCCCGGCTGTCTCCCCCGGCTACCTGGGCGAGCCGGAGCGGCCCCCGGGTGCCTGGTACCGCACCGGCGACGTCGGATGGCTGGACGGCGACGGGTACCTGTTCGTGGCGGGGCGGGCCGACGCGGTGATCGTGACCGGTGGGGAGAACGTCCACCCCGAAGAGGTGGAGGCCGTACTGCGGGAGCACCCCGGGGTGGCCGGCGCCCGGGTCTACGGCGAAGCCGATGCGGAATGGGGCCGCCGGGTGGTGGCCGAGGTCGCCCCGACGCGGCCGGGGAGGCTCGACCTGAGGGCCCTTGAGGCGTTTGCCCGGGCCCGCCTCACGCCCCACCAGGTCCCCAAGCGCTGGGTGGTGGCGGCGGTGGCGCGGTCCGAACTGGGCAAGCCGGTGCCTCCGGCTTCCGCTCAGGGGTCTGCCGGATAGTCGCCTGCCGGCCCCGTGCCTTACCGTGAGGCCAGGAGGTGTCACTTGTTCACGCTGATTCCTTTCATCGTCGTTGTGGCCATCGGTGCCGGGGTCTTTGTGTGGCAGCGGCGGCGTGGGCGTGCCGCCGGCGCCGGGGAGTGGCGACGGGCGACGGGCGAGGCGCCGCCGGAGGCACCGGGGAAGCCCGTCAAGGCTGCCTCGCTTTCCATGGGGCCGGGGTTCGGCACGCTGGCCGCCGACCTGTCGCGCTGGGTGGGCGCCGGTCTCCTCTCCGCCGACCAGGCGGACGCCATCGCCGGTTTCGAGCGAGCCGCCACCACGGGGCGCGGGCCGGCCGGGGGGGAGCGACGGGTGTCGCTGCTGGCCGAAGCCCTGGGCTATGTGGGAGTGGTCCTCGCTGCGGCCGGGGCCGCAGTCGGGCTGGCTCAGGGGTGGGAGGACCTGCCAGCCTGGGCTCGCCTCGCCATCCCGGCGGTGGCCACCGGCCTCCTGCTCCTGGGCGGGATCCTGCTCCGCCGCCAGGACGAGCCAGCCTTCCGGCGCTTGATGAGCGTGCTGTGGATGCTCTCTATCGGCGGCACGGCCTGGACGCTGGCTGTGCTGGGCGCCGACGTCCTGGAACTCGACCCCGAGCCTATCGCCCTGCTGACCTCGGCGGGATGCGCCGCCGCGGCGGCGGGGCTGTGGCTGTTGCGCCGCCGCGGCCTGCAGCAGGCTGCCCTGCTGGCTTCGCTCCATGCCCTGGTGGTCTCCGGCCTGATCTGCCTCCCCGGCGAGGATCCCCCGCTGTGGTGGTTCGCCGCGGCGGTGTGGGCCCTGGGCGTGGCCTGGGCGGCCCTCGGCTGGCGCAACGCCATCGCCCCGGGTTGGCTGGCGGTGGCCTTCGGCTGCCTGGGGGCGGTGGTCGGCCCCTCCATCGGCCTGGGGGCGTACGAGTGGCTGCTGGCCCCGGCGCTGGCCACTACGGCTTTCCTGATGGCGGTGAGCGTCCCCACCCGCCAGACCCCGCTGCTGGCGCTGGGCACGTTGGGCGCCTTCGGCTACATCACCTGGGCGGTGGTTCACTACTTCGAGAACAGTCTGGGGGTGCCGGTGGCCCTGGTCATCGTCGGCGCCGTGTTCCTGGTGCTGGCGGTGCTGGCCGGCGCCCTGGCCACGCGGGGGAGGGGGAAGGCGGGGGCGCCGTCTGAGTAGCATCCCCACCCATGGAACTGGGCCTCACCAACAAGCGAGCTGCCGTGGCCGCCTCCTCGGGCGGCCTCGGCTTTGCCATCGCCCGGGCTTTGGCCGTCGAGGGTTGCCGGGTGGCGGTCTGCGGCCGCCGCCGCGAAGCGATCGAAGCCGCGGGCGCGGCCCTTCGCGACGAGACCGACGCCGAGGTGGTCCCCGCCGTGGCGGACGTGGGCGAACCGGGGGCGACCACCGCCTGGCTCGACGGCGTCGCCGCCGCCTGGGGCGGCCTCGATCTCGTCGTGGCCAACGCCGGAGGGCCGCCTCCCGGGCGCTTCGCCGACATTCGCCCCGACGACTGGGATGCCGCCTACCGGCTGACCCTGCGCTCGGCGCTGGAGACGGCCGCCGCCGCCCGGCCTCACCTGGGGAGGGGGAGCGCCGTGCTGTTCATGACCGGCCCGGTGGTGCGCCAGCCGGTGGGCACGCTGGTGCTCTCCGGAGTGATGCGGGCGGGGGTGGCGGCTCTGGCCAAGGCCCTGGCCGACGAGTGGGCTTCCGTCGGCATCCGCGTCAACCACTTGATCCCGGGGCGCATCGCCACCGAGCGGGTGGCGGCCCTGGACGCCGACACGGCGCAGCGCCTCGGCATCACCCTGGGCGAGGCGCAGGCCCGCCACGAGGCGATCATCCCCCTGGGTCGCTACGGGACCCCCGACGAGCTCGCCCGCGCCGCGGTGTTCCTGCTGTCGGACGCCGGCGCCTACATCACCGGGGCCACGCTCAACGTCGACGGCGGCATGATCCGACCGATCGTCTAGGAGCGACGAGCCCTTACCCGCCCGCCTCGCGGCCGCCCGAGGGGATTCCCGGGGCGGGTAGTGTGGCCGGCCATGGACCTGGGACTTGGCAGGAAGAGGGCAGTAGTGGCGGCCGCTTCGGCGGGGCTGGGCTTCGCGACCGCCCGGGCTTTGGCCGCCGAGGGCTGTCGGCTGGCGATCTGCAGCCGCGAGGCGGAGCGCATCACGGCCGCGGCTGCGGCCATCCGGGAAGCCACCGGCGCCGAGGTCGTGCCCTCGGTGGTGGACGTCACTTGCGCCGGGGCTCTGACTGCCTGGATCGACGCGGCGGCGGCACGCTGGGGTGGGCTCGACATCGTGGTGTCCAACGCCGGCGGGCCGCCCCCGGGTCGGTTCGCCGACCTCGATCCCGACGACTGGGACGCCGCCTACCGGCTGACCCTGCGTTCGGTGCTCGAGACGGTCCGGGCGGCCGGGCCCCATCTCGGGAGGGGAGGCGCGGTGGTGCTGATGACCTCACTCACCGTGAAGGAGCCGCTGGGCAACCTGGTGCTCTCCACGATCTTCCGCGCCGGGGTTTCCGCGCTCGCCAAGTCCCTGGCCGACGAGTGGGCCCCGCGGGGGATCAGGGTCAACCAGTTGATCCCGGGTCGGATCGTCACCGCGCGGGTGGCCGCCATGGACGAGGCGACGGCCCGCCGGAGGGGGGTCCCCGCCGCCGAGGTGAGGTCCCGCCAGGAGGGTGCCATCCCTCTGGGCCGCTATGGGGAGCCCGACGAATTCGCCCGGGCCGCCGTCTTCCTCGTCTCGGGCGCGGCCTCCTACATCACCGGCGCTTCTCTGACGGTGGACGGTGGCCTGATCCGCTCCATCACCTGAGGGGCCGGAACGCGGCTGTGGCCGCCGGCGGTGTCGCCCGGGTCGCGCCGGTCGAGGCGGGTGGCCTTCAGGCCCGCCGCCGGGGCCGCCCGCCGCCGCTCAGGCGAGGCCCAGGTGGTGCAGGAAGGCCTGCTGGCTGGGCTCCCGGCCCAGGAAGTCGCGCAGCAACTCGCTGGCGTCGACCGACCCGCCCCGCTCCAGCACCTTGCGGCGGTACTCCCCGCCCACGGCGGGACTGGTGAGCCCTTCGGCCTCGAAGCGGGAGAACATGTCGTCGCCGAACACCTTGGCCCACAGGTAGCCGTAGTACCCGGCGTCGTAGCCGAAGAGGTGCCCGAAGCCGGCCGGGTAGAAGGTTGCCTCGTGGAGGGGGAACCCGGTCACCGCGGTGGTCTCCCGGGCAATGGCGAAGAGGTCCTTGGCTTCGGCCGGCCCGTGGAAGGCCATGTCGAGCAGGCCGAAGGAGATCTGGCGCAGGGTGAGCAGGGCGACGTGCAAGTCACGGGCCGCCGCCAGTTGCTCCACCACGGCCGCCGGGATCGGCTCGCCGGTCTGGTGGTGGCGGGCGAAGCGCTGCAGCACCGCCGGGGTCCAGCACCAGTGCTCCATGATCTGCGAGGGGGCCTCGACGAAGTCCCACTCGGTGTTGAACCCGGCGAAGCGCACTCGCCGGGTGTGCCCCAGGCTGTTGTGCAGCACGTGGCCGAACTCGTGGAAGAGGGTCACCACCTCGTCGTGCTGCAGCAAGGACGGCTGGGTGGCGCTGGGCTTGGTGAAGTTGGCGGCAATGGCGGTCACCGGCCGGGTGTACTCCCCGTCCCCCTGGTGGGCGGGGACCAGATCGAAGGCGGCGGCGTGGCCGAACTTGCCCTCGCGGGGGAACAGGTCGGCGTAGAAGGTGGCCAGGGGCCGGCCGCTCGCCCGGTCGGCGATCTCGTACGCCGCGACGTCGGGGTGCCACACCGCCACCCCTTCCAGGCGGCGGTACTCGAGGCCGAGGACCTCGCCGGTGAGGTCGAACATCCCCTGCACCACCTGCTCCAGCGGGAAGTAGGCGGCCACCTCGCTCGGGTCGATGCCGAAGCGCTCCCGCCGAACGAGGGTGTGCAGGTAGCGGAAGTCCCACGGCTCCGCGGCGACGCCGCCGTTGGCGGCGGCGAGTTCGGCCAATTCGGCCCGCGACTTCTCGGTCAGGGGTGGAGTGAGGCCAGCGTAGAAGGACTCGACCGCCGCCGGCTCCCTGGCCATCTTCTCCTCCATGCCGTAGTGGGCCCAGGAGGGGAGGCCGAAGAGGCGGGCGATCTCGTGGCGGAGGCGCACCGCCTCTTCCAGGATGGGCAGGTTCTGCTCCCGGGCCTGGTTGAACATCTTGAACTGCAGCGCCCGGCGCAGGTCGGCGCGGCGGGCCTGGTCCATGAAGGGGTAGTACTCGGGGTAGTCGAGTGACACCCGGAAGGTGCCCGCGGCTGCGCCCGGGCTGAGGCGGGAGAGGTAGTCCTCGGGCAGGCCGTCGAGGTCCTCCCGGGTAAGGTCGAGCCCATCCTGGTACTCGTCGATGTTGCGGGCGAAGGCCACCCCCAGTTCCACCAGACGGGTGCGCAGGCGCTGCACCTCGGTTCGTTGCTCCGGGGTGAGACCGTGCCCGGCGCGGCGCAGATCCCGCCGGGTGAAGGCGAGGAGGCGGGTGTCCTCTCCCTCCAGAGCCGCCGCCTCAGGGGTGGCGGCGTAGGTCTCGACTGCCTCGTAGAGGTCGCGACGGAAAGCCAGGTCCGAGACCCACTTGCTCAGGCGCTCCTCGGCGGCCTGTGCGGCGTCTCGCACCTCCTTGTCCGGGTGCACCCGGGCCATGAAGGGGCCGCGCCCTGAGGCGATGATGACCGCGGCGGCAATGCGGTCGAGCGGGGCCATGGTGGATTCCCAGGTGCGGCTTTCCTGGGGGGCGACGACGGCGGCGAGCAGTTCCTCGGAGCCGGTGATGGCTCCTTCGACCTCGGTGAGCACCGAGGCGGCGGTGACGGTGGTGTAGTCGTAGAGCACGGCCGCGGAGGTTAGCTGAGGTCGTTCAGTCGCCGACGGCGTAGAGGAACCCGTCGCGGGATCCGATGTAGATCATCCCCTCCCAGGCCGCCGGGGTGGCCTCGATATGCCCGGCGGTGATGGGCAGCTCCCAGTCGAGGACCGGGGCGCGGGGGTCGGTGATGTCGTACGACTGCAGGGTCCCGCCGGCGGTGGCCACAATGAGCCGGTCGTCCACCACGATGGGCGAGGACATGTGGTGCGGCCCGCTGAAGGACCCGGAGCCGATGTCCACCGACCACACCTCCTCGCCGGTGCCCCGGTCCACCGCCACCAGGAAGCCGCGGTTGGTGACGGCGTAGAGCACGCCGTCGCCCAGGGCCGGGGTGGTCCACATGCCACCCTTGTAAGGCGGGCTGGTCAGGGAGAACATGCCCCACAGGTAGGGGTCGTCTGCGGCGTAGGGGTCGAGCTTGATCAACTGGCCCAGTTGCTGCGCCCGGGCGTTGTAGCGCTCGTACTCCACCGGGACGTAGAGCATCCCCTCCTCATCCACCACGATCGACCCGTCCACGTCGTCGCCCACCCAGTAGTCGAACACGATGGGGTCCCGGCCTGCCACGGCCGCTTCGATGTCGAGGCCGACGACCCGCCCGGCCGAATTGGCGAAGTAGACCCGTCCCTCGAAGAAGACCGACGAATTCTCCACGCTGGTCGCCATGTACCCGGAGGGGGCGATGGCGTCGAGCAGATCCTGGTCCCACGTCTTCATCTTGAAGAGGAGCACCGGGTTCACGGTGGCGTTCCCTTGGAGGTCGTACCCCCGGTTCAGCTTCCAGATGTAGTAGAAGCTGTTCTCGCATCCCTCGAACATGATGTCGTTCACGATCCGAGGGCTGCCGTCCCAGTCGTGCCACCAGCGGCCCTCGGGCTCGTCGTCGGCGCTGACGCTCCACAGGGTGAGGGGCTCGTCGCGGTCGAGGGCCACGATGCGCAGCCGGTGGTCGCGGGCCCCGAAGTAGATGAGGGGGAACCCATCGGGGTCGAGGGTGGGGGTGCCCTTGATGTGCCCCCCGGCGGCGGTGAAGAAGGGCTCCCGGGTCTCCTCGCCGGTCTCCGGGTCGAGGAAGTGCAGGCGGGCGTCGGTGGCCCCGAAGATGAGCTCGGTGGCCCCGTCGGGGCGCACCCAGATCACCGGCTGGCCGGTCCACGTGATCCCGGTCCAGGGCACGCCCTGGTCGTCGTTGGAGCCCATGGGCGCCTCCGGGTACTTCCACAGGACCTCGGGGGTCTCGGGGATCGGGCCGGTGCCGTACCAGGAGTTGGTGGGATTGCCCCGGAAGGTGAGCAGGCCGGTCACGGTGCTGCCCCAGGGCTGTCCCACGGTGCGCCGATCCACCCACAGGTGTAGGGGGATGGTGGTGGTCGTGGTGGTGGTCGAGGTCGTGGTGCCCACCGTGGTGGTGGTCGTCTCCCCGGGACCGGTGGTGGTCGGGTCGGTGCTGCCGGTGGTCGAGGGGAGGCTCGTGCTTCCGGCGGCGGTGGTCCCAGGGTTGCCGTCGGCCTGCCGCAGCACGGCGAAGGTGAGCAGGCTCAGGGCGGCCAGGCCGACGGCGAAGAGCACACCCACTAGGGCAGGTGAGCGGCGTTTGGCGGGCATAGGCGATCGAGTCTATGCCTGCCTGCCGGGAACGCCGCGCCAGGGGCGACCACTCCCTATCCTGCCTGTGTGACCCGACGGCGGCTCGGACAGTTCCTCGGCGGCTTTCGCCTCCTGCTACGTCGGGTCGACCTTCCCACGCTCGCCGCCGCCATCGCCTATCACACCTTCCTGGCCCTGGTGCCTCTGGCTCTGGCACTGCTCGGAGCGGCGGCTCTCATCGGGGAAAGCGCGCGAGCCCTCGACCGGGTGCGCACGACTCTGGAGACAATCGCCCCCGCCACCGTGGCCGAGTTCGTCCTGGGCCTCCTGGTCGAGGCCGAGTCCCGCCTCGGTGGGCAGGAGGGTTGGGTCATCGCCCTCTCGGTCGTGCTCGCCCTCGTGCTCGGCTCCCGAGCCACTCTCTCACTCCAGCGCGCCCTGGCCGCCGTGGAGGGGCACCATGAGGCCAGGCGCGGGGTGCCGGCGCGCCTCATCGCCGTCGGCCTCACCGTCGGCGGGGGCTTCGTCCTGCTCCTCGCGTCTCTGCTCCTCGTCGCCGGAGGCCATCTCGTGGAGTTCATCGTGGGACTCACCGGGGCCGGCTGGCTGGGGGCGGCCTTGAACTGGCTGCGGATCCCGGTGACGGGCACCGGGCTGTACTTTCTATTGCTCGCCTGCTACCGCTGGGGGCCTTCCCGCCCACTGCCCCGGCCGTGGCTGGCCGCGTTGGTGGGCACGACCGGGGCGCTGCTGTCCAGCCTCGGCTTCGGCCTCTACCTGTCTCTGGCCCCTGCCCTGGGAGCCACCTTCGGGATCCTCGGTGCGGTGGCCGTCGCCCTGGTCTGGCTCTACTCCGGAGCTCTCGCCATCCTGCTCGGGGCGGCGGTGGTGTCGTACTCGGTGGGCCGCCGCGCCGAGCCCGAATCCGGAGACTCGGCCCCCGGGGCCGAGTGAGGCTTCGGCACTAGGCTCGGCGGGCTATGGCCGTCCTCGAGCAACCGGCCGACCGGGTCTCCGCCGCCATCTGGAACCTGCATCCGCAGTGGGCGGTTGCCCTGGGCAAGCACGAGTACGACGGCCAGGTTCCCGACCTGACTGGGGCGGCGGTGGAGGCGGGCCTCGACCGCCTCGGCCGACTGCGCGACCAGGTGGCCGGGCTCACGGGGCTCACCCCCGAGCAGGAGGTCGACCGGGAGGTGCTGCTCGGCGTCGTGGACCGGGAGCGCTTCGAGGGCGAGGTGGCCCGCCGGTGGCAGCGAGACCCGGCCTGGTATCTGGAGGCCCTAGGCATTGCCGTCTATCTGGAGCGCGATTACGCCCCGGCCGGGCTGCGCCTGGAGCGAGCGGCGGCGGTGCTGGGCGAGGCGGGCGGGCTGCTGGCGGCGGCCCGGGCCAATCTGGACGAGGTGATCCCGCGGGCCTGGGCGGAACGGGCCGTGGCGGAGGCCAGAGAGGCGGCGCGGGATCTGGCCACGGTTGCAGAATCCCCGGCGAGCGCCGCCGCCCCGGAGGAGGCCGCCTGGCTGGGGGAGGCCGCGCAAAGCGCCTCGGGAGAACTGGAGGCCTACGCCGCCTGGATCGAGGCGGAGCGCCTGTCTGTGGGGGCCGATGACTTCGCTCTGGGCCGGGAGGGGTTGGAGGAGTGGTTGCGGGCGAGCGAGAGCCTCGCCCGGTCGGCGGATGACTTGGCCGCCGGGGGGGTCGCTCGGCTGGTGGAGGACCAGGAAGCCCTGGTCGCCGACGCCGCCGCTCTGGCGCCGGGCCTTCCGTTGGGAGAGGCGTGTGCCCGGGCGGCCGCCGGCCATCCCGAGGCCGACCCGGCGGCAGCCCTGGCCCATTCGCTCGAGGAGGCCCGGCGCTTCGAGGCCGAGCACGACCTGGTATCCCCTTCCGGGCACGCCCGAATCGAAGCGGCGAGGAGCGTCGGCCGGATCGGGGGGGAGGGGGGCCGACTCCAGGCCCCCGGCCCCTACGACGACCCGGCCACGAAGGCCGTCCTCTACCCGGCCCCGGCGGCGGATGGCGCACCCGGCCGGGCGGTACTCGACGAACTGGCGGTGACCGCCGCCTATCCGGGGAGCCTGTTGGCCGCCCTCCAGGCCGCCCGGGCGCCCGGCGAGGTGCGGCGCCGCTTCCCCTCCCGGGGGTTGGTGGAGGGCTGGAGCCTGTACGCCGGGGACCTGATGGCGGAGGCCGGCTTCAAGGATGAGGCCCCCGCCTGGCGGCTGCTGTGGCGGCGCCGGGTCGTGGTGGCCGATTGCCGTCTGGTCCTTGTTCCCCGACTCCACGCCGGCGACCTGTCTCTTGAGGAGGCGGTGGAGGCGTTCGTCGGGGAGGCCCACCTCGGGGCGGCCGAAGCTTGGGCCGAGGCGCTCGATTGCGCCGCCGATCCCGGGGGGGCGGCGGGGGCGCTGGGCCGAGTGGAGATCCTCGAGTGGCGCCGCCGTTGGCGAGAAGCCGGGGGTGCGGGCGCCCCGCTGCGGGACTTCCACGACGCCCTGCTCGCGCCCGGAGCTCTCCCTCTGGGCCTGCTAGACAGGGTGTTGCTGCCGTGACCACCCTGCCCGCCGCCTACCTGGAGCAGTTCGCCGAGCCGCCCGGCTACCTGGAGTTCGCCTCCACCGGTCCGGTGTCGCGACGGGTGCGGGAGGCCATGGCGGCGCCTCGGGGAACGGCCTGGGATGCCATCGCCGCCCTTCACGAGACCGCCCTGGCGGCCATGGCCCGCCTGGTGGCCGTGCCTGCCGACCGGGTGGCCCCGCTGCCCTCGACCTCGGCCGGCCTTTTCCAGGTGGCCTTCGGCCTCCTGGGGAGCGGTGGCAACGTGGTGCTCCCCGCTCACGAGTTCCCCGCCAACGTGTATCCCTGGCTGCGGGCCGAAGGGGCCGGGGGCCCCGAGGTGCGCCTGGTGCCATGCCCGGATCGCCGGGTGACGGCGGTACGTCTCGCTCCGGCGGTGGATTCCCAGACCCGGGCGGTGGCGGTGAGCCTGGTGGACTTCGTCACCGGGTTCCGGGTCGATCTCGCCGAACTGCGCCGGGCCTTCCCCGCGCCCTTGCTCGCGGTCGATGCCATCCAGGGCCTCGGTGCCGTGGCCGCCGTCCTGGGCCCGGCTGACGTGCTGGTGGCCGGGGGCCAGAAGTGGCTGCGGGCGGGGTGGGGCAGCGGGGTCATGGCGGTGAGCGACCGGGCCCTGGAGCGCCTGGCCCCTACCCTGACCGGGTGGTGCGGGGTGGAGGCGTTCCTTGACTTCGAGACCCCGCCACCTCACGATGCCCGCGAGACGGCGAGTCGCTTCCAGGAGGGCTCCCCGCCGTATCTGGGCACACTGCAGATGGGGGCGGCGGTGGAGGTGATCGAGATGGCGGGGATTGCGGCCATCGAGGCCGCCGTGCTCGCCCGGGCTGCGGCCGTGGAGGAGGTCGTCCGCCGCGCCGGGGCCGAGGTGCTCGCTCCCTGGCGGCGGCCGGAGGAGCGGGCCGGCATCGTCAGTTTCCACTTGCCGGGCGAGGACCCCGCCGCCACTGCCGCCCGCCTGGCCGCTGCCGGCCTGGTGGTGTCGCGCCGTTCCGGTTGGGTGCGGGTCTCGCCCCACGCCTCGACGCCGGCGGAGGCCGTCGGGAGGCTCCGGGAGGCACTGGACGGCTGAGCGGCCGGGCGGGATCGCCGGTTTCCCCGGCGGGTGACTAGCCCCTGTCGTCCGACGTCGGCGGCTATCGCCCTCACGCACCCAAGGCGTTACGCTGACCACCCTGAGTAGTTCACACGTGGAGAGGCCCATGCGGAGAGGCTGGGCCATCACGGCCGCACTGGCCCTGGTGGCGGCGCTGCCGATGCTGGTCGTGGCGACGGCGCGAGCCGAGGTCGCCACCGTCGTCATCGACTTCGAGGGCCTCGCCGAGGGCGGCCTGGTGGAACGGGTGTGGGTGGGGTCCGGGGCCTCGGGCCCGGCCGTCGCCGGCAGCATCGCCGTCCGCGGCGAACGCCGCGCCGTGCCCGGGGTGAACCGGGCGATGGTGTTCGACGGCGCCTGCCTGCCGCAGGGGACTCGCGGAGGGTGCACCGGGGGCGACGCCGACCTCTTCTTCCCCTCCCTCGGGAACCTGCTCGTCGTCTCGGAGACCGGTGATCGGGGCAATCCCGGCGACGCCCGCGACGGGGTGCTCACTTTCGACTTCCGCGCCTTTGGGCCGGGCGCGGTGACGGTGGAGTCCTTCGTGCTCGCCGATACCGACACCCGCCGGCCCTCGCTCACCCTGGTCACCGCGACGGGGGTTTCGTCCACCACCCGGCTGGCGGCTACCGGGAACAGGGCGTCACGCCGGGTGAACCTCGGCGCCGCCCAGGTGGTGGAGATGAGGCTGGACTTGCGTGGCGAGGGAGCTATGGACTCCCTCGTGCTCACGGTGGAACTGCCGGCCCCCCCGACCACGACCACGACGACCACTACCACCACCACGACCACCACGACCACCACGACCACCACGACCACCACGACCACCACGACCACCACCCTCCCCGACCCGAGCCCTCAAGGCTCGCTGACCATGACGGTGCTGGCCAGCGGGGAGCCTGCCGGTGCTGCACCCGGGCCGACCCTCGAGACGGGGAGCCCGGTGGCCTGGGCCTACGACGTCACCAACAGCGGGACGGGGAACCTCTGGGCCCTGTACCTGTGGCACGACGGCCTCGGCCGGGTCGACTGCCCCGACCGCTCGCTGGCGCGAGGGGAAACGGTCCGCTGCTCGGCGGCCGCGACGGCGGTAGAGGGCCCGTACTCCCGGGTGGTGAACGCCTGGGCCTGGGACGACGCAGGGGCTGAGGCGGCGGCCGCCTCCCGCGCCCACTACGCCGGGACCACCTCCGGCTTCGTGCCCGCCCCGGCGATCGACCTCGAGACCTCCGTCGCCGGCGAAGACGCCGACACGCCGCCCGGGCCGGTAGTCCCGCCGGGCAACGACCTGGAGTTCCACTACGTGGTGCGCAACACGGGCAACGTCGAACTGTGGGGCCTGTGGGTGCGCGACGACGCTTTGGGCACCATCCCCTGCCGGACCCGGTACCTGGCACCTGGAGACACCGTGGCCTGCGCGGTGAACCGCACCGCCGCCGCCGGGGTGCACGCCTCGGCCGCCGAGGCCTGGGGGTGGGACGCCGTCGGGGGAGCCGTGTCGGACCGCGACCTGCACCACTACGTGGGAGCGGCCGGAAACCCGGCCATCGACATCGAGGCCCTGGTGGAGGGCTTCGACGGCGACCGTCCGCCCGGGCCCCGGGTTCGCCAGCCGGGGGAGACCATCCTCTTCACCTACCTCGTGACCAACGCCGGCGGGATGCCGCTGAGCGAGGTGCGGGTAGCCGACGACGTTCTGGGCGTGGTGGCCTGCCCCGGCACCAGCCTGGCCATCGGGGAGACGATGACGTGCAATGCCACCACGGTGGCCCGCCTGGGGGAGTTCGCCTCCGCCGGCCGGGTGGTGGCGGAGTCCGGGACTGCGACGGTCGGCGACTCCGACCCCATCTTCTACCACGTGCGCAGTGAGCCCCGCATCCACAACCTGGCCCTCGAGGTCATGGTGAACGGGCGCGACGCCGATGATGCCGCCTCGGCTCCGAGCGTCCCCGTGGGAGCCTCGGCCCGCTTCGTCTACACGATCACCTACACCGGCAACAACATCGTCTACAGCGTGACCATCCAGGACCCTCGCCTCCCGGAGTCGCTGATCTCCTGCGACGGCGATCGCACTCTCAGCGCCGGGGAGACCCTGCGTTGCAC
>JBDROA010000021.1:0-3866 GCA_043810615.1 Actinomycetota bacterium | reverse complement strand
CAGTCCAGAGCAGGTCGAGGCAGTCGTCGAGGAGATCCTCGAGGCCAACCACGTGCTCTCACCGGCCCTTACCGATGCCCACGGCGATCCTCACAGCAACGCGGCCTACTACGCCGGCGACCTTCACGAGTTGGTGATCTTCACGCCGCCTCTCTCCGTGCATGCGGTGAACGCAGCCGGAAGGCCGAGTGTCGCCGCCGCGGTGATCGACAACTCACAGCCGTGGGACTCCGATCTCCGCGGCCTCCAGATCCTCGGACCGATGGATCAACTCCACGGAGCCGACGCGACCGGCGCCTGTGCCACCCACGCGCCGCGGTTCCCCGGCCTGGCGGTGCTCGCCAAGGACTACTCCGACGTCGAGCGGATGCTCCCGGCGAGATTCCTTCGGCTCTCCGTCCTGCGCTGCAAGATCCCCGCCGAAGCGGACTTCGGCAAGCAGAGGCATGTGATCGCGACCCTCCACCGGTCGTAGCCGCGCCGGCCGGGACGACGAGGCACCGGTGACCATCGAGGAAGGCTCCCCCTACCTCACGCTTCCGGCCGCCACCACACCACTTTGCGCCCCTCGAACAACTCGATGAGCGCCTCATTCACCTCGGCGGGGCGCTCCAGAGCGGGCAGGTGGCCCGCCCCCGGCACGATCACGGTGCGCGCCCCGGGGATGCCCTGGGCCAGGGCCCGCATCTGGGCGGGCGGGCAACCGGCGTCCTGCTCGCCGCCGAGGACCAGGGCGGGCACGCTGATGGTGCCGAGCACGTGCGTGCGATCCTGGCGGTCGCGCATCCCCTGCAGGGCGGCCACGATCGTCTCATAGCGGGTCCCCTCCACCATGGAGCGCACCCGGGCCTGCACCGCCGCCGTGGGCGCGGGGGCCAGCAGGGATCGCATCATCTCGGTGGCGAGGGCCCCGCGGCCCTGGTCGAGCACCAGGTCGACGGTGCGCTGCCGCTTCTCCCGGGCCTCGGGGCCGTCGGCGGCGGCCCGGGTGTCACATAGGGTCAGGGTGCGCACCACGGCGGGCCGCAGCTCCCACAGGGCCAGCGCCACGTAACCGCCCATCGAAAGGCCCACCACGTCCGCCTGGTCCGAGCCCAGGGCCTCGACCAGCTCGGCCACGTCGTCGGCCAGCATCTCCATGGAGAGGGCGGGCTCCACCACCGGGTCGGAGCGCCCGAAGCCGCGCAGATCCACCGCCACGCAGTGGCGCACGTGGGCCAGTCCGGCCAACTGGTCGAGCCACAGGCTGTGGTCGAGAGGAAAGCCGTGTATGAACAGGGCGAGGCGCCCCTCCCCGGATTCCCGGTAGTAGAGCATCGTCCCGTTCACCCGGGCGTAGGGCACTCCTCCACCTCTCTCGGCGGCCTTCCCGGCCACATCGGCCCGGCACACCCGGGCCTTGACCGTCGCATGCTTTCTAGCACCGCTCCGGCCCGACGGGCCGCCCCGCGTCGCCCCCCTCTCCTAGTGTGGAGGGTGTGACCCGCCGCCTCGCTCCCCTCGCCGCGCTCGCTCTGCTCGCCACCGCTTGCACCGGTGAGGGCGGCACAGTGACCACTACCGGGCCCGGGCCCACGGCGACCATCGCCACCACGGCCACCACCACCGGGCCTCCCATCACCCTCCTCGAGGTGTTCGACGGGGACACCGTGCTGGTGTCGATCGAGGGAGTGGAGGAGGAGGTCCGCCTGCTGGGGATCAACGCCCCCGAGAGGGACGAGTGCTTCGGGGCCCAGGCCCGCGAGGCGGCGGCGACCCTCCTCGCCGTCGGCCCGCTGCGCCTCGACATCGAGACCGAGCGGGACCAGTTCGGCCGTCTCCTCGCCTACGCGCACGCCGGGGAGACGCTGCTGAACCTCGCCCTGGTCGAGGACGGGTTCGCCCTCGCCCTCCAGGACGACCATCCCCGGCTGGCCGAGTTCCTGCAGGCCGGCGAGCGTGCCTTCGCCGGGGGGTTTGGGCTGTGGGCCGCCGACGCCTGCGGGACGCCGTCGTCGGCCCCGGTGACCCTGGTGGACGTCGAGTTCGACCCTCCCGGCCCCGACGAGGACGATCTGAACGGGGAATGGGTGCTGCTGGGCAACCTGGCCGACCAGGACGCCGACCTCACCGGGTGGATGCTGCGCGACGAGTCGTCGGAGCACCGCTACCGCTTCCGGCCCGGGACCCTCCTCCGCCCCGGGGAGCAGGTGGCGGTGCACACCGGCTGCGGCAACGACGCCCCCGGCGATCTCTACTGGTGCCAGGACGGCCCGGTGTGGAACAACGGCGGCGACACCGCCCTCCTCCTGGACCCGGCGGGCAACGTCGCCGGGCGCCTGCGCTACATCGACTAGGCCGGCCCCCTGGGCAGTCTCCCGGCACCGTACCCTTCTGCCCATGCCCGGGATCCCCGTGGACACCCTCGGGCGGCCGGCGCGGGACCTGCGGGTCTCGGTGACCCACCGCTGCAGCTTCTGCTGCCGCTGCTGCCTCCCCCGGGTGGTCTTCGGCACCGATCACCGGTTTCTGCCCAGAACCGACCTGCCGAGGTTCAAGGAGATCACGCGTCTGGCCAGCATCCTCTCCGGACTCGGGGTGGCGCAAGGCGCGTTTCACCGGGGGGCGAGCCCCCAGCTTCGCCACGACCTGGAGCGCCCGGTGGCCCTGCTCGCCGCCGTCCCGACATCGAAGAACTCACCATGACCACCAACGGGGCCCTGCCCGCCAGCCACACTGCCGCCCTCTCCGCGGCCGGCCTGCGGCCATCGGGGCGTAGCGGCCCGAGGCGCCGACGAAGGTCTTCAGGGCACCGGCCTCGTCCCGCCCCGAGCGGCACCACCCCGGCCAATCCAGAGCGCAGGCGAAGGCGCTCCTGGTCCCCGCCTCAAGGCCGGCGCGGATGGGAGCGGGGCGAGCCGGGGTCACGGCCACAGGATGCCCCTCCGGGAGCGGCCTCCCCGCCGGTCGCAGGTCCAGACCACCTCGCCGCCTTTCCAGGCCGCGGAGATGATCGGCGAGGCGTCGCACCAGTCGAGGCCGGGCCCGCCCACGTAGAGGGTGGCGCTGAACGGACGATCGTTGCCGATGCCCCCGTGCGGGCGGGTGGCACCCGACGGCAGACCGGGCAGCTTCCCGAACCCGTAGTCGTTGCCCTCGTCGCCCCACGCACCGTCGTCGTCGGTCTCGCCGAAGTCGGGGGCGCCCGTGTCGAGCCGATCGTGACCCGGCCCGCCTCTGAGCGGCCGGGCGGATAGGCCACTGACCAGACGGAACGCGTCCCGGTATCCCACCCCCGCGCGACGTGTTTCTGCAGGCCAACACGCTTCCGATGCCGAGTGGGCCAGCGCGGGCCGTGCGCCTTCTTCCCTACCCGCGCGGGCCTTGACGATGTAGTCGTCCCGGCCCCCGTCCAGGTCGTCGCTGCCGGCATCGCCGTACGTGAGGTCGTCGCCGTTGCCCCAGAAGACCAGGAACTCCTTGACGCGGTCGCTCCCGGGGCCGCCGTAGACGGCGTCGCTCCCGCCCCCCCCGTCGCCGGTGATGCGGTGGTTGCCACCCTCTCCGAAGATGGTGTCGACCCCGTCGCCTCCGTCGATGGTGTCCGCCCCCGGCCCGCCGCAGATGGTGTCGTTGCCGCCCTTGCCGTCGATCTGGTCGGCGCCCAGTCCACCGTGGATCACATCGTCCCCAGTGGTCCCGTTGAGGGTGTCGGCTCCGCGGCCACCCGGGGTGGTCACCAGGAGGCCGTTGCACGTCGCCGGCACCCGGGATTCCAGGGCGCCCGCGCCCGGAGCCATCGCCACCAGCAGCAGGACCGCCATCAGCACCACGAACCGCTGCCTCGCGCCTCCTCGTCTCGGATGACCCGGTCGAAGCTGGCGCCG
>JBDROA010000020.1:0-6585 GCA_043810615.1 Actinomycetota bacterium | reverse complement strand
CAGCCGCCTGCTGGAGCGGTCCTGCAAACTGGCCGAGGAGCGGGCCGTCGTCAGGAAGGGCCAGCCCTACACCCAGGGCGGCGTCAACGGCAAGCACTACATCGGCGTGCCCGGGATGTGGGAGTCGACCAAGGACCTCGAGGCCCTGCCCGACAAGGGCGACCACGAGATCGTGACCGATCCCACCTCCGGCGGCTCGCTGACCGCCCTGCCGATCATCGAGACGCTCGAAGGCGAGGTGTCGGCCTACATCCCCACCAACGTGATCTCGATCACCGACGGGCAGATCTACCTGGAGACCGACCTGTTCTACTCGGGGGTGCGCCCCGCCATCAACGCCGGCATCTCGGTGTCGCGGGTGGGCGGCGCCGCCCAGGTGCGGGCCATGAAGCGGGTGGCCGGCCCCTTGCGCCTCAACCTGGCGCAGTTCCGCGAGCTGGAGGCCTTCGCCGAGTTCGGCTCCGAGCTCGACGCCGCCAGCCAGGCTCAGCTGGAGCGGGGCCGGCGGGTAGTCGAAGTTCTGAAGCAGCCGCAGTACGACCCGGTCCCGGTGGCCGAGCAGGTGCTGGCCATCTACGCCGTGACCACCGGCCTCATGGACGACGTGGCGGTGCCCCGGGTAGCCGAGTTCGAGCTGGGGTTGCGGGAGTGGTTCCGCACCCGCCACGCCGGTTTGCTGCGGGGCATCGTCGACTCCGGCGAATTGCCCCCGACGGCAGAGCTCGACGAGGCCATCAACGCCTTCAAGCAGAGCCGGGGGGAGGGCTAGCCGCATGCCCGGCGCCGAGCAGCGGCTGATCCGCCGCCGCATCCGCAGCGTGCAGTCCACCAAGAAAATCACCCGCGCCATGGAGCTGATCGCCGCTTCCCGCATCGTGCGGGCGCAGCAGCGAGTGAGCGCCGGGCAGCCCTATGGGGCCAAGATGCGTGAGGTGGTGGCCAACCTGTCGCGGGCCTCGACGGCGGTGAGCCACCCCCTGCTGGCGGTACGCCCCCTGACCACCGCCGGGGTGCTGGTAGTGGCCAGCGACCGGGGGCTTGCCGGGGCTTACAACACCAACGTGATCCGTCTGGCCGAGGCGCGGCTGCACGAACACGCCGCCGCCGGGGTGGCCTGCCGCCTGTACGCGGTGGGCAAGCGAGCCCTGACCTACTTCCGCTACCGGGGCCACCACATCGAGCGGTCCTTCCTGGGGGTGACCGACGCCCCCACCTACGAGGACGCCCGCGAGATCGGCCGGGCGCTGATGGCCGACTACGGGGCGGAGACGGTGGACGTCGTGGAGGCCTTCTCGACCCGCTACCTGTCGGGCCTCACTCAGACCGTCACGGTGCAGCAGTTGCTGCCGGTGAGCCCACCGGCGTCGGGGGACAAGCCGGCGGTGGTGGGCTACAGCTACGAGCCGGCGGCCCCCATCCTCCTGGCCCGCCTGCTGCCTAGCTACGTGGAGGGCGCCGTGTTCGGCATCCTCCTGGAGGCTTCGGCGTCCGAGCACGCCGCCCGGCGTCGGGCCATGAAGGCCGCCACCGAGAACGCCGAGGAACTGACCCGCATCCTCACCCGACAGGCCAACCGGGCCCGTCAGGCCGAGATCACCACCGAGATCTCGGAGATCGTGGGCGGCGCCGAGGCGCTGACCCGAGGCTGAGACAAGGAGAGACCGTGAGCAAGGGACGCATCGTCAGGGTGGCCGGGCCGGTGGTGGACGTCGAGTTCCCGCCCGAGGCGATGCCCGAGATCAGCCACGCTCTCCACTTCGACGTCGCCGTCGAGGGCGAGATCCGCCGGGTGGTGGCCGAGGTGGCGCAGCACGTGGGCGGGGGCCGGGTGCGCGCCGTGGCCATGAAGCCCACCGACGGGGTGGTGCGGGGCACCGAGGTTATCGACACGGGGGCACCCATCTCGGTGCCGGTGGGCGCGGAGACCCTGGGCCACATCTTCAACGTGCTCGGCGAGACCCTCGACAAGGTCGATCCGGAGACGGCCGAGGCCCTGGAGAGGGCCACCCGCTGGCCCATCCACCGACCCTCCCCGCCCTTCGAGGACGTCGGTGCCCAGCGGGAGATGTTCGAGACCGGCATCAAGGTCATCGACCTGCTCGAGCCGTACGTGCGCGGCGGCAAGATCGGCATGTTCGGCGGCGCGGGGGTGGGCAAGACGGTGGTCATCCAGGAGATGATCCACCGGGTTGCCACCCAGCACGGCGGGGTGTCGGTGTTCGCCGGCGTGGGGGAGCGCACCCGGGAGGGCAACGACCTCTGGCTCGAGATGGTCCGCTCCGGGGTCATCAAGAACGCCGCTCTGGTGTTCGGGCAGATGGACGAGCCGCCCGGGGTCCGGCTCCGGGTGGGCCTGTCGGCCCTGACCATGGCGGAGTACTTCCGCGACGAGATGGGCCAGGACGTGCTGTTGTTCATCGACAACATCTTCCGTTTCACCCAGGCCGGGTCGGAGGTCTCCACGCTGCTCGGGCGCATGCCCTCGGCGGTGGGGTACCAGCCCACCCTGGCCGACGAAATGGGCGCCTTGCAGGAGCGCATCACCAGCGTGCGGGGGCGGTCGATCACCTCGCTCCAGGCCATCTATGTGCCCGCCGACGACATCACCGACCCGGCGCCCGCGACCACCTTCTCTCACCTCGATGCCACCACGGTGCTGTCGCGGCAGATCTCCGAGTTGGGCATCTACCCGGCCGTGGACCCGCTCGACTCCACTTCGCGCATCCTCGACCCCCGGGTGGTGGGACAGGAGCACTACGCGGTGGCCCGCCGGGTGCAGCAGATCCTGCAGCGCTACCGGGACCTGCAGGACATCATCGCCATCCTGGGCATCGACGAGTTGTCCGAGGAGGACAAGCTCATCGTGGCCCGGGCGCGGCGCATCCAACGCTTCCTGTCGCAGCCCTTCTTTGTGGCCGAGGCCTTCACCGGCATACCCGGGGTGTCGGTGCCGCTGGAGGAGACCATCCGATCGTTCCGGATGGTGGTGGACGGCGAGGTGGACCACCTGCCCGAGCAGGCCTTCTTCATGGTGGGGGGCATCGATGAGGTGTTCGCCCGGGCGAGGGAAATCGAGGCCGCGTAGTGGCCAACGCCTTCCACCTCGACGTCGTCTCCCCCGAGGCGGTGCTGTGGCGGGGAGAGGCGATCATGCTCATCACCCGCACCACGGAAGGGGAGATGGGGATCCTGGCCAACCACGAGCCGCTCATGGCCTCGCTGGTGCCCTGGAGCGCGGTGATCACCCCGGCCAACGGGCCCAAGGTCGTCCTGGCGGTGCGGGGCGGCTTCCTGCAGATCATGTCCAACCGGGTGACCCTGCTCACCGACCTGGCCCGGACGGTTGAGGGCGAGGGCTCCGGGGCCATCGATGAGGCTCGCCGCCTCGCGGTGCTCCTGGTAGCCCAGGCGGGGTAGGGTCCGGCGACGATTGTCCCGAGCGCGCCGGCTCTGTCACACCGCCTGCGAATCGTGGGCCCGGCCCCGCTTCTGTGGGGACCTGCTCTGGAGCGCCTCGCCGCCGACGATGCCGTGGTCGACGCGGTGGCCGTCGACCCGGTCGTCGGCACGATCGTGTGGCCGAACGGGACGGACCTGGACCCCGACGTGCTGCACGGCGACCACGAGCCCGCCTTCCGCTCCGGTCCCGGCAGGTAGCCGCCTCTCTCCCGCTTGCCCCCGGCCGCTCGCTACGCTGCGACTCCGTGCCCGGACTCCTCGCCTTTCACGCCCATCCCGACGACGAGTCCCTCTCCATGGGTGGCACGCTGGCGCGCTACGCCGCGGCCGGGGAACAGGTGGTGGTGGTCACCGCCACCCGCGGCGAGGTGGGGGAGATCCACAACCACGACGGCCCCGAGTCGCTGCGGGAGAGCCTGGGGGAGATGAGGGAGGGGGAGCTGAGAGCCGCCTGCTCCCTGCTGGGGGTGACCACGGTGGAGTTGCTGGGCTACCGCGACTCCGGGATGGCCGGCACCCCGGACAACGACCACCCCGGGGCCTTCTGGGGGGCCGACTTCATGGAGGCGGTGGGCCGCCTGGTGCGCCTCGTCCGCCGCCACCGTCCGGAGGTGATGACCGCCTACGACGCCTTCGGCGGCTACGGGCATCCCGACCACATCCAGGTGCACCGGGTGGGGACCGCCGCATTCTTTGGGGCGGTCGACGCGGGCCGCTTCCCGCCGGAGGACGGCGAGGAACCTTGGCAGCCCGCCAAGCTCTACTGGGTGACCTGGCCCCGGGAACGGGCCCGCGCTCGGCGCCGGGCGCTGGCCCTGACCGGCGACTTGACCCCGGAGGAGGCGGAGCAGGAACCGGGAGCGGGCACCCTGGACGAGCACATCACCACCTACCTGGATGTGCGGGACTGGTTCGACCGGAAGATGGAGGCGGTCGTGGCTCACCGCACCCAGATTGCCGCCGATTCCTGGTTCCTCGCGTTGCCGGAGGATGTCCGCCGGCGGGGCTTCAGCCGCGAGGCCTACATCCTGGCCTTCTCCCGGGTGGAGGGTCCGGCCGACACCCCGGATCTGTTCGCCGGGCTGCGCTGAGGGTCGGGCGGTACGATCTCGGCTGTGATCGACCCTGACACGTTCGCCGTCACCGGGGTCCCCCGGCGCCGGGTGGAGCACGAAGTCGCGGTGACCGTTTCGCCGCGCGACGCCTGGGATGCCTGGGTCGATCCGGAGCGGGTGGTCAACTTCCTGGGGGCAGAAGCCCGCATCGACCTGCGCATCGGCGGCCGCTACGAGATCCTCTTCTTGCTCGATGCTCCCGAGGGACAGCAGGGGGCCGAGGGCTGCCGGATCCTGGCGTACCTGCCGGGAGAGATGCTGGCCTTTTCGTGGAACGCCCCGCCCCATATGCCCGAGATCCGCTTCCTGCACACCTGGGTGGTGGTCACCTTCCAGGGACCGGCCGAGGGGCCCACGCGGGTGCGCCTGGTCCAGACCGGGTTCGGTGACGGGCCGGTGTGGGACACCGACGTCGCTTACTTCAGTGCCGCCTGGGGCCGGGTGCTGGGCCGCCTGCGGGACTACCTCGGGCCGGCGTGAGCGCCGCCGCCCGCTGGCGGGAATACCTGTTGGCCTGGGCCCTGCCGCCGGCGCTGCTGGCCGCGGTGCCCGACTCGCCCTACTCCTGGCCGGCCCACCTGTTCCGGCGCCGCCAGCGTGGAGAGAAAGGCGAGCCGCCGAACCCCACCACCCGGACCGTCCTCGACCTGCTGCCGATGGGCGGATCGCTACTCGATGTGGGCGCCGGGACCGGGCGGGCTTCCCTGCCCATCGCCGCCCAGGGGTATCCGCTGACGGCGGTGGAGCGCAGTCCGGAGATGGCGGCGGCGCTGCGCTCCGAAGCAGAGGCCTCGGCGGTGCGAGTCCGGGTGATCGAGGGCTCGTGGCCGGCGGTGGCGGCCGAGGCCGGATGCCACGATGTGGTGCTGAGCGCCCACGTCGTCTACGACGTGCCCGACCTGGCCCCGTTCCTGCTTGCCCTGAGCCAGGCGGCTCGGGTGGCGGTGGTCGTCGAGGCAGGGGACCGGCACCCGTGGGCGGGACTGACTCCCTACTACCGGGCGCTCCACGGCCTCGACCGCCCCGCCGGGCCCACGGCCGACCTTCTCGCTGAGGTGGTCGTCGAGGTGCTCGGGGCGCATCCGGAGGTGGAGCGGTGGATCGGCCCGGCCGGGATGCGCTTCGCCGATCTGCAGGAGTTGACCGAGTTCTACCGCCGGCGACTGCTTGTGCCCGCCGAGCGTGTGGCCGAGATGGCCGACCGCCTGGCTCCCGACATCGTGGAACAGGACGGCTGGCTCAGCCTGGGTGGGGAGCAGACAGTGGTGACCCTCTGGTGGCAGATCTAGCGAGGTAGCGGTTGCCCACACCACAGTGTGGTAATGTCATCAGATGGGTTAAGTGCCTCAAAGAGCGGCCATCTACGCCCGGATTTCTTCGGACCCGCATGGCCTCGGGTTGGGTGTTGAGCGCCAAATCGAGGACTGCCGGAAGCTGGCGGCTGATCACGGCTGGGGGGTGGCCGACGTTTACGTGGACAATGACGTGTCCGCCTTTTCGGGGGTGCGTCCGGAGTACCGGCGGCTGGTCGAGGACATCAAGGAGGGCCTGGTGGATGGGGTGCTGTCGGCGCGTCCTGACCGCCTGTACCGTCAGCCCCGGGAGTTGGAGGAGCTGATTGTCCTGTGTGATGCCGCCGGGGGTGTGCCGATCGCCAACGTGACCGGGGTGGTGGACCTGTTGACGCCTGAGGGCCGGGCGGGTGCGAGGATGCATGGGGTTGATGGCCAGCTACGAAAGCGATATCAAGAGCGAACGCATTCGCCGCAAGCACGCCGACCTGGCAGCCAAGGGCGCCGTTTCCGGTGGTGGGCCACGGCCCTTCGGGTACGGGCCGGACCGCCTGCACCTGGTCCCTGATGAAGCCGCTTTGATCCGGGAGGCTGCGTCACGGGTGATCGCCGGCGAGTCGTTGCGCTCAGTGTGCCGGGACTTCAACGAGCGGGGGATCACCACCAGCACCGGCGGGGCCTGGACGATCCAGACGATGCACCGCATGCTCGCATCCGGT
>JBDROA010000019.1:0-2511 GCA_043810615.1 Actinomycetota bacterium | reverse complement strand
AATCGAGAAGACCGGGAACCCTCCATCGCTTGCCTCCGCCACAACTGCCGGACTCTTGCGAACCCGGCAGCCGACCGGCAGGTGACGATGCTCCCGATCCCATCCGGAGAACCGTCCGGATCGGCAGGCCCGCACAACGGGCAGGAGCAGATTGGTGTCTATCTCGGGTCCCCGACAACCTATCCCAGCCCTACGACACGAATCCGCCCTGGGAACGCTTCGAATGGAGGGCTCGGACGGAATCGGCAATATTGCCGGTTCGTGCGACTGTTAGTACAACGCCACCAATTCACCACTACGAGCATCCACCATCGACCACCCGTAGTAGCGGAACAACGGCTCCCAGCGACGCCCGAATGCCTGACGAGTTTCGTTCTATCTTTGAACTCCAGAAGGCAAACGATCGACGGTTCGGGCCTGACGCGTACACGGTGACCGCCCGGGCGGTTGAGGCCGGTACGCGCGAACTCAGCGCCTCTGAGGGGTAACGACGCGCCCGGCTGTGACAGCCGTTGGCCGAAACCGCCCTTAGCGGCTCTTCCTCTACCACTCCTCGATGGCGATCAACCCCCAGATGGTCCCCACCCCGAACCAGGTGGCATCTCCCGTCTGGGCCCCAATAATGAAGGCCACGATCGTTGCGATTACCCCGAACGCATCCACCCTGCGGCTCCCATTCCCGTGGACCGGGTCGGCTGGTCGACCCTACCAATTGGGGCGGGTGGTGCGGTGAGACCTTCGTCGGGATTCGAAGTCGGCCCCGGGTGCGACTACTACGGCCCCTGCGGTCCGTTATCTCTTCATGGGGTACGTTCGTACCGCTGACAATCCTCCCACATCGAGTGACGGAGCGACTGGGCGGGTCGTGAGGAACGCCGTTGCCAGCGCCAGCTCGAGTTCGGGCAGGTCGGCGGCGGTGGCCAGCTTGGCCGAAGACGTCATGAGGCCATCATGGCGCAGCAACGCCGTCAGGACTCGGCCGCGCCGTTGACGGTGAAGGTGCCCTCGACCGTCGATCCATTGGACATGCGCTCACCAAGGATGGTGCCTTTGATCTGACTTCCGGAGCGCTGGCCCGTGAAGTGCAGCACGGCACCGTTGCCCGGGCCCGTCCCGCTCGTCCAGACGATGGTGAAGGACAGGCTGCCATCCGGCCTGATCATGGGGACCGCCCCCTCGAAGGGCTCGTACATCATCGAGGGAGGCAGCACGGCCTCACCCCACACTCGCAGCTCAGGGCCGTCACTGCCCTCCACCGTGGCGACCTCGAAACGGATCAGGTGGTGGAAGTAGTAGGCCCAGAAGTTGCCGTCGTGCCAGTCGCCGGACGGTTCGGGCTGGTAGGCCCCGTCCCACAGCCCCAGGTACGCCGCCGGGTCGCGCGGTGCAGTGCCCGTGTCGTCCGTCGACGTGGTCACCCCCGGGTCAACGGGGACGCTCTCGGTCGGCGGGTGAGCCGTCGACGTGGCGACGGTCGGCCCGCTCGTCACGGCGGGGGCGTCGTCGCTGCTCCCGATCGCTCGCACGCCGAGCACGATCCCCAGGGTGGCCACCGACACCGCCACGGTGACGGCGATCCACGGCACCTGTGTGGCGGACGTTGCCGCCCCGACGGCCGGTGAGGCGGCGGTGGCGTGGCCCGTGAGGAGCCCAGGCACGTCCGAGGCACGGTAGGCCACGGGGTCACCCGCACGGCGGAGCAGGTCGGTTGGACCGACGAGCCCCTCGCGCGCCCACTGCGCCACCTGCTCCCATGGGACGGGCCCGTAGGTCGTTCCGGCTCGCTCGACTGTCCACTCGTGCGTCACATCGACCCTCCTCGCCCGGCCACTCGGAGGTGGCTGCTCCCGCCGATAGCGTCAGCATGATGACCGACGTCGGAGCAGCAGCAGCGCGCCGTCGCACCTTCGCCATCATCAGCCCCCTGGGGTCCTTGTGGTCCCTGCGGCCCCCTCGGCCCCTCGACCCCCTCAGCGTTCCAGGTCACAAACCGAGCCTTCTTGCCCCTACTGTTGACGACCGTGTCGCACCGCTCCGGGTTGACATCCCGGGCCCTGACCTTGGTGATCTTCCCGTTCAGCAGACAACCCGAGTAGACGGTGTCGGGCCCGATCGCCCTACCGTCACCGGTCGCTTCCATCGCCAACGCTGTCGCCACCACCGACACGGCTACCGCTCCGGCGATCAGTAGAGCGGGACCCTTCCCCCGCATGTGCCCTCCCTTGGCCTATGGGGAGAGATTGACGGGGAAGTGGGGTGGCTCGCCAGAGCACAATGGCCCAAGTCGCTCAGCGTGGCCGCCTTCCGTGCCTTCTCGCTAAGGTCGAACATCGCTCCCTCCCTACCCGCAACTGAGGCCGGCCGGCGTGCTCAGATGGCCACTCGGGAACCCGTCTATCACCAGTTCCCCCGTGTAGGAAGGAGAGAGGCTCTCGGTACGCCAGGCATAGTCACCGAAAGCCACCACTTCGCGGAACCGGGGATCGGCAGCAAGGCTCCCGGCTGAGTCGT
>JBDROA010000018.1:0-38468 GCA_043810615.1 Actinomycetota bacterium | reverse complement strand
CGCGGCCCCGCCGGGCAGGGCGGCCCGCACGTCGGCCGACCCGGCCGGCTCCAGGTCGGCGGTGAAGTAGTCGGTGACGAACCACTCGGCCCGGACGACGGCGGCCCGTTCGGCCGGGGTCGCCGGGAACGCCATGAGATCGGCTTCCCGGTACAGGAGCGACGGGGCAGGCGAGGCGGCGACGGCGGCAGTCGTCGCCGTGGGGGTCGTGATGGCCGTGGCCACGGTCGTCTCGCCCTGGGCGACGGTGATCGCCGGGGCCACCGGCGTGGCGGGCGACGGCGATCCGAAGGCCCGCACCACCAGAACCGCGAGGACCAGGGTGCCCAGGCCCCCGGCCGCCAGGTAGACGATCCGCCGCCGCCCATCGGGTGGCCGGGCGGTCAGTTCGGACCACGGGATCTGCTCGAACTCCTCATGCTCTTCCATGCAGGCTCCTCGGGAGGATGATCAGGGTGAAGCGACCCCCGGCCGCCCACGCCGCCCCCCACCGACCCGGCGGAGGGGCGAGCCGCGCCGGTTCCACCGCCGACCACGACGGCCGTCCCCAGATCGCTGCCAGACGAACCGGCGGTGGAGAGAGCGCCCGCGCCCCTGCCGGCGGCACGGAGAGCACGGCAACAGCCAGGGCGCAGAGCACGATGCAGGCGAGGCGGGTGACCGGGGGAAGGCGGACCGCCGGAACGGCGCTATCCACGACGGCGAAGGTATCGCACCGGCCGGGTGCCCTCAAGACCCCTGCAGGAGCTTCGGAAGGGAAACTGTTGTGGTCCTTCCCCCTCCTCTACGCGGCCGCAGGGGGGTGGTCGGTTCAGGGCGGGTGACGATCGGGGCCTAGTGGCCCCCTCTCCCGGCTCCGCGGGAGAGGGCGGGGGGAAAGGGCATCCGCAACGACAACGGTCGGCCGCGCGGTTGCCCCCTCCGCTCGGCGGCCGCCTGGTGTCGGGGATTCGGGGTTCGTAACAAATGCCGCCTCGCGCCTCCCCCGCGTTCGCGGGAGAGGCAGTAGCACCCCCTCCCCCGCCCAGCGGGAGAGGGCGGGGGGAGAGGGCACCCGCAATCCCCCGGCCGGGTCGCCTCACCTCCGTCGCTCTCTTGCCCTCACCCCGACACTCTCCCGGCTCCGCGCGAGAGGGAGAAGATTGCCTCGCCCGCGCCGGTGCTGTTGCGCCGCCCGGCGCCGACGGTGGGCGGGAGCGGGAAGGTCACCGTCGGCGCGGCGGCGGCGTCGAAGCGAGTCGGCGGGGGCCGCCGGGAGGGGCTGCGACCGACGCCTTCGCCTCACCCCTGTGACGATCGGCAACCCGTTGCGGTTCCCGGGTCGGCCGCGCCCGGCCCGACAACCGAAAGCCCCGGGCCCGGCAGCCGCCGCACCTGCTCCCGGGCGAGGTCGAACGAGGCGGCGATCTGTCTCAGCGTCAGGCCCGCTGCGGAGTGCACCAAGTCCGGCGCCACCTCGGCCAGGGGCAGGGCCAGGAACGCTCGACGAGGGATGTCGGGGTCGGGCACCCGCCTTCCGCCCAACTCGCCCTCGAAGCCCTCGTACACGGCCAGGTCGATGTCGATGGTCCGCGGGGCATACCGGTCGGTGCCCCGCACCCGGCCCAGGGCCGCCTCGACCCGGCGGAACTCCTCCCGCAGCGTCTCCGGCGACACGGAGGTCACCACAGCCAGGGCGGCGTTGTGAACCCAGGGGTCACCCGGGCGGTCCAGGGGCGGGCTCTCGTACACCCCGCTGACGCCGATCACCGTCAGCCCCGGGAGCTCGGCGAGCAGGCTCACCGCCGCCGGCAGGTTCCGCTCCGGGGCGATGTTGCTGCCCAAGACGACCAGGGCTTGGCGCGGCGTCATCCCACCTCACCGTCGCGGGTGCTGCGGATAACCACCCCCACGGAACGGGCGTAGCGCAGGGCTCCCGGCTTCTCCACTGCGATCTCCACCTCGGCGATGCGGGGGTCGGCGCCCAGACAGATGTCCGCCAGTTCGTGAGCGAGGCGCTCCACCAGGTAGGGGCGGCCCTCGCGGATATGGGCGATCATCGCTTTGGCCACCGTTCGGTAGTTGATCGCATCCTCGACGGCGTCGCTCGCCGCCGCCGGGCGGGTGTCGGCCCACAGCGTGGCGTTCACCAGAATGTCCTGTTCGTGCTCGCGCTCGTCGGGGTTGATGCCGACGATGCCCCGCACCAGCAGGTCTCTGATGACAATGCGATCCACAAGGCCGAATGTACCCGGCGGCAGCCCCTACCGCAGATGGGCCCCGCCGTCCACCCGCAGGATCTCGCCGGTGACGAAGGGATTGCGCAGCAGGAACAGCACCGCCGCCACCACCGGGTCGGTGCCACCGGGTTGGCCGGCGGGGATCTCCTGAGCCAGGGCCTTCAGGTAATCGGACCCCCTGCCGGGAGGGGGGAGGATGGCCCCCAGGGCCACCGCGTTCACCCGGATGCGGGGAGCCAGGGCCTCGGCGGCGGCCCGGGTGAAGGCGCCCAGGCCGCCCTTGGCCACGGTGTAGGAGAAGTGCTCGCGATAAGGCCGCGCCGTGCGCCAGTCGGTGATGTTGACCACCGCCCCTTCCGAGCCTTCGGGCAGGGCCGCGGCGAAGGCCCGGGTGAGGAGCACCGGGGCCCGCAGGTTGACCGCCAGAGTGCGGTCCCACTGCTCGGCGGTGATCCCGGCCAGGTCGTCGTCGGGGAAGACGGCGGCACTGTTCACCAGCACCCGCACCGGCGCCAGGTCTCCGGCCGCGGCCAGGAGTCGCTCCGGGGACCTGGGGTCGGCCAGGTCGGCGCCCACCAGGGACACCCGCGCCCCCAGGGCTTCGGCGTCCGCGGCCGTCGCCGCCGCCTCGGTCTCGGCGGACCCGTAATGGAGCACCAGGTCGCAGCCCGCCCCGGCCAGGCCGAGGGAGATGGCCCGGCCCACCCGGCGGGCCCCTCCGGTGACCAGAGCGCAGGCTCCCAGCAGTTCCACGACCGGCGAGGGTAGCCGCGGTGCCGGGAAGAAAGCCGAGAAACGACTACCGTTTGGCCGTGCCCCGGAACCCGGACCCGAAGCACGGACGCTGGATCCTGCCCCTGATCATCCTGGCGATGGTGGTGCTGACCATCACCTTCGTGAACAGCCTGGAGCCGGCCGAGAGCGAGGCCGGCACCACCACCACGGTGCTGCCGCCCTCGACCACGACCACCACCACCCTTCCCATCGAAGTGACCGCCTTCATGGTGACCCTCGATGTCTACGAGACCCAGGCCGAGGCGTTCCTGGGCGACGTTCAGGGCATCAACTCCGACTGGGAAGGCCGGCAGATCACCCAGAGCGAAGCTCAGGCCTCGTTTGAACAGGTCAGGGCCAACATCGCCGCCTGGGAGAACGAGGTGGCCGGCGCCGCCGACGTGCCGGCGGCCCTGGCCGAGGCCCACGTGCAGTTGGTGCTCGATGTCGAGCAGTTGGACCCCCGGGTGGAGGACATCATCCTGGGCCTCCTGGCTCCCGACGACGGCACGCTGCGCCGCGCCGCCATGATCGACTTCGAGGATCAGGTGGCCGCCGTGCTCGACGCCATCGCCGACCTTCGCGACCTGGCACGGCAGACCGGCACCCCCGACGACGGGTCCACCACCAGCACCACCTCGGGCGGCGAAGAGCCCACCACGAGCGTCACGACCTCGACCACCACCACCACGGCTCCCAGCGCCAACGCCTGAGCGGCAGGGTGACCGCGGAGCCAGGCGCCGAGAGGAGCCACCCGTGACCAGGAGCGCCTCGCTTCCCGTCGCCGCCCTCATTGTGGGGGGCGGGCTGTGGTGGGCCCACCGGGACCGCAACCGGGGAGCCACCCCCGACGAGTGCCGGGCCCAGTACCCCGGCTGATCCCCGGTCCCGCCGGCACCAGACCCGGGCGATGTCGATCGCGGCTCCCGCCGAGGAGGTATGGCGCCGGCTGGCCCAGATCGCCCCGCGCCGTGGCGGCATGTACGGCTGCGACCGGCTGGAGAACCTGTTCGGTCTGGACATCCCCTCGACCGACGAGATCCACGAAGAGCGGCAGCACCTGGCCGGGGGCGACCGCGTGGCCCTCGTCGCGCCCGGACGGATGGGACTTAGGCAGGGCTACTCGCTCCCGGTGGCGCGTGTGGATGCGGGGCGGGCCTGGTGCTGCGGCAGACCTCGCCCGAGCGCCACTGGCATGCGCTGTGGGCGTTCGTGGTCGTGCCCCGGGGGGCCCGGGGCCTGCCGGCTCATGTCTCACGATCGCGCCGCCCGCAAGGCGGGCACGGCCGGCCGGCTGCAAGCGCTCGGCACCTCCCTCATGAAACCGGTGACGGCCCTGATGACCCGCCGGATGCTGCTCGGCATCAAGGATCGGGCGGAAGCTTCCCTCCCGCGGCGGTGGGAGGGGATTGAGGGGGAGGACAGCACCGGGGCACGTCGGCCGTGACGCAGTTGGGCTTCCCCCTCTGCGCCTGCGGCGTGTCTCCCCACAGCCGGGGGGGAGACGAGACCGGGTCCGCGGCCTACGCCGCGAGACGGGGCCGGGCCCGGAGGCCCGGCGCCTGGGACGTAGATTCACCTACAGGTCGTAGTACATTTTGAACTCCCACGGGTGGGGTCGCAGGCGCACCGCGTCCACCTCGTGGATCCGTTTGTAGGCGATCCAGTCCTCGATCAGTTCCTCGGTGAACACCCCACCGGCGAGGAGGAAGTCGTGGTCCTCCTCGAGGGCGTCGAGGGCATCCTCCAGGGACCCGGGCACCGACGGCACCTTGGCCAATTCCTCTGGCGGCAGGTCGTAGAGGTCCTTGTCCACGGGAGCTCCCGGGTCCAGGCGCCGGGTCATCCCGTCGAGGCCTGCCAGCAACAGGGCGGCGAACGCCAGGTACGGGTTGGCCGAAGGGTCGGGGCAGCGGAACTCGACGCGCTTGGCCGCCGGCTTCAGCGAGTGCACCGGGATGCGCACTGCCGCCGAGCGGTTCCGCTGGCTGTAGACCAGGTTCACCGGGGCCTCGTACCCCGGCACCAGCCGCCGGTAGGAGTTTGTGGTCGGGGCGGCGAACGCCAGGACCGCCGGGGCGTGGGCCAGCAGGCCCCCGATGTAGGACCGGGCCAGGTCGCTGAGGCCGCCGTACCCCTTCTCGTCGTAGAAGAGGGGCTTACCGCCGGTCCACAGGCTCATGTGCACGTGCATGCCCGAGCCGTTGTCCTGGAAGATCGGCTTGGGCATGAAGGTAACGGTCTTGCCCCGGCGCCAGGCGGCGTTCTTCACCAGGTACTTGAACAGCGTCACCCGGTCGGCGGACTGCAGCAGGGTGCCGTAGCGGATGTCGATCTCCGACTGGCCGGCCGTGCCCACCTCGTGGTGGTGGAACTCCACCTCCATGCCGGCGTCCAGCAGCAGGCGGGTCATCTCGGAGCGCAGGTCGGCGTAGTGGTCGGTGGGCGGGACGGGGAAGTAGCCCTCCTTGTATCCCGGCTTGTACGCCTTGTTGCCGCCGGGTTCGTCGGCCCCCGAGTTCCAAGCGCCCTCCACCGAGTCCACGAAGTAGTACCCGGAGTGCTGGTTCTGGTCGAAGCGAGCCGAGTCGAAGATGTAGAACTCGGCCTCAGGCCCGAAGTATCCGATGTCGGCGAGGCCGCTGCCGGCGAGGAAGGCCTCCGCCTTCTTGGCGACGTAGCGGGGGTCCTTGTCGTAGGACAAGCCGGTCAGCGGATCCTTCACGAAGCAGTAGAGGATGAGCGTCTTCGCCTCGCGGAAGGGGTCCGCTGCCGCGGTGTCGGGGTCGGGCACCAGCACCATGTCCGACTCCTGGATCTGGCGGAAGCCGCGGATCGAGGAGCCGTCGAACCCGAAGCCGTCCTCGAACGAGGCCTCGGTCAGGCCGGCAGCGGGGAGGGTGGTGTGCTGTACCTGGCCGGGCAGGTCGCAGAAGCGCAGGTCGACGAACTCGTAGCCGCCGTCCTTCACCTTCCCCAGCACATCGGCAGGCGTGGCCATATCTCCTCCGCAGTCGAGGTAACCCGGTATTGGTACCGGCGACCCGTTTCTCCCCGGTTGCCGGACGGTGAACGCTGTGTTTCGGGGATGAGGCAGTGGGTCAGGGCTCGAAGTGGGGCACCGATCCATGTTCGCCCTGGTCATGGTGTTCGCCGGTCGGAAGCTGCCCGCCCGGGGCCCGAAGCGCCTGGCCACGATCGGGGGCGTCCTGCTGGGCGCCGGCTTCGCCATCGGCGACATCGGCGGCGGGAGCTCTTCCTGGCCGGTGCTGCTCAGCGTCGGCCTCGCGGGCAGCGCCGGCATCGGCTTCGCCTACGTGGTTCCTGTCGCCGTGGGCATGCGCTGGTTCCCCGATCGCAAGGGGATGATCACCGGGATCGCTGAGGCCGGCTTCGGCGACTGATGTGATTGAAGCCGGTCGGCAACTGGGGCGACCTGATTGCCAACTTGAGCACCGGCACCACCCTCATCATCTACGGCGCCATCTTCCCGGGGATGGTGGCGGTGGGCAGCACGATGATGAGCATTCCCCCCGTCGGGTGGCTGCCGGCCGGATGCACTCCCCAGTTCTCCCCGATCTTCCCGACTTTCGTCGTCTCCACCGGGGCGGGCCCTATGGCCATCGGTCCCACGAAGCTGTACCCGGTGAGAGCGCTCACCCATGCCGGCCCGGGAGGCCGGGCCGATGCCATCGCCGAGACCGCCAAGGCGGTGTTCTTCGCCCCGGCCAATCCCTCGGGCGCCTCGCCTGGAGAGCGCTCAGCGACCACCTGGGCCGCAAGCTGTCGGTGGTGGTGATGGCCGCCTCGCCGGGCGTGCTGCCGTTCCTGTTCATCCCCATGACCGGGAACGACGCCATGCTCTACCCGGGCGCCACGCTCGTCGGCTTCAACTTCGGCGGCAACTTCGCCCTGACCCCCGCCCCGGCCGACGATCGGTCCGGCAACGAGACCGTGGGCCAGAACCACCCCTGGGTGTTCCTCTCCTATGGCGCCGGCGGCATCTTCTTCTTCCCCATCCTCGGCGGGTAGTTGGGCGACGCGGGCAACTTCCCATTGGCCTTCGCCATCTGCGGCATCGCCTACCCGGCGGGGGCCGTGGCCACCTCGCCGGTCTTAACCCCCAGCCACGAAGAGGCGGCCAGGGCGTTCACCTGGCGTGGCGTCGTGCGCAACGCCAACCTGCCGCTGAGCACCAAGGGGTAGGGGCGGCCGCGAACCCCAGTCGGAGGGGCCGGGAGCACCTGCTCCCGGCCCTTCTCGCGTCGCGGACCCCTGGGGGCACACCTACGGCCGCCGGAGCGAAGCGAGCGCCGCCGAGGGTTCTGCACGGCGCTCCGCAACCAGTCGGCCCTACCGCCCGCCCCGTTCCATCTCCTTACGGATGGCGTCCTCGCTGATCGGCTTCTGGAAGGTCTCCCAGCCGTGGAAACCGAGGCCGATGCCCCACCCGAGCATCGACCACATGGGCCAGAAGTGCCCGACGTTGTTGGTCACCACCCAGATCACCACCAGCAGGCCGTTGACCAGCACGTAGGCCACGACGTGGCCCCAGAATTCCCGCTTTCCCTTCAGGCGCTTGACGGCCGCTTCGCGGCGCTCCTGCTCGTCCATGGCTTCCCTCCGGCGGTGGGCGATCGTCCCGGACGCTAGCGCACGCGCCCTCATCGCGGCGGGGGCCGTACCATTGCGCGCCGGGAGGTCCACAGAGCCCATGGCGAAGCAAGAAGAGTACGTGCTGCGCACCGTCGAAGAGCGGGGTATCCGCTTCATCCGCCTCTGGTTCACCGACGTGCTGGGGTTCCTGAAGTCGTTCGCCATCACCCCGGCCGAGTTGGAGACCGCCTTCGAGGAGGGCATGGACTTCGACGGGTCCGCCATCGAGGGCTTCTCCCGGGTGCAGGAGTCCGACATGCTGGCCCGCCCCGACCCCACCACATTCCAGATCCTCCCGTGGCGGGGGTCGGAGAGCGTGGCCCGGATGTTCTGCAACATCGCGATGCCCGACGGCGAGCCCTTCGAGGGCGACCCCCGGTCGGTCCTGCAGCGCAACCTGCAGCGGGCCGCCGACCTGGGTTACGCCTTCTACGTCGGGCCCGAACTGGAGTACTTCTACTTCGCCGACTCGGGCGAGGAGCCCCAGCCACTCGACCGGGGCGGCTACTTCGACCTCACCCCCCTCGACGTGGCCAGCGAGTACCGGCGCCACACCATCACCGCCCTCGAGGCGCTGGGCATCTCGGTGGAGTCGTCGCACCACGAGGTCTCCCCCAGCCAGCACGAGCTGGACCTGCGCCACACCGACGCCCTCGCCATGGCCGACAACCTGATGACCGCCCGTCTCGTGGTGAAGGAGGTGGCGATGGAACACGGCATCTACGCCACCTTCATGCCCAAGCCCATCGAGGGCATGGACGGCAACGGCCTCCACCTTCACCTCTCCCTGTTCGAGGGCGACCGCAACGCCTTCTACGACCCCGGCTCGGCCCAGGGCCTGTCGCGGGTGGCCCGGGGTTTCATCGCCGGCCTGCTGCGCCACGCCGCCCCCATCGCCGCCATCACCAACCAGTGGGTGAACTCGTACAAGCGGCTGGTGGGCGGCTTCGATGCCCCGGTGCACGTGGCCTGGGCCCGCAACAACCAGTCGGCCCTGGTCCGGGTGCCCTCGGCCAAGCCGGGGAAGCCGGTGAGCACCCGCATCGAGTACCGCGGCCCCGATCCCGCGTGCAACCCGTACCTGGCCTTCTCGGTGATCCTGGCCGCCGGCCTCGACGGCATCGAGCAGGGGCTCGAACTGCCGCCGGAGGTCACCGGCAATCTGTTCGACCTCACCGACGAGGAGCGGGCCGCCGAACGGGTGGGCCGCCTGCCCGGCACTCTCGCCGAGGCCCTCGATGCCATGGAGGCCTCGGAACTGGTGGCCGCCGCCCTCGGCGAGCACCTGTTCGAGTGGTTCCTGCGCAACAAGCGGCGGGAGTGGGACCGCTACCAGCGCCACGTCTCCCGCTTCGAGTTGCGGGAGTACCTGCCCATTCTGTGATGCTGGTCGCCGTCCACCCCGAGCAGCCCTCCGCCCCGCTGGTGGAAGCGCTTCTCGCCGCCGGCTGCCGCCCGGTGCCGGTGGCCGATGCCGCCACCGCCGCCGACAAGGAGCCCGAAGGAGGCTGGGCGGCCCTGGTGGTGGAACTGGGAGACCGGCCGATGGCCGCCCTGTCGCTGGCCCGCCGGGTGCGCGGCGACGGAGGGGCCCCGGTGCTGGTGGTGGCCAACCGGGCCCAGACGGCATCTCTGCCTCTGGAAGCTTGCGACGACTTCCTACTCTCCCCCATCGACCCCGGCGAACTGGCCCTGCGCCTGCGCCGTCTGCACGCCCTGGCCGGGGACGAACCCCTCCAGGACGTCATCCGCTTCAAGGACCTGGAGTTGAACCTGGCCACCTACCAGGCCCGCCTGGGCGGCACCCCCATCGACCTCACCTACATGGAGTACGAACTGCTCCGCTTCTTTGCTTCGCACCCGGCCCGGGCCTGGAGCCGGGAGCAGTTGCTCTCCCGGGTGTGGGGCTACGACTACTTCGGCGGGGCCCGCACCGTGGACGTCCACGTGCGGCGCCTGCGGGCCAAGCTGGGCGAGACCAGGGCCTCCTGGATCGCCACGGTGCGCTCGGTGGGCTACCGCTTTGGCTGATCCCGCCTTCCCACTGGTCTCGGTGGTGATGCCGGTCCTCGACGCCGCCGCCACCCTGGCCGATGCCGTGGCGGCCGCCCTGGACCAGGACTACCCCGGCGAGGTGGAGGTGGTGATCGCCCACGGGCCCTCTCGCGACGGGACCGACGCGGTGCTGGCCCGCCTGGCGGCCGACGCCCGGGTGGGCGTGGCACTCAACCCGTCGGGGGGCACGGCCGCCGGCCTCAACGCCGCCGTCGCCGCCTCCCGCGGCGATGTGATCGCCCGCTGCGACGCCCAGAGCCGCTTCCCCCGCCACTACCTGCGTCGGGCCGTCGAGATCCTGGCGGAGACGGGGGCCGACAACGTGGGGGGCACCCAGGCGGCCGAGGGAACCACCTTCCTCTCGCGGGCGGTGGCCATCGCCCAAACCACGTTCCTGGGAGTGGGTGACGCCCGCTACCGCACCGGAGGGAATCCCGGAGCAGTGGACACCGTCTACCTGGGGGTGTTCCGGCGTGCCGCCCTGGAGCGGGTGGGCGGCTTCGACGAGGGACAGGTGCGCAATCAGGACTACGAGCTGAATTGGCGCCTGCGGGAGTCGGGCGGGACGGTCTACTTCCACCCCGACCTGGCGGTGGCCTACACCCCGCGGTCCGGCCTGCAGTCCCTGTGGCGGCAGTACTTCGAGTACGGCACCTGGAAGCGAGTGATGCTCCGCAAGCACCCCCGATCGCTGCGCTGGCGGCAGCTGGCCCCGCCCGGCCTGGTCGTCGGATTGCTGGGGTCGGCGGTGATGCCCGCTACCCCCTGGCCCTG
Source organism: Actinomycetota bacterium (assembly GCA_043810615.1). Taxonomy (GTDB): domain Bacteria; phylum Actinomycetota; class Acidimicrobiia; order Spongiisociales; family UBA11373; genus VGBK01. The sequence continues at coordinate 27,990 of JBDROA010000018.1, read as the reverse complement.
GGCGGCGGCGATCCTCCCCGGTGCCTATCTGGCCGCCCTGCTCGGCGCCACCCTGTTGGAGGCCGGGCGCCGCCGCGACCCGGCGGCCCTGGCCCTGCCCGTGGTGCTGCCCGCCATGCACCTCGCCTGGGGGCTGGGCTTCCTGGTGGGGTGGGCGCGCCGACCTTGAAACGGCCCCGAATCGAGCGAACCCCCCAGGGGGGCCCTCCGGCCGACCTCACCGGCCTCCTCGCCACCCGCTCCTGCTGAGAAGTCCCCAGCATCCCTCGCTACCACCGGGGAACGAATAGGGTTCACCAAGCGTTTCATGTAGCGACGAGGCAAACGAGAGCATGACCACCACCCTTACCCGACCCCGCACCGACCCCCTCCCCGACTCCTTGACCCTGTACCTGGAGTCGGTGGGGCAGCACGACCTGCTCACCGCTGCCGAGGAGATCGAACTCGGGCAGCAGATCGAGGAGGGGCGTAATGCCGCCGCCCGACTCGAGTCGGGTCGCCCCGGCTCGCCCGCCGAAGCGGCCGAACTGCGCCGCGCCGTGCGCCGGGGCGAGGAGGCCCGGGACCACTTCATCTCGGCCAACTTGCGCCTGGTGGTGGCCAACGCCCGCCGCTACGCCGGGGCCGCCGGTCTCGATATGGGCGACCTGGTCCAGGAAGGCAACCTGGGCCTGATGCGGGCCGTGGACAAGTTCGAGTGGCGCCGCGGCTTCAAATTCTCCACGTACGCCACCTGGTGGATCCGCCAGGCCCTGGCCCGGGCCGTGGCCGAGAAGGGCCGCCTGGTACGCATCCCCGGGCAACTGCACGACACCCTGGCCACCATCCGCGGCGCCGCCTCCGGCCTCAGCGCCCGCCTGGGACATCCTCCGAGCATCACCGAGATCGCCGCCGAAACCGGCATCGACCCCGGCGAGGTGGAGCGGGCCCTGCGGGTGGCCGACGAGGTCTCTATAGACCAGCCGATCGGGGAGGACGGCGCTCTGCTCGGCGACTTCATCTCGGACGAGGATGCCGAGGACGTCGCCCTCGCCGCCGAGAACGCCGAAGTCGCCGCCGTGCTGCGCCGGGCCGTGGCCCGCCTCGACGAACGGGAGCACCGCATCCTGACCGCCCGCTACGGGTTCCTGGACGACTCCGTGCCCCGCACCCTCGAGGAAATCGGCGGCGAGTTCGGGCTCACCCCGGAGCGCATCCGCCAGATCGAGAAGCGCGCCCTGGCCAAGCTGCGGCATCCCGCCTTCGGGTTGCGCGAGGAAGACCTGGTGGACTGAGACGACCGTGTCCCGGCTCCCGCCGGGATTGGAGGGGGCAACACCGCGCCCCGCCTCCCTCGCGCCACGCCCTCCCCGGCCCCCCCCACAGCCGTCGGCAGGGAGATACCCCGCAATGCCTCTCCCGGCATCGGCCGGGGGAGGCGTGAGGCGGCACCCGCAGCAAACCCCCAACCCCCAAACCCACGCGGCCGCCGAGCGGAGGGGGCAACACCGCGCCCCGCCTCCCTCGCGCCCCGCCCTCCCCGGCCCCCCCACAGCCGTGGGAATGATCCCCGGACGCGTCATCGGCGCCGGGACCACCCGGCGCCGATGTGGCGGACGAACCTCTCAGTTGCCGGGAGCGCATTCGCCCCGGAAGAAGGCCCACTCGTCGCAGACCGAGCCGTCCGGGAAGTGGCACACGCCCGACTGGCTGCCGTCGGCGGCGGTGACGATCTCCACCGTGCCGCCCTGTTCCTCGCAGAACACGGAAGCCGGGTTGGGGATGCCGGTTTCGCCGCCCAGCGACTGCCCGGGCTGGCATTCGCCACGCATGAAGGCCCATTCCTCGCACTCCGACCCATCGTCGAAGACGCAGTACCCGACCTGGCCGCCCGCCTCGTCGCGGATGACCAGGCTGCCCCCGTTCTCCTCGCAGAAGACCGAGGCCGGGTTGGGCAGGCCGCTTTGCTCTTCCTCGTCGTCGTCCCCGCAGGCACCGGCCAGGAGCGCCAGGGCCAGAACAGCGGCTACGGCGACCACCATCCTCTTCTTAGTCATCACCGATTCTCCCATTTCGTGATTCGGTGTTACGCCGCTTGGACGGCGCGTCGGCCCGGCCCGGTTCCCGGTTCTCCGCGGTCAGCTTCTCTCGCCCCGGGCGGCCGCCAGGTACACCCGGCGCACGGTCTCGTCGGGCCACACCAGGGTCCGGCGCAAGACGGGCGCCTGCAACGCCGCCCCCTCCCGGGCCTCCTCGGCGAGGAGGCGGCCGACCGCCGCAGCGGCGGCGATCGGATCGCACGGCGGAACCACTTCAACGGCGGCCCGGCCGGCCAGGGCTTCCCGTGTGCCGGGCAGGTCGGAGGCCACCACCGGGAGGCCCATCGCCAGGTACTCGACCACCTTGGTGGGCATCGACCCGACGTAGTTGGGCAGGGCGTGGAGCAGGGAGAGGCCGGCCGAGGCCCCGGCGGCCACCTCCATCGCCTGGTGGTGGGGCAGGGGGCCGAGGATCTCCAGGCTCACCCTCAACTCCCGGGCGCGTCGGCGCAGACGCTCGGCCAGGTCTTCCCGGCAGCGACCCACCAGGTGGAGGGGCCGCCGCTCCTTCATGGCGCCGGCCGCCTCGACCATGTCGAAGGCGCCGCGCTCCACCGTGATGTCGCCCACGTAGACCAGGAAACCGGCATCCGGAGCCACCGGGGGCAGCGACCCGGCCGCCGGGTAGTTGGGGAACACCGGGTGGTCCCGGCGAAAGAGGTGCCGGTAGCCGGCCTCGGCGAGCGTGATCGTGCCGAAGCGCTCCGCCAGGCGCAGGGCGCGCGCCGCCGCCCAGGCCGCCCCGGGCCGCAGCAGGCGGGGCACCCACTGCCTGTGCCGCACCTGGGCGGGGACGTCCTCATGCACGTCCACCACCACCGGCGCCCGGCGCAGCAGACGGGCCAGAAGCGCCGCCGGGATCAGTTCCGGGTCGTGCACCGACACCAGCGCCAGGTCGCCGCGGCACATCTGGCGCAGCGCCCCCCACCACCGCCGCAGACGGCCCCCGGCCAACTCGACCCACTCATGGTCCCCTCCGGCGGCGGGGCCCGGGGCTCGCGTCGCGTAGCGCACTTCGAAGGCGGCGGCCAGGGAGCGCACGGTGCGCTCGCGGATGCGGGGATCGTCGGCGCGATGGACGGAGGTGACGACCAGGGCCCTCACAGGGCTACGACGTTATCGGCCGCCAGGCCCCGCCGCGTATAGGCCCCCCGGGTGTCGAACACCACCGGCACCGCGGCGGCGATTGCGGGGTAGTCGAACACTTCGTGGTCGGTGAGGATGACGGCCAGGGCCACCCCGTCGGGCACTCCACCGTCCACCGGCGTGAAGCCGTAGGAGGCGATGCGCGCCGGGTCCACCAGGGGGTCCCAGGCCAGCACTTCGGCGCCCCGCCCGGCCAGTTCTTCGAGCACGTCGATGGCGGGCGACTCGCGGTCGTCGGCCACGTCGGGCTTGAAGGCCAGGCCCACCCCCAGGATCCGGGTGCCGAACACCGCCAGACCCCTCCGGTTCAGAAGATCCGAGATGCGATCGGCGGTGTACGCCGGCATGCGGGTGTTCACCTGCTCGGCCAGATCGATGAACCGGGTGGCGAAACCGGCCTCCCGGGCCCGCCAGGCCAGGTAGTTCGGGTCGAGGGGAATGCAGTGGCCGCCCACCCCCGGGCCGGGATAGAAGGCCTGGAAACCGAACGGCTTGGTAGCCGCGGCGGCGATCACCTCCCAGATGTCGATGTCCAGTTCGTGGGCCAGTTGGGCCATCTCGTTCACCAGGCCGATGTTCACCGCGCGGTAAGTGTTCTCCAGCAGCTTGGACATCTCGGCCGCCCGGGCCGACGACACCGCATGCACCCGGTCCACCAGCCGCCCGTAGGCGGCGGCTGCAACCCGGGTAGACGCCGGACTCACCCCACCCACCACCTTGGGAATCCCGCCGAGCGCCCGGTTGCGACCCGGGTCCACCCGCTCCGACGAGAAGCAGACGAACACGTCTTCGTCCAGGCGCAGGCCCCCGGCCGTGGCCGCCGGCACCAGGAGGTCCTCGGTTGTGCCCGGGTACGTGGTGGACTCCAGCGACACCAGCATCCCGGGGCGCACCACCCGGCTCACCGTGGCCGCCGCCGCCTCGATGAAGCGGAGGTCGGGCTCGCGGTGGCGGTTCAACGGGCTGGGGACGCAAATGAACACGGCGTCGGCCTCACTCAAGCGGGTCTCGTCGGTGGTCACCTCCAAGCCGGCGGCGAGGGCGGCCCGCAACGCCTCGTCGGTCACGTCCTCCACCGGCGACTCCCCGCGGCGCAGGCGATCGACCGCGGCCGGGTCGACATCGAAGCCGATGGCCCGCAGGCCCCGCTGGACGGCGGTGATCGCCAGGGGAAGCCCCACGTAGCCGAGGCCGACGACTCCGGCGGTCCAGGTCTCGTGCTCGAAGAAAGAGGTGCTGTCGGGCATGGGGATGCGGAAGGACGAGTGTACCCGGCGGCCCCGATTTGTCTCCCTCGGCTTCGATCGGCTGAGATACCCTCCTCACCCGGCGGGCAGCGCCGGGGCGGGCCAGGCCCGGCAGGGTGGCCTTCTACGGTGGCCTTTTACGCCACTCCGCTGCATCCCCGGCGCGTAGCATCACCCTCACCCAAGAGATGGAGAGTAAGCCATGCCCGGTCGTGCGGCGTCACGGTGGACGGTCCTGATCGTCGGCCTCGCTCTACTGGCCCCGGCGGTGGCATCAGCCTCGGCGGGGACTGTTCCGCGAGCGGCCCCGGTGGTGGGAGGCGAGTTCCTCATCAGCGACACCGCCGCCGTCGCCGACGAGGCCTCGCCCGCCGTGGCCTCGAGCGGCACCGGGTACCTGGTCGTCTGGGAGGACCTCCGGGACGAAGGGACCTCCGGCGTCGACGTCTACGGGCAACTCCTCTCGGCCACCGGCGCCCCCATCGGCCACGACTTCCGCATCAGCGATGCCGCCGGCGCCGCCGACGAGCAGAGGCCGGCGGTGGCCTGGAACGGGAGCGAGTACCTCGTGGTTTGGGAGGACTTGCGGAAGTGGGACACCCGGGGCGCCGACATCTACGGGCGACGGGTGTCGGCGGCCGGGGCCCTGCTGGCACCCGGGATCCGTATGAGCGGCCCGGGCGCCACCGACTACGAGAGCGAGCCGGCGATCGCCTGGAGCGGCAGCGAGTACCTTGTCGTGTGGCGGGACGAGCGGAACTCGCAGGACCGGGGCACCGACATCCACGGCCGACTCGTGTCCGCGGCCGGGGCCCCGACCGGCTTCGACGCCCGGATCAGCGGAACGAACGCCACCGCCGACGAGGCGGTCCCGGATGTGGCCTGGAGCGGCAGCAACTTCCTGGTGGTCTGGCAGGACTCCCGCAACAGCGACGATCGCGGCGACGACGTCCGGGGGCGTCTCGTCTCGCCGGCCGGCACCCCCCTGGGCCGGGACCGCCGGATCAGTGGCACGAACGCCATCGCCGACGACCTCGCCCCGGCGCTCGCCGGGAACGGCACCGACTTCCTCGTCGTCTGGGAGGACTGGCGGATGAACCCGGGCCGGCAAACCGACATCTACGCCCGCCTGGTGTCGTCGGCCGGGGCCCCGATCGGGGCCAACTTCCGGGTCTGCGGCCCCGGCGCCCAGGGCTGGGACTGGGCCCCGGCGATCGCCTGGGACGCCGGCGCCGGCCAGTACCTGGTCGTCTGGCAGGACGAGCGGAATTGGGACACCCGGGGCGCCGATATCTACGGGCGGCGGGTCGACCCGACCGGGGCTCGGATCGGAGGCGATTTCCGGGTCAGCGGGCCGGCGGCCACCGCCTTCGAGTATCAGCCGGAAGTGGCCTGGAGCGGCACCGAGCACCTCGTGGTCTGGCAGGACGCACGGGGTGAGCCGACGAGCGGCCGCGACGTCTGGGGCCGGCGGGTCGACCTGGTGCCCTAGCGAGGCTGCCGACCGCTCAGAACACGAGCACCCGGTTGGCCGCCGCGGTCCAGCCGGCCGGTTCCTCCAGCGTGCTCCGAGTGCAGCCCTCGGCGAGTTCCGCGGCGGCGATGCCCCGGGCGTCCAGGCAGGTGCCGCACACCCCGATCTGGCCTCCGTGCCGGGTGATGGCGCGCAGCATCACCTCGAGGTTGTAGTAGCCGGTCGACACCTTCTGCCCGGCCTTGGCGCAGGCGGCGGCGTCACCGAGCAATGAGACCCGGACGTCCTCGCCTTCGCGCCGGGCGAGCGACCCGGCGAGGCGCAGACCGCTATAGCTGCGCTCCGTGCCGTACGGAGGGTCGTTGAGGATGAACAGGGTGGCGGCCACGGCGCTCCTTCTGGGTCGGCCGCTGGGACGATTCCGGCACGGGGCGGCAGGACCCGCCCGTCTCCTCGGCCGCCGTGCGGCGGCGCGCCGCTCCCCGCAGTGCCGCCCAACCCTCCTCCCCTGCGACAATCCCCCCGATGGCCCGCTTCGTCGGACCCGAGAACGACTGGCTGCCCCTGGCCGCGGTGGATCCGGGGGAGCCGCGCCTCACCGTGGCGGTCGTGGTCCCCGTCTACAACCGGGGGCAGCTGCTCCGCCGCACTCTGGCCGGCCTGGCGGCACAGAGGGGCTACCCGCCCCACCTGATCTCGGTGGTGGTCGCCGACGACGGCTCCGAAGAGGACCTCGCCCTCGCCGTCGCCGAAGCCTCGGCCCGCCTGCGCACCTACCTGGTGCGCCAGGAGCACGACGGCTACGGGGCGGGGCGGGCCCGCACCCTGGGGGCCTCCCGCACCGGGGCCGACGTGGTGCTGTTCGTGGACGCCGACTGCCTCCCCGACCCGGAACTGGTGGCCGGGCACATGGCCTGGCACCACCGGGCCGACAATCTCGTGGTGGTCGGGTCGCGCCAGCACGTTGACTCCACCGACTACCCGCCCGAGGAGATCGCCGCCGGCACCGTCGACATCCGCCGCCTGGTCAAGGGCGACGACCCGGGCGACGAGGCCTTCGCTCCCGAGGACTGGCGGCGCACCTTCTACCGGCGCACCGCCGCCCTGCGTCACGGCAACGAGGCATTCCGCGCCCTGCTCACCGGCAACTGCTCCGTCCCCCGGGACGCCTTCCTGGAGGCCGGGGGCTTCTCCCCCGACTTCCGCCACTGGGGGGGAGAGGACACCGAACTCGGCTGGCGCCTGTTCGCCGCCGGCCTGTTCTTCGTGCCGGCCAACCGGGCCGCCATCTACCACCAGGAGCAGGAGGAGACGCACCCCGAAGAGGGCTGGCGACAGGTGGGGCGGGCGGCCAACGCCGACCTGATCCGGGGCAAGATTCCCCACCGCTTCTACCGCCGCCTCACCGACCCCGGTCCTTTCGAGGTCCCCAAGGTGTCGTGGGTGGTCACCGCCCCGGCCGGGCGCCGTGCCGTCCAATTGGCGGGCCAGATGGCGGCGCAGACCTCGGGCGACTGGGAGGCGTTCTTCCCCAATGACTGCCCCCGCGCCGGCGACCCCCGGGTGCGCTCCCTCCCCGACGGGGCCGGCACCCCGGAACAGCGCATCCTGCGAGCGATCGCCGCCGCCCGCGGGGAGTACCTCGCCCTGGTGTCGGGCGCCGCCGGCCTCAGCCCCCTGCTGGCGGATCGGGCGGTGCGCTTCCTCGACGCCACGCCCCGGGCCTCGATCGCCGCCGTCGGCTACGCCGGCCTCGATGCCGTCTCGGGCGATGCCGCCTGGGGGACGGCGGGCCTCCCCGCCTTTGCCCTGGTGCGCCGCCGCGAGTGGTCCAAGGTCCTGCCCGACGCCGCCGGCCTCCCCGATGCCTGGCACCGGGTGCGGGCCCTCTCCTGGGAGCGCCGCCTGGACGAGGCCCTGGTCACTCTGCCGCCCCCGACCGGGGTGGTCCCGGCCACCGTGACCCCCGCCGTCCCCGAGCGCGACCGCATCGTGGCCGCCGGGCGAAGAGGCCGGGGGCCGCGCTCCCTGATCTACCGACTGGGCCGGGCCTGGCGCCGCCGCCGGGCGGAGCAGGACGACCGCCCCGTCCTGGCCCACCTCGGCGACGCCCGTTCCCGCGCCGCCCTGGCGGGGCTGGCCCCGTGGGCGCGGGTCGAGGCCGGAGGGATGGGCGCCGCCCTGGTCCTGGGCGGCGGAGCGATGCTGGATGCCGCGACCCTGGACCGGGTGCGTGCCGCCGACGCCCCGCGCCTGGAACGGGCCGTCCTCGGCGCCTCGGCCGGGGACGGACCACCCGGGGAGTGGGCCGTCTTCCTGGGCACCTGCCTGTTCGCCGCCGTGGCGACCTCGGCCGACGCCGACATCGTGCGTTCCTGGGGGTATACCGGCAAGATCGAGGTCGTGGGGCACCCCGCCGACCATCCCGATGCCGCCGCCGCCCTGCTCGCCGCCCTGCGCGAGGAGGCGTCGTGAGGGTCTGCATGTTCGTCAAGAACTCCTTCGAGTACGACGCCCGGGTCACCAAGGAGGCCCGTTCGCTGGTGGAGGGCGGCCACGAGGTGACCGTGGTGGCCATCCACGTCCCCGGGGTCACCGCCGAGCGGGAGACCACCGCCGACGGGGTCAAGGTGGTGCGGGTGAACCGCCTCTCCTTCGGGATGCGCCGTGTGCAGCAGGCCCACGCCCGCTTCGTGGTGGGCACCGAGGAACGCCGTGCCCGCCTCACAGACGGCGAAGTCGACGAGGGGCGCATCCGCCGCTACGCCGCGCTCCTGCCCCCGTCCACGGCAACGCCCGGGGAGACTGCCGCCGCAGCCGTGCCGCGGCCCGCCATCGCCTCCCCCGGCAGCGGGGGCACCGTCCATCGCACCCGTCTGGACGCGGCCTGGACGGGCTTCTCCACAGCCGTGCGGATCGCCCTCTCCCAGACCGTGCGCTACGGCTTCCGCGCCGCCAAGTTCGTCGTCCAGGGCCCGCTTACGGCGGTGCGGGCCCGGGCCCTCGATCGCCGCTTCGTGCGGGCCGGCCTGGCTACCGGGGCGGAGGTTTGGCACTGCCACGACCTCAACACCCTGGCAGTCGGCGTCCGCTGCAAACAGGCGCGGCCCGGCACGCGCCTGGTCTACGACTCCCACGAACTGGCCACAGAGCGCTCCCGCATGGGCCGGGTGGCGCGGTGGCAGGCGGGGCGGGCCGAGCGCCGCGGCCTGCGCCACAACGACGAGGGCATCTGGACCACCCGCAGCCGGGCCGAGTACGTGGTGCGGCGCTACGGGATCCCGTTCCCCACCCTCATCCACAACGTGCCGGAGCGGATCGAGGTGCAGCAGGGCTGGGACCTCCACGAGCGCCTGGGCATCCCCGCCGACCAGAGGATCCTGCTCTACCAGGGATCGATCCAGGAGTTCCGCGGCATCGAGGAGAGCATCGAGGCCGTGACCCTGCTCGACCGGTGCGGGCTGGTGGTCATCGGCTACGGCTACCACCGCCCCGCCCTGGAGGCGATGGTGCGCCGCCGCGGCCTGGGCGACCGGGTGCGCTTCTTCGGGCCCATCCCCAACGACGAGTTGCTCCACTACACCGCCAGCGCCGATGTGGGCCTGTGCGTCATCCGGGGGCAGTCGCTGTCGTACCGCTGGTCGATGCCCAACAAGCTCTTCGAGTACATGATGGCCGGCATCCCCGTCGTGGCCTCGGACTTCGAGGAGATGGGCCGGGTGGTGCGCGAGGAGGGGGTGGGCACGGTGTGCGACCCCGATGACCCGCAGAGCATCGCCGCCGCGGTGGGCGCCATCATCGACGACCCCGCGGCCGAGGCCCGCTTCCGGGCGGCGACCCGATTGGCCATCGGCAAGTGGAACTGGGACGAGGAAGAGAAGAAGCTGCTCGCCCTGTACCGCCGGCTGGACCCGGCGGCGGGGTGACCCGGCAAGGAGGAGACCCTAATGGGGCGCAAGTACTTCTGGGGAGCGCTGGTCATCATCACCATGTGGGTGGCGGTGCTCATCGTCGGTGTCATCGGCGAGGGTGAGTTCCTGGTCCGCCAACCGGGCGGTGAGGTGCACATACCGGTGGTGTGGGGGGTGGCCCTGTTCGCCCTCATCGGCTCGTGGGTGGTGGCCGCCGTGGCCTTCCGAGATGGGCCGGAGCCAAAGAAGGAAGAGACCCCGCCCCCGCCGGCGGCGTAGGCGACCGGCGGCGCCAGCCGACGTTTGACGCAGGGAGTCCCCTCGGGACCTCTGTCAGGAGTTGGCCACCATCCGGTTGGGCATCCTGGTTGAAGCCTCCGGCCGGTAGCGTGTGCGCGGTGCGGCGTATCCGATGAAAGCCAGGTAGGGACCGTGAAGTCGCGATCCCCGATGGGGGCTGGGGTGATTGTGGCGCTCGTCCTGCTGGCGGCGGGCTTGGCCCTCTTCTTGCTGCGCCCGGGCAGCACCGGGGTGGGTTACGACGAAGGCCCGGTGTTCGCTCCTCCGGAGGATGGAACCGCTGTGGTCTCTTTCCTGCGCGAGTCCGGCGGCATCTCGCTGCTCGGGCTCCGCATCACCGACAGCACCCACTATGCGGAGGTCCAGTTCATCACCGAGCCCGGCTGTTCGGGGCTGCTCGATTCGGGTGATCCGTGGCCGACCCCGTACCCGCAGTGCTCGAGCCCGGCGGAGATGGTCGGGGAGGTGGGAGGTCTGGGTATCGCCGAGTCCGGGCGATCCCTTGTAGGCGTTCAGATCAAGGTTCCCAGAGGGTGCTACGAGCGGCTGGAGCCGGGGATGGCGTGGCCATCGGATCTTCCCGAGTGCAGCTTCGGCAACTAGGACACACCTGGAGGCGGGAAGGCGAGGTGCGCAACGCTTCGGGACCCGTGTCCGGGCTTCACCGGGTTCATCTTCTGGTCCCAGTTGCCCTTCTCCTTCGGGATAGGCGAAGAGTCTTGACCCCTGGGGTGACGGACGGAGGTTCGTTCCGGGGAGGGGGCCCGCTGTCGCCTTCAGCCCCCTGCGTCGCAGGGCGCGGAAGACGGTCGATCGGCGCTTCGACTGGTTCGCGTTCGGCGCCGCCATTGAGACGGAGCGGTTCCGGCACCCGGGGTCGCCCCAAGGCGGAGGCTCGGGGGCACATCCCCTGTGACGTACGACCTGCGCCACGGGTCGCGGCCTACGCTTCCTGGAACGGGGTTGCGGCCCATGACGGGAAGACGCACATGATGGGTGGCACGACTCCCCCGCGTTGCTCGATCAGCGACGACCTGACGAAGGATGAGCTCTCCTCGATCGAGGAACGATTGGATGCTCACAATCAGACCCAGACCGGCGGACGGTTCCACGATCCGGGTGTTGAGTTCAACGTGACGGTGGAGGGCCACAACGGCGAGGTGGTCGGCGGGATCAATGCCAGCACCAAACTCGGAGTGATGTTCCTCGAGGTCCTCTGGGTCGCCGACGCCTATCGCGAACGCGGTCTCGGAGAACGGATGCTCCTGGAGGCTGAGCGCATCGGCAGAGAAGCCGGATGTGGCGCCTCCCAGACATGGACGTTCTCATTCCAGGCACCCGGGTTCTACCAGAAGCTCGGGTACCAGACCATCGGTGTCTTCGCCGGGTATCCGGATGGGATCACCGAGCATGTTCTGGTGAAGCAGTTCCTCGCCGGGCGCGAGAGCGACGACGCAGCGGATCTCGACGACACCATCAGCGGTTTCACCGTCGTGGGGAACGCGACCGAGGAGGACATGCGGCCCGTCCGATCCGGGTTCCACGACTTCTGTGTCGCTCAGATCGGTGATGAGATGGAGAACCCTGGCATCAAGGTTCGGCTTGCTCTCCGCGACCCGGGAGGGCAGGTCGTCGGTGGGCTGTTCGCCTGGACGACACTGCGGATCGTGGTGCCTGAGCTCATCTGGGTCGATCCCCCCTACCGTCGCCAGGGCTGGGGGAGGCGCCTCTTGATGGAGGCGGAGCGCATCGCAAGGGCTCACGGATGCATCGCATCACAGAGTATGGCGCTGTCGTTCCAGTCGCCGGAGTTCTTCCATCAACTCGGATATGGGGTGTACGGGGAGTCCGATGCCTACCCCGATCCCTTCCGCGAGCAGTACTTCATCAAGAGGCTCTAGCTCCGGGTCCTCGAAGCGGTGCGATCCAGAACCGGCGGCCCGAAGAGCGGTGAGGTCGGCAGCCCCTCGGCGCCTCCCTCGAGAACCTCACCAGGGTCGAGTTCAGGCTTGAAGTCGGCTCGGCAGGCTTCAAGCCCCCGGGCTGATGGCCGACAGCCTCGAAGGCCTGCTGCCGTCAACGAGGCCGGTAGACGTCGGCACTGTGATCTACGAACAAGACCCGCACCACCCGGGCCTCTATTTCGATCTCGTAGATCACTCGATAGGCACCCACTCGTGCCGCATGGAGGCCCTCCAGATCGCCGCGCAGTGCCTTGCCCACCCGCCGGGGGTCTTCCACCAACGAGCCCACCAGGAAATCCAACACCGCAACCGCCACCTTGGCAGGCAGTCGGCTGATGGCCCGGCGGACCGGTCCGGCCACAACCAGACTCCAGAACGGCGGAGTCACGCCGACCGGGCACGCAGTCGGTCTCGCAACACCTCAAGATCCTCTGCCGTTGAGAAGTCGCCGGCGGCGATGGCGGCTCGGCCTTCCTCTATAGCCCGCATCGCTCCGGGATCGGAGAGGATGCTCAGCGTCTCCTCGATAGCCTCCAGATCATCCGCACTGACCACGACCACCGCCGGCCGCCCGTTGCGGGTCACCGTCACCCGCTCGTGAGTGCTCGACACCGCCTCAACGATCTCGGAGAACCTGGCCTTGACCTCGGAAAGCGGAAGCACTTGCGACATGACCAGAATTATAGTCTGTTCGCCTGCAGGGTCAATACCCGCTCGCGGGCACACCCAATGGCAATAGTCCGAGCCCCTCGGGCCCCCCGGCTTGCGTCTGACCGTGTGACCGGTTCTGGTCTGAGGAAATGCCACGGTTTGGGGGACTCTGCTGGCAGCCTCTACGAGCGTGGTGGTAGACACCCGGGAAGGAGGGATTGTGGAGGGACGGGCGCAGCGGCGGGTGCGGCTGAGCGTCGAGGAGAAGTGGCAGGTGTTTTTGGAGGCGTCTCGCAAGGGGAGTACCGACGCCGAGGTGTGCCGCCGCTGGGGGGTCACTCCCTCTCAGCTTCGGGTGATCCGGGAGCGAGCCCGGGAGGGCGCTACCGAGGCTCTGGCTCGCCGCCCGGGCCGGCCCCGCAAGGATGCCAAGGTGGCGGAGTTGGAGGCCGAGTTGGAGCGCACCGGCCGGGCTTTGAAGGAGTTGGCTATCGAGAACACTCTGCTGCGGGGAAAAGTCAATGGGGTTTGATCGGGCCCATCCGTGGTCGGCGCCTGCCGGCGGAGATCAAGCTGCAGATCTGTCGGGCCGTGTTGGGGGCGAAGCAGGCGGGGATGACTGTTGAGCGGGCCTGTGGGGTGATCCTGTTGGATCCTCGCCGTCTGCGTCGTTGGCTGCACAGGGCCGGAGCGGCCTGGTCTGTCCTGCCGAGCTCAGGGGAGCGTGCCGCGGTCGCTGCCAGGCCCAACCCGGCCATCCTGAGAGCAGCCGACCTGGCGGATCGCCCGCCGGTGGCCTGCCGGCTGCCGCAGCGGCTCACCGGGACAGAGCGCGGGGAGATCCTGGGGGCGGCGGACGAGGAGCGGCTCGCCCACCTGCGGCACCGTAAGCTCTGCCACACCCTGTCGCGGGAGGGACGAGTGTGGGTGTCGGAGTGGTCACGTCCCGCTGTGTGGTGTAAGTAGGTGTTTCCCTCAGCGTGCTCCCCGACTTATGAGGCGGTAGTGCGGGCGTGCTGGCTGTTGGTGGTCACCTCCTTGATGGGTTCAGTCTGGTCGGTGGGCCCGATGAGTGCCATTGAGCCTTCGGTACCCCTCCGAAAGGCGGAAGAGGCCAGAAGGCTTCCGGCAGTCGGCCTCAGCGGAGACTTGCCGCGGTCTGCGATGCACGAGGGATCGCGGGTATGGGAGGAGGTCCTGCTCGGGCCCGCCAGGGAAGTACCCGTTAGGCGGCCTCCGGTCCGTTCTCCACGGTGCCGGCCCGGCGCGTCTTGAGGAAGGCTGCTCCTCCGGCGATGAGCCCGGCGGCGACCGGCATCCAATACGAGATGAGCCGGTAGACGAGTGTGGGAGCCAGGCCGGCTTCTGCAGGGACTCCGAATGCCACCAGGGCACCGACGAGGCCGGCCTCGGCGAGGCCCAGGCCGCCGGGCGTGCCGGGGAGGCCCCCGGCGAGCTGGGACATCCCGAAGGCTACAAAGACCTGGGCGGGGGTGAGTCGGATCCGGAAGGCGAAGAGCACCAGACCCAGGACCGCGGCTTCGCCGGCGAGCCTCGACCACAGCAACCCATGGCCGCGGGGGTCGGCAGCGTGATCCTCGAAGGCCGATTCCAGCCGGCGTCGCAGGCGCAGGGGGAGCATCCGCACCAGGGTTCCCAGTCGGGACGAGCCGAATATGAGGGCGCTTCCCAGGGCCAGCAAGACCACCCCGACGCCTATGGCTGCTCCCACTGCCTCCGGCAGGATGCGCTCCCGGAAGGCGATCCAGAGGAGGAGGACGCCGGTGCCGATGAGCAGGCCGGCGTAGTTCAGCGTGGTGGCCCGCACCGCCGCTCCGGTGGTGCCCCGCACCTCGGAACGAGCCGACCAGGACATCGCCACCGGGGTGACCGCCCCGCCGGCGGGGAGCAGTCGGGCGACCCCCGCTCCGATCAGCGCCGCCCGAAAGGCCGAGCGCCTGCTCAGGTGCCTTCCCGTCTGCGCCAGAGCGTGGTGGAACTGCTCCCCGAAGAGCCAGATGGCGACCCATTGGACCGGTATCGCCACCGCCACCAGCGAGAGTCCGATCAACCCGAGTGACGGGAGTCCCCTGCTGGAGAGGATCCAGGTCAGCAGGCCGGCGTAGCCGAGGAAGACGACGATCCCGGCGGCCAGGAGCAGCGCGGTTCGGCCCCGCATGTCAGGCCCGGGCCGGTCGCTTCGCGTCGCGGCCTGCCCCGGCTGGGTCTCCCCCGCCGAGTTCCCTGCAGTCGAAGACGACCCTTTGGAGGGCGGCCCTGAATCCCGGGGCGCGCTCGTCGTCACCTTGAGCTCGTCGGGCGATCATGAGTAGGGCCAGTCCGCAGGCCGCGCTGGTCTCGACTCCGGAGAAGGAACCGACCGCGGCGTAGACGGGGAGCAGGCCCCAGCCCATGAACCCGCCGATGCCGCCGCCCACCTTCCATCCCACCAGCGCCCAGGCCGCCGGCCAGAGGGCAAGCGCTGGGTTGAGTCCGAGCACCACGCCCGTCGAGGTGGCCAGGCCGCGACCGCCCCGGCCTCTGAGGAAGAGCGACCAGTTGTGCCCCGCCACCGCCGCCAGCCCTGCAGTGGTAGCGGCCCCGGTCCCGAGTGCCGCCACCGGTGCCACCACGAACGGCAGGAGGCCCTTGTATCCATCGAGCAGTGCGGCGGCGAGCCCGGCGGGCCAGCCCACCGTCCGGGTCAGGTTGCCGGCGCCGATGTTGCCCGAGCCCACGCGGCGTACGTCCACCCCCTTCCGCAGGCCGATGAGAAGGGGGAAGGGGATGGAACCCACGAGGTAGGCGGCTGCTGCCATCAGGACGGGAAAGGCGCTGTCGAGCATCCGGCGCCAGGGTATCAGGCCGGCAACTGCCGCCCGAGGCCGGGCGCCCACGGCACGGGAACGAAGGCCGTCGCATCGCCGGGGAATGCCCCGCACCCGCCACTGCGTCGTACGGTGAGTGTGCGCTTCGCGCCTTCGGGGGTGAACTGGTTTCGACTCTGAGGGTTGAAGCGACGGAAGCGAGCCGAGGTCCCCGGAGTCCTCGTTAAAGAGCCGGGACAACCAATAAGTGCCGAACGTGAAATCGACATAGGCGGGAGACTCCCAACAACTCGAGAACCCACCCGGCCCGCAAGGGGCGTGTCCGGTGGCCAAGCAACGCCAAGTTGCACAGGCAGGCTGTGAACCACGACATCGAGGCGGCCTTCTTGGACGACCAGCGACGGGCCGAGCCGCTGGCAGAACCGGAGGGGTACCTGGCTGCGGCAGCCTGACCTTCCCCTGCGCCCGGGGGCGCCCTGTCCCCGCCCTACAGCCTCCCCATCTCCGCTATGCGCTGCCGATCCACGCGGTCCGCCTCCCCGTAGCCGTCCTCACGCCACGACCGGCGCGGGGCCGGGGCGGGCCGGCGCCTCGGTGCAATCGGCGGCGTCTCAGACTGCGGCCCGGACCATGTCGGCCACCGCAGCCGCCCAGAAGGGGTCGGCGTTGACACATGGCACCAGCAGGAAGTCCTCGCCGCCGAGTTCCACCCACCGACCGCGACCCCGGATCCCGATCTCCTCGGTCGTCTCCAGGCAGTCGGCCGTGAACGACGGGGTGAGCACGGCAAGCCGGCGAACCCCGCAGTCGTAGAGCTCCGGCAGTTCCTTGTCGGTGTACGGCTCGATCCACTTCTGTCCGCCCAACCGCGACTGAAACGTGGTCGAGTACGTGTCCTCGGCGAGGCCGAGCTCCAAAGCCAGGGCTCGAGTGGTGGCAAAGCTCTGCGCCCGGTAGCAGAAGCGATTCGCCTCGGCGATCTGGTCGCAGCACCCTGGCTGCTGGAAGCACCAGTTGCGGGTGGGATCGCTCTTGCGGATCTGCTTCTCGGGAAGGCCGTGATAGCTGAACAGCACGTGGTCGGGGCGGAACTCATCGAGTGCCGACCGGGCAATGCCCGCAACGGAACGGACGAAGCCCGGATGGTCGTAGAACGCGCCGATGGTGGTGAGGTCGGGCACGTTCCATCGCTTGCGGGTGGCGTCGAGCACGGCATCGAGCGCCGATCCGGTGGAGGCAGAGGCGTACTGGGGGAACAGCGGCAACACGATGAGGCGGGTGCATCCGGCGTCGAGCAGCTCCCGGATGGCGGTGGAGAGAGGAGGGTTCCGGTACCGCATGCCGTAGGTCACCCGATACCCGTCGCCGAGCAGTTCCCCAACCCTGGCAGTCAGTGCCCCGGTGTGGAAGAGCAGCGGCGAGCCCTGGGCGGTCCAGATCTTCTCGTAGGCCTCTGCCGACCGGCGTAGGCGAAACGGGAGGATGACGGCGTTCAGGAGCAGCGCCCGGGCAGGGGCCGGCATGTCCAGAACACGGGGATCGGAGAGGAACCCGCGAAGGTAGCGCCGCACATCGGGCACACTCGGTGAGTCGGGGGTCCCGAGTTGAACCAGCAGGACGCCGATGGGTGGCCGGATGTCGTTCACGGGGTGGCAAGGTAGTCTGCCGCACCGGGCATCAGAAGCCCGATCGCCCGTTCATGGGTCTGATCGACGCTCGGGACCTGGTCGTATCGCGTTGGGGCGAGGCCGACTTGCCGTCGACCGAGGCCTGCGGTGAATAGGGCCCCGGTTCGGGCCCTTGCCGTGCCACTGGGGCCCCTGCGGGGCAGTGGGTAGTCTGGAAGGTCCGGGTTTCCTCAGCGGCGCTTTCGGAGGGGCACCTGATGGCGAGACAGTCCACGCTCGCTTCGGCACCCGTCGGGCCGATCGCATGACTACCTTCCGGGTCACCTCGGTCACGTTCGCCCATCCCAACGTGTCGGCAGAGCACCGCGCCGGCCTGGCCCTGGTGCCCGAGCAGTTCGCCGCCGCCCTCGAACGTGTGAGGGCAGAGGGCATTGACACCTTCGTTCTCCCCACCTGCCTGCGGATTGAGGTCGCCACCTCCGGGTGTGAGCGGGCGCTGGGGCGGGTGCTGGAGCTGTTGTATCCCGATAAGGAGATCCCACCAGGCGGGGTCCACCGTCGCGACAGGGAAGCCATCCACCACCTCTTCCGGGTGGCGGCCGGCCTCGATTCCCCGATCGTCGGTGAGCCGGAAGTTCTCGGTCAGTTCCGCGCCGCCCTCGATGTTGCCCAGGCGGCCGGTGTCGTCGGCGGCCTCTTCGAGAAGGCGCTGCAGTCCGCCGTTGCCACGGGCAAGTCCTGCCGGCGGAGGATGGGGCATCTCGGGAGGGGATCGATCGCCCTGGCCGCAGCCGCGATGGCAGAGTCAGCGAGCCACGTGGCAGTGTTCGGCGCCGGGGTGATGGCCCAGGCCGCCGCCAAGGCGCTGAAGCGCTCTGCCAACCCGCCGACGATCTCGGTGTACGCCCGCCGGCCGGAATCGGTGCGGCTCCCGGTGGACGCGGTGCTTCCTCTGTCGGCGGCTCCCGCCGCGCTAGCCGAGGCTCCAGTGGTCATCAGCGCCACTGCGGCCAAGGGAGAGCTGTTCGGTCCCGAGGTGCTGATCGAGGCGCTGCAGCGGCGGAGTAGTTCCCTTCTGCTGATCGACCTCGCCATGCCGCCGGACTTCTCGACGGCCGGAACCAACAGCAACCTGCAGTATCGCAACGTCGATGATCTCGCGGCCCATGTCCGGATGGAGCCGTCGTCGTCTGTCGTGGAGTCCCTGGTGGAGAGCGCTGCCGACGAGGCATGGGCGAAGCTGTCGAATCACCATCGGGTGGGTCCGGTGATTGCGGCGATCCTCGACGAGGCCGATCGGGCGGTACGCGAGGAGGTGCAGCGGTTTGCCGGCCGGCTATCCGGTGGGCCGGACGACGCCCGGATCATGAACCAGTTGGCGCAGACGATTGCCCACCGGGTGCTCCATCGCCCGCTTTCGTTCCTCAGCTCAGCCGAACACGGTACCGAAGCGGCCGCGGTGTTGGCCGAGGTGTTCGGGGTGAGCGATGACTCCTGACGTCCGGTTGGCGACCCGCGCCTCGCCGCTGGCAATGGCCCAGGCCCGGGCAGTGGCCAATCGGATTCTCCACGTTCACGGAGACAGTGTGCACGTGGCTCTGGTCGAGATCGACTCAACCGGTGATCTCGACCGGCTCTCGCCGGTCGCAGCACTCGCTCAGATCGGGGCGTTTGTGCGTGCCGTCCAAGCCGCCGTTCTCGACGGCCGTGCTGATGCCGCCGTGCACTCCCTCAAAGATCTGCCGATCGCATCACCGGGCGGATTGGCGCTGATCGCATTCCCTGAGCGGGCCGATCCTCGTGATGTGGTTGTCGGATCAAGGCTGGACGCACTCCGTCACTGCGCGCTGGTGGGGACGGGGAGCCCGCGGCGGGCGGCACAACTGCGACTGCTGCGTCCGGACCTCCAGACCCGTGAACTGCGCGGAAACTTGGGAACTCGGCTCGACAAGGTGAAACGCGGCGAAGTCGATGCCGCCCTGCTGGCGGCGGCCGGTTTGCAGCGCCTCGGACGGAGCGAGGTGATCGCCGAGTTCCTCGGTGTCGATGTCATGGTCCCCGCTCCCGGCCAGGGCGTGCTGGTCGTCGAGGCCAGGGCCGACGGTCCCGCCGCGGAGTTGCTCGCCGCGATCGATGACCCGGACCTCCACCTGCTGGCCGAGACCGAGCGGCGGCTGCTCGCCGAGACCGGGGCCGGCTGCCGTTCGGCGCTCGGCGTCCTTGCCCGCCGCCGGGACGGGGTGATCCGACTGGATGCCTTCGTCGAGGACGAACGGGGACCGCGGCGGACGGCGGTGACCGGGGAGCATGCCGACGAAGTGGTGGCTGCGGCTCGGAAGGAGTTGGGGTGGTGAGCCGGGTCGCCATCACGACCAGCGCCGACCAGATCGATCGCCTCGCCGGCGTCTTCTCGCAGGTCGGACTGGTCCCGGTCGGGCTGCCCTGCATCCGCGTGGATGTCGCCGGCTCTGGGGTGCTCGCCGATGCCCGGCACGCCGCTGGGTCGGGAGCGGTGCTTCTGTTGTCCTCCGCTCGGCCTCTCGACCTACTGTGGCCCGGCGGCGAGGCTCCGCCGGTCCCGGTGATCGCGGTGGGGACGGCGACCGCGGCTGCCGTTCGCCGACGCGGCGGGCGGGTCGAGTTCACCGGATCCGCCGGCCTTGAGGCCCTGGTGGATGAGGGCATCCTCGACGGGCAGCGGATCGTGTTTCCCCGTGCGGCTGGAACCGATCCGGTCGTGTTGGACCGCATCGCCCGCCGGGCAGCCTCGCTGGAGGCACCGGTGGTCTACGAGACGGTGCCGCAGCCGCCCGGGGATGCGGAGGTCGACGCGGTCGCCTTCGGCTCGCCGTCGGCGGTGCGGGGCTGGGTCTCGGCCAGGAATCTCTACGGCCTGCTGGTCGGGGCAATCGGAATGACGACCGCAGGTGAACTCGACGCGGTGGGGTGCCGCCCTGACGTCATCGCTGCCCGGCCGGATTTCGAGTCGCTGGCCGAGGCGATGGGACGACGACTGGAGGTTGTGCTGTGAGTGGGTTCCCGATCGTGCGTCTGCGACGGTTGCGCCGTCGCCCCGCATTACGTCGGATGGTTGCGGAGACCCGCCTCGACCCGGCGCAGTTCGTGTTGCCGATGTTCGTGGTCGACGGTGAATCCGTGGAGCGCCCGATCCCGTCCATGCCGGGTCACGCCCAGCTCTCCGTGGATCGTGCGGTGGCAGTCGCCACCGAGGCTGCGGTGCGCGGGGTCGGGGGAGTGATCCTCTTCGGCATTCCCGAGTCGAAGGACGAGGTGGGATCGTCGGCCTGGGATCCGGCCGGCCCGGTGCCCCGCGCCCTCGAGGCCCTGGCCACCGAGGTGCCCGACCTGGTGCGCTGGGCCGACGTGTGCCTATGCGAGTACACCAGCCATGGCCACTGCGGCCCGCTCTCGGGCGAAACGGTTGACAACGATGCCGCGCTGCCGTTGCTGGCGAGAGCAGCGGTCGCCTACGCCGAGGCGGGCGCCGACATCGTGGCACCGTCGGACATGATGGACGGCCGGGTGGCGGCCCTACGAGGGGGCCTGGATGAGGCCGGTCATCGCGATGTCGCCATCTGCTCCTATGCGGTCAAGTACGCATCGGCCTACTACGGGCCCTTCCGTGACGCCGCCGAGTCGGCACCAGCGTTCGGGGACCGACGCTCATACCAGATGGATCCACCGAACCGCCGAGAGGCGCGGCGCGAGGTCCTGCTCGACATCGAGGAGGGAGCCGACCTGGTGATGGTGAAGCCGGCCGGTCCCTACCTGGACGTCGTGAGCGAGGTGCGCCGACTGGTCGACCTGCCGCTCGGGGCCTATCAGGTGTCAGGGGAGTTCTCGATGATCATGGCTGCCGCGGAGCGCGGCTGGGTCGATCGGGACCGGGTCATGTTGGAGTCGCTCCTCGGCGTCGCTCGGGCCGGGGCGGACATCATCCTCACCTACTTCGCCGTCGCCGCAGCCGAGCTGCTGCAGGAGTCATGACGTGACCTGGAACGAACGTGCCGCCGCGGTCATGCCCGGCGGCGTTAACTCGCCGGTTCGGGCATTCAAGGCGGTCGGTGGCCAGCCGCCCTTCGTCGCTCGCGCCACCGGGAGCCGGATCGTTACCACCGACGGTGCCGAGCTCATCGACTTCATCGCCTCGTGGGGAGCACTCATTCTCGGGCACGCCCGCCCCGAGGTGGTCGAAGCGGTCCGGAGTGCTGCTGCGGGCGGCACCTCGTACGGCCTCTCCACCCACGCCGAAGTCGAACTGGCCGAGGCGATCGTGGACGCCGTCCCCTCGGTGGAGATGGTGCGGATGGTGAATAGTGGCACCGAGGCGACCGCCTCGGCGGTCCGCCTGGCGCGGGCTGCCACCGGACGGTCGGCGATCGTCAAGTTCGAAGGCTGCTACCACGGTCACGCCGATCCGTTCCTGGCCCGGGCCGGGAGCGGCCTGGCCACCTTCGGGGAACCGACGAGTCCGGGAGTGCCGGAGAGCACCGTGGCCGACACGCGGGTGGCCCGGTACAACGACCTCGAGTCGGTCCGGGCCCAGATGCGGAACGGCGACGTAGCTGCGGTGATCGTCGAGCCGGTGGCCGGGAATATGGGCTGCGTCCCGCCGCTACCCGGCTTCCTCGAAGGGCTCCGCACTCTGTGTGACGCCGCCGGCGCCCTGCTGATCTTCGACGAGGTGATGACGGGGTTCCGGGTCGGCCCCCAGTCCGCCCAGGGCCGCTACGGCGTGATGCCCGACCTGACCGCGCTGGGCAAGGTGGTCGCCGGGGGGACCCCGGCCGCGATGTACGGCGGACGGCGCGATCTGATGCGGATGATTGCCCCCGATGGGCCCGTCTACCAGGCGGGAACCCTGGCCGGAAATCCCCTCGCCACCGCCGCCGGCCTGGCGACC
The DNA here is from genome assembly GCA_043810615.1 of Actinomycetota bacterium. Lineage (GTDB taxonomy): Bacteria > Actinomycetota > Acidimicrobiia > Spongiisociales > UBA11373 > VGBK01. The sequence goes on along the minus strand of JBDROA010000018.1, from coordinate 5,839 downwards.
CTGCGGTACCTCGCTGACCACCCCGAACTCTACGACCGCTTCGAGGAGGCGGGGACGCGGGTGCAGTCCCGGCTCGACGGCGCCATGGCCCGCTCCGGGATCCCTGGGGTGGTGCACTGCGTCGGCGGGATGGTCGGCGTGTTCCTCGGGGTCGATCGGGTCGAGAGCTGGGACGATGTGGCCGACCTGGACGGTGCTTTGTTCGCACGCTTCTTCCACGGCGCGCTGCGGCGGGGAGTGCTCCTGCCCCCGTCGGCCTACGAGTCCTGGTTCCTCATGGAGGACCACCTCGGCGGAGATCTCGAAGAGGCGCTCGGGGCTCTCGAGGCAGCGATCGTGGAGGCCGGATCGTGAGGATGCTCGATGCCCTGGCGATGCGGCCGCTGGACCGGCCGCCGGTGTGGTTCATGCGCCAGGCGGGCCGCTACCTGCCCGAGTACCGCGAGGTGCGGAACCGGCACAGCTTCCAGGAGTCGGTGCGCACGCCGGCGCTGGCGACCGAGATCACGCTGCAGCCGGTCCGCCGTTTCGACCTCGACGGCGCCGTCCTTTTCTCGGACATCATGACGCCGCTGGAGGCGATGGGGGTCGAGGTCGAGTTCGCGCCGGGGCCTTCCCTGTCGCCGCGGTCGCTGGCCGAGGTCGCGGGCCTGCCCGACCTCGATGCCGGGTCGGTAGGTTTCGTGTTCGAAACGCTGCGGAGGGTCCGCACCGAGGTGATGCCGGAGGTCGCCGTGATCGGCTTCTGCGGGGCGCCGTTCACGCTGATGGCGTACCTCATGGAGGGGGGCGGAAGCAGGGACTTCGTGGCGGTGCGGAGTGCCCTCGCCCGGCAACCCGACCTGGCGGCAACGGCGCTCGGCGGGCTGGCGCGGTCGATGCGGCGGTATCTCGAACTCCAGGTTGAGGCGGGGGCCGACGTGGTCCAGGTGTTCGATTCCTGGGCGGGGCTCCTGGCCCGGGGCACCTTCGTCGACCTGGTCGCTCCGGCGGTCCGGGCCACTATCGAGGGACTGGCCGCGCCCACTATCTACTTCGCTCCCCACGCCTCCCACCTCCTCGATCTCCTCCCGGCGACGGGGGCGGTCGGCTACGGGGTCGACTGGCGGCAGCCCATCGGATATGCCTGGGAGCGGATCGGACGGAGCCACCCCATCCAGGGGAACCTCGATCCGGCGGTCCTCCTGACCGATCCCGCCACCGTCGAACGAGCCGTCGCCGCGATCCTCGGGGACGCCGGAGCTGCGCCGGGCCACATCTTCAACCTCGGGCACGGGATCCTTCCGTCAAGCCCAATCGAGAACGTGGCCGCCATGGTGGCCGCGGTACAGAGGGAAGCCTCGTGATCTGCCTCACCTCGGAGTTGCTGGAGCACTACGACAAGCCGGGGCCGCGGTACACCTCCTACCCGACGGCGGTGGAGTTCGCCGTCGGCTTCGGCCCCGGCCAGTACGCCGATCACCTCCGGGAGGGGGCCGAGCGGCCCGACGACCCGCTCTCCCTCTACATCCATCTGCCGTTCTGTGAGGCGCGGTGTTCTTTCTGCGGGTGCCACGTGGTGGTGGCTCGGCGCCGCAGCGTCGCCGCCGCTTATCTGGATCGTGTGCTCGCCGAGGCCGATGTGGTGGCGGAGCACCTCGGGGAGCGGCGGCGCCTGGTCCAGTACCACTGGGGGGGAGGCACGCCGACCTATTACTCGCCCGATGATCTCGCCCGGTTCCACGCTGGGATCCTCGAACGGTTTGAGCTGGCCCCTGCCGCCGAAATGGCCATCGAGGTCGATCCCCGCGTGACCACCCCAGAGCACCTGCAGGTACTGCGCGAGCTGGGGTTCAACCGCCTGTCAATGGGTGTGCAGGACTTCGATCCGGAGGTCCAGGACCTCATCGGCCGCAACCAGACCTGGGAGGAGACGGAGGACCTGTACCGGCGGGCGCGCGCCGTCGAGTACGAATCGATCAACCTGGACCTGATCTACGGGCTGCCCGGCCAGACGACGAGATCGTTCTCCCGGACCCTGGACCGGGTGCTGCAGCTCCGCCCCGACCGGCTGGCGGTGTACTCGTTCGCCTACGTGCCGTGGGTCCGGCCCAATCAGAAACGCATCGATGCAGCCCGCCTCCCGGATCGGGACACCAAGTTCGCCCTGCTGGCCCTGGTCGCGGACGGACTGGCCTCCGGCGGCTACCGGGCGATCGGGATGGATCACTTCGCGCTGCCCGACGACGAGTTGGCGACGGCGTTCGACCAGGGCACCCTCAGCCGCAACTTCATGGGGTACACCACCAAGAAGGGGACCGAGGTGGTGGCACTGGGGACGTCGGGGATCTCGGACGTCGCCGGGGCCTACGCTCAGAACCACAAACGGCTCAACTCCTACTATCAGGCAGTCGACGCCGGCGAGCTGCCCGTGGAGCGGGGGCTGCGGCTGACGCCCGACGACCGGCTCCGGCGGCACGTGATTACCGAGCTGATGTGCAACGGGCTCCTGGTTCCGGCCGAGGTGGAGGCCGGCTTCGGGGTCGGTTTCGCCGAGTACTTCGCCGACGAGATCGCGGCGCTCACCGCACCGGGGGGTCTCGTCGACCAGGGGCTGGTCGAGGTCGCCGGGGGCGCGATCGCTGCCACCGAGCTCGGGCGACTGTTCATTCGCAACGTCGCCATGGTGTTCGACGTCTATCTGCGACGGAACCCGAACGAGGCGAAGCCGGTGTTCTCGAGGACCGTGTGATGCGACCGAGCGGCGATGGAGTTGGCCGGATGGCGCTTCCGGGGCCGGCACCCGGCAACGATATGGAGGCAGGTCGGTGAGGCACGTGGTTGTCGTCGGCGGAGGCCTGGGGGGTCTGCTCGTCGGAGCCGAACTACGGCGACGAGGAGCCCAGGCCCTGGTCCTGGAAGCGGGCGACCGGCCGGGTGGTGTCGCCCGCACGGTGCGGGAGGACGGGTTCCTACTCGAGCCCGCCGCTGGATCGCTGCTGTTGCCCAACCCCGACCTCTCGCCGATCTTCGAGGTCGCCGGAGTCAATGTCGATCCGGCCTTGGAGGGCGCGCGCACCCGCTTCGTCTACGACCGAGGCGAGATGTTCGAGATCCCGGAGTCGCCGAAGTTCCTGTTCACCCGGCTGGTCTCGTGGCGGGCCAAGCTCCGGGCCGCCCGGGAGCCCTGGATCAAGACACCACCTCCGGACGGCGAGGAGTCGCTGCTCGGTTTCTTCACCCGCCGCTTCGGCCCGACCGTCGGCCGGTTCGGAGCCGATCTGATGGCGCACGGCGTGTTCGCCGGCGATCCATCGTCTCTTTCGATTCAGGCCGCCTTGCCGAAGCTCGTCGCCCTGGAGGTGGAAGCCGGGAGCGTGGTCAAGGGGGCCCTGGCCCGCCGAAAGACTAGAGAGAAGGGCACGCCCCGCGCCTCGGTCCACGTCGCACCAAAGGGCATGGCCGACATCGCCGCCCAACTGGCGGCCTACCTTGGGGACGGGTTCCGCTCCGGCAGTCCGGTCCGGGCGGTCATCCCGGAAGACGGCGGATGGCGGGTCGACTGGGCCGAGGGCTCCGAGCATGCCGGCGCCGTCGTCGTCGCTCTGGGCCCGGGCCAGGCGGCCGAGGTCGTCCCCGGTTCCCTTGCCGACCTCCTCACTGGTCGCCCGGTCGCGCCGGTGGGTGTCGTCGGCATCGGAGGACCGTCCGGCTCGCTGCGGCTCCCTGCCGGGTTCGGCGCCCTCGCCGGTCCCGACGCAGGGATCCGGGCGCTCGGGATCCTCTTCGAGTCTCAGTACGTCCCCGGCCGGGCGCCGCAGGGGCACGAGCTCGCCAAGGGCATCTACGGCGGCGGCGCCGATCCCGAGATCATGAGCCGCTCCGACGAGGAGCTGGTCGCGCTGATGGTGCGAGAACTGGAGCAGGTGACCGGGCGTCCGGTTGCGCCGTCGTGGACCCGGGTGCGACGGTCATCGATCCCGCAGTACCCGATCGGCCACGCGGCGTGGATGCAGCAGGTCGACGAGCGACTGGCAACGCTGCCCGGCCTCCACCTGGCCGGCTGGGGGTACCGGGGCATCGGGGTTTCAAGCCTGGGAGCGGATGCGGTGCGGATCGCCACGGAGATCGTCGGAGGGCCGGCGACGTGAACTCCCGAACCGTGGGACGGCTACTCATCTTGGCCGGCGCCGGTGTATGGGTGGTGTTCGCGGTCCTGTAGCTGGCGAGGACGGACCCCGACGCCGCGCGTTCCGTGCCGTTCCAGCCGGCCGGAGCAATCCCCGGCACGATCCTGTCCCGGTGGCGGCGACGCGAGCGCCGGTCCGGGTGACGGCGGTCCGGAGGTCGGCGGCCTGCCGGCGGTCATCACCCGTTCATCCGGGGACATCAGCGGCTTCGAGGCTGGTCGTGGGATCCCGCGTGGAGGAGGCCATATGACCCCCTCTCCGCAGCCCAGGGTGGGGGACGACACCAGCAGGTCGCCTCAACCGTCGGACAAGGCGAGAGGTAGGCCATGCCCGGCGCCGGTGGAGCGGCCGTCCCTCATATGACATATTTACACCGCAGCCCAGGGTGCCAGGATGTCACGCCCGACGGCTCAGGTGGCAGAGTCCTACAACATCGTCGCCGACCTCGAGGACGCTGACTGGCCCAAGCGGACCTGGGACTTGAGCCCCGCCGACGGGTTCATCCGCCAGTTGGCTTCCTGGCCTGGTGGTGGGGTTGTCCGGTTCTCCTGGCTTCCCGTCTGCCGGGCCACCCCGCCTGAGGTGAAGGCCGCGGTGGAGGCCCGTCTCATCTCAAGGCAGGGGTGATGGCGCGACACCGCGCCCCTCTGGCCTCGGTGGGTCTCAGCCGGCTTCCGCCGTGTCCGCAGAGCCCCAGGGAGGGCGCCGGCGAGAGCACCGCACAAAGAGGCATCATGCTTGGCTTGCGGGTGAGCGGGCCTGCTGGGCCCTAACCGTGGGCTGTACGGGGCCGCTACGCCGCGAGGTGGGCAACGCCTTCGCCTGGCCCGACGCGTCCCTCCGGTCGACCATCAGTGGGGCAATCGAATCGTGGACAGACCGAAGGCCGAGCTGAGGGCAGCGGCGGAGTTGGTGCTCGCCGAGCATCGACGCCTACTCCTCGCAGCACATCACCTCACGCGTCTGCAGGAGCTGAAGCTTGCCGAGAGCGATGAGTTCAACGCGTTCGTCGAGTCCTTCCTACTCCACTACCGGAACCTGTTGGACTTCCTGGAACCTCGCGGCACCGCGAGACCCGGCGACGTGCAGGCTTATCAGTTCCTCGTCCGCCGTCGCCACCTGAAGGTACCTGTGCAGTACCGGGACGCCATCGACAAGCGCCTTTCGCACATCACCGTCCACCGACTTGGAGTGATGCCGACATCGAAGGCCTGGAACCCTCGGCAGATGCTCCGGGAGTTCGAGGAGTCATGGGGGAGGTTCATAGCTGCGCTCGGTGAGAATTCCCCAGACCGCGTGCCGTGGTTTGAGAGTCACACCGCAGACCCTCCCAACATCACCGCGCGGATGGTGACTACCAAACTGCTTCAGAGCGCCAGCACGAGCCCACCTGGGCGTGTGACGATGCACACCTTCAAGTCGGAGGGAGCGAATGGGGAGGCGCGGCCGGGTGAGTCGGCGTAGGGCTGGGCTGCTGCTCGTTGACGTGAGCCCCGGGTAGTGGTCCATCTGCTGTGGGAGTCCGACCTTGAGAATGGGAGGATGATCACAGTGAAGCGACATCGTCACACCCCCGAGCAGGCGGTGCGGAAGCTCCGGGAGGGGGAACGCCTGTTGGGGGAGGGCATGGACCTGGCTGAGGTGCTGCGGCATCTGGAGGTTGCCGAGTC
>JBDROA010000017.1:0-6241 GCA_043810615.1 Actinomycetota bacterium | reverse complement strand
CAAACGAGCACAGTGGGGCCAATCCGGCTTGACATTCTCAGTCGGTCAACCCCAGGCGGGGAGCGGCGATACGCCGATCCTCCCCCGTCCACGAGCCGATCGGGCACTCCGGGCTCCGACACCACCAGCGGTGCTTGCGCCACACCAGCCGTGCCCGACGGCCGAAGGCGGGCAGATCCACCAGCTCCACCGGCGGTCGATCCTTCACCCCGCCGGGCGTCCCGCACTCCGGGCAGCGGCGCAGCCGCACCCGGCACTCCACAAGCACCCGGACCGGCCCGCCAGCCACATCGTCGACTCCGAGCACGTTCACCTCGGGCAGCCCCACCAGCAACTCCGCCACGCGGATAGGGCTCGTCTCCACAGGGGGGTCCTCCATCTGAGAGCGTCGCAACACCCTCAGACTGGCAGGGCCCCTGTCATCAACCACCCACCCACACCTCGCTCATTTCCGAAGCGCCACGGAACCGGGGCAACTCCACCCCGCTCCGTTCGGTGCGGTACCCGATTGGGGCGTTGAGTGGGGGACTGGTGTGGCAGCCCTTCTGTTGCGTCCATGTGGCGTCGATCTTGGACGGTGTGCCCGTCGCTCTCTCGCCCCCGGCCGGGGTATCCGTCGCGGGCCTGATGACGTGGTCTCTTGCCGGGGACGCACCGCGATGCCGCGGAGCGGGTCCCTGCCGACCCGGTTCATCACCCGGCCGACCGACCAGTAGGGTGCGGCCCCCGGCGCCGGCGCGCGGAGATCGAGTGGCCCCACCCGCGAAGGGCCCGCCCTCCGCGGCGAGGCCCTTGGCCGGGGGCGCGCGCGGCAGCGAGGGACCGGCGAGGCAGCGGGCGGCCTACCCAGTGAGCAAGGGCCCTGGCGCGGTCGGGGCCGGGATCGGGCTGGCGATGTCCGGGTCCTCGGTTGGGTTGGGGGAAGTCCGGCGCGCCTCGCCCGATGCCGGATACGCCGTTGATCGACTCGACCCCTGCACCGTCCCTTACCGCCCCAGGAGACCGCGGAGCGCGTCGGCGGCTTGGGAGTGGCGTTGGCGTTCGTCGTCCGTGGGCTCGCTATTCGCTCCGGCGGCGAGGTCGGAGAACACCTCCGGGTGCAAAGTGATGTCCCGGGGTTCGATCTCCCCGAGGTGCAGCAGCGACTCGGCAGCGTGGTAGCGGACGAGGTAATCGGGGTCGCCCTCCACCGCGGTGAGCAGCGCGGCCACGACACGGTCATCCGGCAGATGCCGCAACCCCACGGCAACATCCAGCCTGTCCGGCCAACCGCCGCGCCCGAGGGCTTCGATTACCCAGGCAATGGCCGCCTCGTGGTCGCCTCCGAGAGTGATGATGGGCCGGGCCGCCTCCACGGCGAATCGGCCTCTACCGATGCCCAGCCTCGCGGCGACCACGGGGAGCAGGTCCCGGTCCCCGAGCCGCCGGGCGGCTACCGCGGCCACCCAATCACGTGCGGCGAGGCCTTCCGGGAGAGCGGCGCGTAGTTCCGCCGGATCGGTGGCGTCGAGTTGGCCCTCGTGGATCCCGTCGTGCCACACCTCGTAGGGCGTCCCGAACAGCCGCTCCCGGAGGTCGTCCCACCCGCCCATCACCGGCACCCTACTCACGCGGGCAGCGGCCGGGGTGTGGGTTGCGGCCCGCTTTGCCGTGTGAGGTAGAAGCTACTTCGCGGCCGACTGTCGTGGTAGGAGGCTCAGTGCCCTGGCATCTCCCTCGGCGCCGGCGGCCCGGCGGGGAGAGCAGCCGCTACGCCTTCTCGGCCTTCTCGGCCTCCTCGGCCTTCTCGGCCTTTTCGGCCTTCCTAGCCTTCTGGTCCTGGCGTTTCTGCTCCTGGCGTTTCTGCTTCTGGCCCTGAAGGGCAGCCTTCTTGTACTTGTAGTCGCCGCCCTTGCCTCTCCTCGCCACGGAAACCTCCTGTGCTTGTGTCGTGCCTCACGGCTCCCGGCGGGCGTGCCATTTCAGTTTGCGGCTGTCCGGCCCCCCCCGGCGGGCCGTAGTGAAGTGCCGCCCGGGGGCCTCGGGCCAAGGGGGGTTGGCCGCGGGGCCACCGCACGGGCGGCGGTCAAGTGTACCGCCTGGGAAGGAGCTCCTCCGGAAGACACGGAATCTGCCTCCCTCCGGAACACCGAAACCCCTTGCCAAGCAAGGGATTCCTGTGGTGGTCGGGGCCGGGAACGATCCGGCGACCTCCGGTCTTTCAAAGCGGCGCGGCCCGGTTCCCCCACCTGGCCTTTGACGCCAGGCGTCAATGCCGACAACGCCTCTCGCTCCCCGGCCCTCCCCGCCTGTACCCCACTTCCCGCCCGTCTGTGGGGTTGGCGTGGGGATGGGTCACCCGGCGGCGGCGTAGGAGAGTCGGGCGATCCTCGGGGCCTCGGTCCCAACGCTGGGTCCTCTCCTCTCCGCCCATCTCCGGAGCTTCGGAGCGGACGGTGCGCATCTCCCGGGCGTGGTTCTTCCGGGCGGTCTGGACGCTGACCCCCCGGGCCTCGGCCACCGCTTCGGTGACGAGGGCCCGCTCGGCGCCCATGGCCGCCAACTCCAGGCAGGCATCGAGGCTGACCCGGGTACGCGGGTGGGCGCCTCCCCGTTGAACGTACAGGACGCAGCCGTGGGCGTTTCTCTGGGTGGTGGAGAGCCTCTTCCCGACCTGGCGGGCGTACTCGCTGAGGCTCACCCGCCCCGGATTGCTCTCATCCGGGGGTCCAGGGCCACCGCAGCTTGGCCAGAGCCTCAGAGGTGCGGGCGGCCGCGGACTCCCGGCGGTGGTCCTCGGTGTGAGCAGCCCCCGCCCGGTCCCCCTGCCACAGCGGCACCCCGCCCTGGTCCCTGCCCCCGACAGGGTCCCCCACCGCCCCGGCACTGGCCCGGGCGCCCTGGGATGCCGGCGGGGCAGGCAAGTGGCGCAGAACCCTCATGTCCGCCCAACCTCACCAGGAAGAGAACCCGGATTCCTGTGCCCTTAGCCGGACATGGCCCTTCCCGGGTGCCTCCAGGAGCCGCCGCCGCCCGGCTGCGGGGACGATGATGACGCCTGTCATCCCAATCAAGCAGGGAGGGGAGTCATGTCCACGATGCGGAGACTGTGGGTTCCGGTGCTGGCGGCGCTGCTGGTGGCAGCGCTGATCGGCCCGGGTGTGGTGTCGGCTGCTGAGCCGAGGGCCACCACCGGCAAGATCATGATCCCGGCGGCAGCGTTCATACCGACCGACGACAACCACGACTACAGCAACAACGGTGCCAGCCTCTGGACCATCAGTGCCAGCGGGAACTTCACCGCTCCGCTGACCTTCCCGGTGCCGGTGGTGAACATCCGCAAGATCGTCCTCTACGCCTACGACAACACCGGAGCGGGCCCACTGTGCGCCAGGGTGTACCGGGCCTCACCCCCCACTGCCGGCCAACTCCACCTGGGGTTCGTCTGCACCACCGACAGCCCCGTCAGCCCCCAGGTGGTCAGCACTACGGCGATCAGTCCCCGCCGGGTGAACACCGCCGTCACCGGACCCTACCTGTGGGTCTCCATCGCCGACGGCACCACCTTCCTCGGGGTGTCGGTGCTCTACAGCTACGACGCCTAGCCACCGACACCGTCAGATCTCCCAGGGTGACCGCTGGATGAGCGCCGAGTCGTCAGGGGCTGCGGCCCGGTCGTGGGTCGGACATCGGCTGGTGGTGTCCAAGGCGGCGTAGGCAAAGCAGTGGGCCTGGTCGTCGTGCCGTCCGCCGGTGAGAGGGAGCAGAGGGAGCAAAGCGAGCCAGCGGGGACGATGATTCCCTGGTCGTTTCTTCGAGCAGGGAGGGGAGTCATGTCCACGATGCGGAGACTGTGGGTTCCGGTGCTGGCGGCGCTGCTGGTAGCAGTACTGATCGGCCCGGGGGTGGTGACGGCTGCCGAGCCGAGAGCCACCACCGGCAAGATCATGATCCCGACGGCGTCGTTCACTCCTACCACCGACAACTTGGACTACAGCAACCTGGGCCTGATGCTGTACATGAACTCCGGCAGCGGGCGGTTCCTTGCCCCACTGGTCTTCCCGGTGCAGGAGGTCAACATCAGGAAGATCGTCCTCTACGCCTACGACTACAGCGGAACGGGACAGGTCTGTGCCACGGTGTTCCGGGCCTCCCCACCCACTGCCGGCCAACTCAACCTGGGCGGTGTGTGCACCACCGACAGCACCGCCGACCCTCAGACGCCCAGCACCTCGGTGATCAGCCCGCGTCGGGTGAACACCGCCGTCACGGGACCCTACCTGTGGGTCTCCATCGACTCCGGCCTCGTCTTCTACGGGGTGTCGGTCCTCTACAACTACTGAGCCACCGCGAAGGGGTTTGTAGCCCGGCCCGGACTGGCCATGGGCGGGCAGGCAACCGGTGAGGGCAGCAGGAGCCTCAAGGTTCTGCCATAGGAGGAACCTCACGGTTGCCCCATCTGGTTCTCTGGTGGGGGAAGCGGGAGCTTCCGGTCGGGGAGGCATGGGGTTTCCGTGAGGCCCCGCCACAGCGACCCCCCAGTTTCCCGATGAGCCGCCTGCGGGTCCCCCGCCCGGGCCCGGGCGGCCAGGGTTCCGGGGGATCACTGCGCCTTCCCTACCCGTTCCCCCCTTCACCATCATCGGATGCCACGCCCCGCCGCTCCTCGGTTCCAGGCCCTCGGCGGTGAGCCGGGCGGCGATGCTGCGCGGGCTCGTCCCCTCGTTCCGGAGGAGGTGGCGGCACTCCTTGATCGGGCCTACCGGGAAAGCTCCTGTGGGGTTGCTGTGGGGTTGGGAGCCTCACGACTCACCCACATCGCCCTGAAACGCCGAAACCCCTTGCCCGGCAAGGGGTTCCTGTGGTGGTCAGGGCCGGGAACGATCCGGCGACCTCCGGTTTTTCAGTTGGGTGGGCGCCGTGTCAAGCGGTGTCGCCCTGTGCCGGAATGTGCCGCTGAGCAGGGGATTCGCGGGAGGGTCCTGTCGGCCAGTGCGGTCCTGTGACGGGTCGTTCTGGGTGGTGCGGTAGAAGAGCGGTAGAAGGACTTCCGCTTTCGGCGTAGAGCCAACGGACGGCCCTGGAGGCCCTGAGTAGCCTGCTCTCATGGACTACTTCGATCGGGCAATCTCGGATCCAGTCAAGTGTCTGCGCACGGACGCCCAACCGGGCAGCGCGACCTGGCATGAGGTCAGCGCTGCGCTTCAGGCTAGCGTCGCCTTGGATGTCGCCGATTGGATCGGCGCCGCTACCCAAGAGGCCGGGGGCGCCGGGAGAGCGGCTGCCCGAGCCGCTTGTCTAGCCGCCATCGCCAGCGCGGTCGTTGCCGCCGGGTCAGTGGTACAACTCATCACGACGATTACTGGTTGACGGTTCGCATGGGACCTTCGCTTCCCGCCCGACTCTCCCCAGTGGAACAGCGGGCGGCGCGAATTGTCGGACTACTGAGCCCTGGGTTCAAGCTGCGGCGCCGAGACTATGGGTTGGGCAACCAGGAACCCGACTTCGAGATACTCACCCCTTCTGGGTCAATCATCGGCGCGCTTGAGGTCACCGAGGCCACCAACCCCCAGACACGGGCTGCCACTAGAGCCCGCACGAAGCACTTCCCAGCCGGCGTGTTTCCGGCCCCAGGCCTCGCCCACAATTGGCACCTCTTCCCTGCGCCGAGAACCACCTTCCGCAAGCTTGAGAAGTCGGCCCCGGCTCTCCTCAGCAAGGTCGAGGCGAGCGGCTGCACGCAGTTCTTCGCCTCCACCGACCTCGACCCGGCCGTCCAAGGACTCTTCCAGCTTGGAATCGAGGCAGGGTTCCGATGGAGCGCCTCATCGTCTCCCCGCGTCATCCTTGCCCTTCCGGGCGACCACACGATCTGGGAGGAGAACCCTTCCACGCCAGCACCCTATCTAACCGGGATCGTCGGCATCCACGCTCACAAGCGGGACAACATCGCCAAGCTACGGCAAGCGCACGTCACCGAACGCCACCTATTCATCTGGGTCGATAGGGACTTCTACCTCCCCTGGAAGGATCTGGTGCATGGACGGTTGCCAGTGGGAGCTCCAGTCCTGCCATGACGTGAGCCCCGGATAGTGGTCCACCTGCTGTGGGAGTCCGACCCTGAGAATGGGAGGATGATCACAGTGAAGCGACATCGTCACACCCCCGAGCAGGCGGTGCGGAAGCTCCGGGAGGGGGAACGCCTGTTGGGGGAGGGCATGGACCTGGCTGAGGTGCTGCGGCATCTGGAGGTTGCCGAGTC
>JBDROA010000016.1:0-28657 GCA_043810615.1 Actinomycetota bacterium | reverse complement strand
CGCCGCCTGCGGCTTCCCCCTCCTCGCCGACCCCCTCAGTGGGGCGCGAGCCGGCAGCCACGACCTCAGCCGGGTCGTCGCCGCCGGCGACCCCCTGGCGGCGGCGGGATGGCTGCGGCACGCCCCGCCGGAGGTGGTAGTGCGCGTAGGGGCCCTGCCCACCTCCAAGCCCCTGTGGCAGTGGCTCGGGGAACACCCCGAAGTGCCCCAGGTCCTCGTCGACCCCGCCGGGTGGCGCGACCCCGGCGCCACCGCGTCCCTCATCATCCGGGCCGACCCGGCGGCCACGCTGGAGGCGCTCGCCGCCGCCGCCGCCCACCCTGCGCCCGGAGCTTGGCTGGAGCGCTGGCGGCAGGCCGACGGCGCCGCGGGCACCACCATCGACCGCACCTTGAAGGAGGCCGCCTTCCCCAACGAGCCCGGGGTGGTGCGAGTGCTGGGAGAGGCCCTGCCCGCCGGGTCCCTCCTCGCCGTGGCCTCCTCAATGCCCATCAGGGACGTGGACGCCTTCTTCCCGGCTCGGCCCGCACCCGTGCGCTTCATCGGCAACAGGGGCGCCGCCGGCATCGACGGCTTCCTCTCCACCGGCCTGGGGGCGGCCGCGGTGGCGGGAGGCCCGGCGTATCTGCTGTCCGGCGATGTCTCCGCCCTCCACGACCTGACCGCCCTGGGCACCGCCGCCCGCCTGGGCGTCAAGGCCACCATCGTGGTGGTCCACAACGACGGGGGCGGCATCTTCCACTTCCTGCCCCAGGCCGCCTTCCCGGCGCACTTCGAGCGCCACTGGGCCACCCCCCATGGCCTGGACTTCGTGGCCGCGGCGACCGTCTTCGGGGTGGATGCCGCCCGGGTAGAGCACCCCGCCGACCTGGCCGCGACCGTGGCCGCCGCCCCCACCGGCCCCCGCCTCATCGAGGTACGCACCGACCGGGCGGCCAACTTCGACCTGCACCGCCGCTTGTGTCGCGCCGTCGAGGAGGCCCTGACCGGGCTCTGAGCGGGGTGCCCCTCGGATCTCAGGCGGCGCCGAACAGGTCGAGCATCGCCCCCAGCTTCAGGTCCGTCTCCGCCGCCTCGGCGGCAGGGTCGGACCCGGCCACGATGCCCGCGCCGGCATACAGCGTGGCCTCGTCGCCGCGCAGCAGCGCCCCGCGCAGGGCCAGCGCCACCTCGCCGTCGCCGGCGGCATCGGCCCAGCCCACCCCCCCGGAGTACCAGCCCCGATCGACGCCCTCGACGGCGGCGATGCGATCCAGCGCCGCCTCGCGGGGCACCCCGCCCACCGCCGGCGTGGGGTGGAGCGCCTCGACCAGGGCGAGCAGCCGGGAGCCGGTGCGCCCCGCGATGGGGGTGGCCAGGTGCTGCACGCCCGCCAGCCGATCGAGGACAGGCCCCGCAGGCACTTCCAGGGCGGCGGCGTGGGGGAACAGGGCGGAGGTGATGGCCTCGACTACGAAGGCGTGCTCGGCCCGCTCCTTGGGGCCGGCCAGCAGTGCCTCCCCCAGCAAGCGGTCCGCCTCCGGGTCGACCCCCCGCGGGGCGGAGCCGGCCAGGGGACGGCAGGTAAACGCCTCCCCGCTCCGCGCCACCAGAAGCTCGGGACTGGCGCCCACCAGGGCGGCCGGGCCTGCCTGCCACCCGTAGGGGTAGCAGCCGGGGAAGCGCTCCCGCAGCAGGGCCACCAGATCGAAGGGCTCAGGGGCCCGCTCCAGGGTGACGCGTAGGGACCGGGCGAGCACCACCTTGGCCGGGCCGCCGGCCCCAATGGCCGCCACCACCGCCAACACCTTCTTCCGCCACTCGCCCACCGGGGGCACCGCCCGGGTGCTCGCCACGCCCGCGGCCTCGGGCTCCCCGGGAGGGCGGAGGGTGGCCGCCGCCGCCAGCACGACCGCCGGGTTGGCCCCAGGGGGCAAGGCCACTGTGAGGCAGGCGCGGCCGCCCCGCCGGGCGACCCCAATCTGAGGAAGGAGGGCCGCCGCGGCGGGGAAGCCCTCCCAGTCGGGTGAAACTGGCCCGCCCGCGGCGAAAGCGAACCCCACGAAGGCCTCCACGCTTTCGGGGAGGGCGGCCCGCAGCGCCGCATCGATGGCGCCGAAGCGCCCCGGTCCCGCGGCGGCGGCCTCCCAGGCGGTGCCCAGGCCGCCGAACGCCGTTCCACCGGGTCCGGAGAAGTAGGCGCAGGCGCCGAAGGCCCCGGCCCCGGCGCGCACCAGGTCGAGGGGGTCGAGGTCCACCTCCACCGCGGCCACCCGCAGCCCTCCGGGACCCTCGCGCCACGCGGCCGCCACTTCGGCCAGGACGGGACGGGGGATCAACACGGCCCGGCGATATTACCGCCCGGCCGCCCCCGCCCCCGGGTCGAGCAGGGGTGCCACCAGAGCAGCCACGGCGTCGGGCCGCTCCATAGGGAGGAAGTGGCCCGCCCCGGCGACCACCTCCAGGCGGGCGGCGGCGAACCGCTCGTGCATGGCCTCGATGAACCACGCCGGGTGGCTTGTGGAGGCGGCACCGGCCACCAGCACCACGGGGCACGACACCTCGCCGAGGCGCTCCCAAGCGCCGTGGGCCGTGGCCCCGCGGTAGAACTCCGCCTCGGTCTCGGGGGAGCACCGCAGCGCCCAGCGACCCTCCTCGCTGCGGAACCCGTGGGCGGCGTACAGGGCGAGTGCCGCCTCGGTCCACCCGGCGAAGGCTCCCCGGCCGCGCAATGATTCCACGGCCGCCTCGGCAGAGGGGAAAGACCGCCGGCGCCGCAGCGCGGCCCGCGTCATGGGGTTCTCCTCCATCCGGGACGCCGCGACGGGGAAGACAATCGGCTCCACCAGGACCAGGGCGGCGAAGGTGCCGGGGCGCAGGAGTTCCGCCATGGCCAGGGCGGCGGCCCCCGAAGAGTGACCCAGGCCCAGAGGCCGCTCCAGGCGGCACGCCTCCACCACCGCCAGCAGGTCCCGGCCCAGGTCCCACCAGTCGTAAGGCGGGGGCGGCACCGACGATTCCCCGTGGCCGCGTTGATCCGGAGCCACCACCGGGCGCGGTCGCGGCAGGTCTGCCACCGGCGCCCAGAGCTCCTTGCAGAAACCAGTGGCGTGCACTGCCAGCACCGTGGCGCCCCGGCCCTCCCATGAGGTCAGGGAGATCGACTCGCCGCCTGGGACGGCGACCCGCTCAGGGAAGCGGATAGTTGCGCTCCAGCTTGCGGTCGTCCACCTTGTAGCGCAACCGGCTCTCCACCCGGACCACCCCGGCGATGCGTCGGGCGAGCTCTTCGAGCAGATGGGCCTCGGTGCGGTTCTCCAGTTCGCCCTCCAGGGTCACCACCCCGTCGGCCGAGGACACCTGCACCAGTTCCGGGTCGAGGAAGAGGAGGCGGCGGACCACGTCCTCGCGCACCTCGTCCTCGATGACGTCGTCGGGCTTGGTGAAGGCGCCCACCACGTCGGACCGGCTCACGATCCCGACCAGGTCGCCTTCCAGGTCCACCACGGGGAGGCGCTTCACGTTGCGCCGGCCCATCACCCGGGCCGCCTCACCGACGGTGGCCTCGGGCGTGATGGTCACCACGCTGCGGGTCATCACTTCGGCCACCGTCTCGGCACCCACCGGCTGGAGCTCACCCTCGCCGAACACCGCGTCGAGCAAGCTGACCCCGTGGGGGCGGTCGCGACCGGCCTCCCGACGGATGAAGTCACCCTCGCTGACGATCCCGACGAGCTTGCCCGCCTCGTCCACGACGGGGAGGCCGCTCACCCGGTGGTGAACCATGAGGCGCGCCGCTTCTTTGAGCCGGGTGGCGCCGGTAACCTTGACGGGATCCGTGGTCATGATGTCGCGGACCTTCATCACGGCGGGCCTCCTCCCTATGTTCCGCCACTGTCGAGGCCTCAGGCCCCTCCGTCACTGCGGCCACTGCTCCGGCGGGTACTTGTGCTGACGCTGCGCCTCGAGGCGGGCGGCGTAGGCCGCCGCCTCGCTCCGCCGGCCCATGTCCAGCTTGGCCAGTACGTTAGACACATAGTTCTTCACCGTCTTCTCGGCGAGGAACATGCGCTCGGCGATCTGGCGGTTGGTGAGGCCCTCCGCGATCAACTCGAGGATGCGGCGCTCCTGCTTGGAGAGGCGGGCCAGCAGCGGGTCGTCGGCTTCCTCGCCCCGGATGCGCCGGAACACCCGGGCGGTCATCTCGGGATCGAGCAGCGACTCCCCCCGTCCCACCCGGCGCACGCTGTCCACCAGGTCGGTCCCCTTGATCTGCTTCAGGACGTACCCGGAGGCCCCGGCCATGATGGAGGAAAAGAGCGCCTCGTCGTCGGCGAAAGAGGTGAGCATCAGCACCCTGACGTGAGGCCAGCGGGCCCTTATCTCCCGGCAGGCCTCGATCCCGCTCCCGTCGGGGAGGCGCACGTCGAGCACCACCACATCCGGGCTGTCGTAGCCCACCCGGCGCACCGCCTCGGCCACCGTGCCCGCCTCCCCCACCACTTCGAGGTCGCGCTCGGCGTCGAGCAGGGCCTTCAGCCCTTCCCGGACAACCTCGTGGTCGTCGACGAGCTCGATGCGGAGAACCCCCGCCATGACTCCACAGTACCGGGGGGCGCCAAGGGCCCGCTCCGGCCCATCGGCCCCGCCGCCAGGCCGAAGGTCCCAAGTAGAGCCTCGCTCCGACAGGTCACCGGCCTCGCCGCGCCCCCGCCGCAGCATGGCCGCGGCGTGATGCCGGGCGGGCCCGCGGCCGCGCCCTCTAACCTACGCCTCGTGAGCCGCAGACTGTCGCCCGAGCGCATCGCCGGGCTCGTGGAAGGGGCCGCCAGCGTCGCCGGGCACGTTGAGCTCTCCGGCCTGCTGCGCTCCACCGTGGAGATCGCCATGGAGCTCACCGGGGCGCGCTATGGGGCCCTGGGTGTGCTCGGGGAGCACGGCGGGCTGGTGCACTTCCTCCACGCCGGGATGGACGAGAAGACGGCGGCGGCCATCCCCCACCTGCCCAGGGGCATCGGGGTCCTGGGGACCATCACCCGCGCCGGGCGCACCATCCGCCTGGACGAGGTCACCGCCCACCCCGACGCCGTCGGCTTCCCCGAGGGGCACCCGGCCATGCGCACCTTCCTCGGGGTGCCGGTACGTGTCGGCGACCGGGTGTTCGGCAACCTCTACCTGACCGACAAGGCGAGCGGCTTCACCGAAGAGGACGAGACCCTGGTGGAGTTCCTGGCCCTGACGGCCGGCTCGGCGGTGTCCACCCTGCGCCTGCAGGAGCGGCTGCGCCGCGCCGCCCTGCTCGAGGAACGGGAGCGCATCGCCCGCGACCTGCACGACTCCATCATCCAGGACCTCTTCGCCGTCGGGCTGGGCATCCAGGCCCAGGCCAACCAGATCGACCCGATGCACGATGAGGTGCGCCGCCGCCTCGACGACGCGGTCGAGAAGCTCGACGAGACCATCACCTCGCTGCGCCGCTTCATCTTCGACCTCCGCCCCCCGGTGTGGGCCCGCCCCAGCCTGCGCCAGCAGCTGGCCGACCTGGTGGGCCGGCTCTCCGGGCCACACCAGACCCGAGTGGCCCTCGAAGTCTCCTGCCCCCCCGACTTGCTGGCCCCCCATCTGGGCGACGAACTGCTCTCCGTGGTCAAGGAGGCGCTGAGCAACGCCCTGCGCCATTCGGGCGCCGCAGGCATCGACGTCCGGGTGGACGGCGACGAGGAATGGGTGGTGGTCGCAGTGGTCGATGACGGCGCCGGGTTCGACCCGGCGCACGCCCCCCGCGGCATGGGCCTGGCCAACATGGCCGGGCGCGTCGAGGCTGCCGGTGGTCGGTTCCACCTCGACACCACCCCTGGCAAGGGAACGGTAGTGCGCGCCTCGTTCCCCATCTGATCTGCCGCCGCTACCGCGGCATCTCCACGGCCGCCTGGGCCGCCGCCAGCCGGGCGACGGGCACCCGGAACGGCGAGCAGGACACGTAGTCCAGGCCCAGCTCGTGGCACAGGGCGATGGAGCGGGGGTCACCCCCGTGCTCCCCGCAGATGCCCACTTCCAGGCCGGGGCGGGTGGCCCGGCCTCCCTCGACTGCCAGGCGCATGATCTTGCCAACCCCGTTGCGATCGATAGTGGCGAAGGGGTTGTCCTGCAGGATGCCCTCCTGCAGGTAGCGCATCAGGAACCCGGCCTCGGCGTCGTCGCGGCTGATGCCGAAGGTGGTCTGGGTGAGGTCGTTGGTACCGAACGAGAAGAACTCGGCGTAGTGAGCGATCTCGTCGGCGGTGAGGGCGGCCCGGGGAATCTCGATCATCGTGCCGAACAGGTAGTCGATTGCGAGGCCCTGCTCCACCATGACCTGCTGCGCCTCGGCCTCGAGGACCTCCCGCTGGTGCTTCAACTCGTTGACGTGGCTGACCAGCGGGATCATCACCTCGGGGTGCACCACCACACCCTCGCGGGTGACGGTGCAGGCCGCCTCGAAGACGGCCCGCACCTGCATGCGGGTCAGTTCGGGCAGCATGATCCCCAGCCGCACCCCGCGCGTGCCCAGCATGGGGTTGGCCTCGTGCAGGGCACCCACCCGGGCGAGCAGCGCCTCGACTTCGGCGATTTCGGCGGCGACGGCACCGCCCCGGGCCTCCTCCACCTTGAGGTCCATGAGCCGCTTGGCGAGGCCCTCCGCCGACGGCAGGAACTCGTGCAGGGGCGGGTCGATGAGCCGGATGATCACCGGCAGGCCGTCCATGGCCCGGAACAGGCCCTCGAAATCGGCTCGCTGGTAGGGCAGCAGCCCGGCCAGGGCCTCGGCTCGCTCCTCAGGCGAGGTGGTCATGATCATCTTCTGCACGAGGGGCAGGCGCTCGGCCTCGAAGAACATGTGCTCGGTACGGGTGAGGCCGATGCCTTCCGCCCCATAGCGGCGGGCCCGCTCGGCGTCCACCGGGTAGTCGGCGTTGGCCCGGACCCGCAGGGTGCGTAGCTCGTCGGCCCAGGAGAGCAGCTTCATGAGCCATGGGTCGGAGATGTCGGGCACCACGGTCTCCAGGCGCCCGAGGTACACCGCCCCGCTGGTGCCGTCGATGGAGAGCCATTCGCCCTCAGCAATGGTGCGTCCCGCCACCGTCATGGTGCGGCCGGCCATGTCGATGTCCAGTTCCGCCACCCCGACCACGGCAGGCTTGCCGAACTGGCGGGCCACCAGGGCGGCGTGGCTGGTGCGCCCGCCCCGGCTGGTGAGGATGCCCTCGGCAGCGAGCATGCCGTGGACGTCGTCGGGCTTGGTCTCGGGCCGGACCATGATGACCTGCTTGCCCTCGTCCTCGGCCCAGCGCTCCGCCAGGTCGGCGTCGAAGGCGGCGATGCCCACCGCCGCCCCCGGGGACACGTTCAAGCCCGTGGCCAGCCGCGCCGCCCCGCCCAGCGACTCCCGGTCGAACTGGGGGTGGAGGAAGAAGTCCACCTGGTCGGGCTTGACCCGCATCACCGCCTCCTCGCGGGTGATAACGCCCTCGTCGGCCAGGTCGGCGGCAATGCGCACCGCCGCCTGGGCGGTGCGCTTCCCGCTGCGGGTCTGCAGGATCCACAGCTTGCCCCGCTCCACGGTGAACTCCATGTCCTGCATGTCGCGGTAATGGCGCTCCAGGCGGGCGGCTATGGCGGCGAACTGGTCGTACATCTCGGGCAGGTCGTCGGCCAGGTGCTCCAGCGGCTTAGTGGCCCGGATGCCGGCGACCACGTCCTCGCCCTGGGCGTTGATGAGGTAGTCGCCTTCGATCTTCGCTTCGCCCGTGGTGGCGTTGCGCGACATGGCCACCCCGGTGGCCGAGTCGTCGCCCATGTTGCCGAACACCATCGTCTGGATGTTCACCGCCGTCCCCAGGTCGTGGGCGATGCCTGCGGCGTTGCGGTAGTCGATGGCCCGCTTGCCGTTCCACGACTTGAACACCGCCTCGGTGGCCAGGCGCAGCTGCTCCCGGGGGTCGGTGGGGAAGCCCGGGGCCAGGGCCCGGAACTCGGCGACGATGGCCTTGAGGCGCTCCGCCGGCAGTTCGGAGTCCGTGGCCACCCCTTGCTCCCGGCGGTGGTGAGCGAGGACCTCCTCGAACACCTCGTCGGGCCGCCCCAGCACCACGGAGCCGAACATCTGGACGAGGCGGCGGTAGGAGTCGAATACGAAGCGCTCGTCCCCGGTGAGCCCCACCAGGCCGGCGGCGACTTCGTCGTTGAGGCCGATGTTGAGGACGGTGTCCATCATGCCCGGCATGGAAAACTTGGCGCCGGAGCGGCAGGAGACCAGTAGGGGCGCCTCAGGATCGCCGAAGCGCTTCCCGCCTGCCTGCTCCACCCGCCCCAGGGCCCGCTCGACCTGCCCCCAGCAGCCCGGCGGGAAGGCCTCGCCCCCGGCCAGGTAGGCCAGGCAGGCGGCGGTGCTGATGGTGAAGCCGGGGGGCACCGGCACCCCCAGCCGGGTCATCTCTGCGAGGTTGGCGCCTTTGCCGCCGAGGAGGGCGCGCTCGCCCTCCCAGTCCCGCCCGGCCCCCTTCTCGACGTCGGCGGCCTCGTCGAACCCGTAGACCCACTTGGTTTCGGCCATGGAAAAGGACTCCCAGGATCGTTTGAGTGGGCGGCATGGTAGGGCGGCGGGAGACCTGCCCTTCCGGTGCGCCCACCCCGCCCCGGTAGGGCATGCTGGGGGCACCAAGGCCGGGCGGGAGAATGATCGAGTTGCCCCGCCACGAGTGCCGGGCCGTCCTGCAAGAGGGCCGGGTGTCCCACATCGCCCAGATCGACGGAGACGAGCCCTGCCTCACCTTCATGTCCTGCGCGGTGCTCGGCGGCGGGTTCCTCTTCCGCACCGGCGGTGTACCCGAAGGAGCGCCCGTGGTGACGATCCCCCCGCAGCGGGTCACCGGGCGCGTCTCTGGGAGCGGCCCGTCGGCCACCACCCGGCCCGGGCGCTTGTAGCCCCGACCGCTCTCAGCGCAGGCGCCGCTCGGCGGCGGGGATGTCCTTGCGGCTGGGGAGCCAGCGCTGCGGCACGGAGCGCACCCGCATGCGGGTGTCCACCACCACAGCTCCCTTGCCCGGTTCCAGGACCTTGACCGGGTTCAGGTCCAGCTCGACGATCTCGGGCACCTCTTCGACCAGCGCCGACAGGCGCTGCATCAGCTCCTTGAGGGCGGTGACGTCGCCCGGGGGGGCTCCCCGGTACCCGTGCAGCATCTTGGCCCCCTTCACCTCGCCGATCATCTCGTCGACGTCGATGTCGGTGATGGGGTTCATGCGAAAGGAAACATCCCCGATCAGTTCGACGAAGATGCCACCCAGGCCGAAGGCGATGAGCGGCCCGAAGGCCGGATCCTCGGCCATGCCGACGATGACCTCGTGGCCGTCCTTCACGAACTCCTGCACGAAGACTCCTTGGACATCCTCGGCCACCGACGCCACCTTGTCGTAGGCCGCCGCCACCTCGGCCTCGCCCTTCAGGTTCAGGGCCAGGCCGCCCACATCGCTCTTGTGCAGGGCGCTGGGGGCCACCACCTTGAGGGCCACCGGCCCGCCGAACTCGGCCGCCACCTGCACCGCCTCCTCCCGGGAGTGCACCAGGCGGGAACGGGGGTGGGGAATGCCGTAGGCGTCGAGCACGGCGTCGGCCTCGTGGGGCAGCAGCCAGCCGCCCTCCAGGCCCAGGCGCCCCAGGGCCCCCCAGATGACGTCCTGAGCGGTGTCGGCGTTGGTGTCGTCGAACTCGGCGATGACCCCCTCCGGCCGGGCGCGCCACTCGGCGTAGCGCGCCGCCTGGGCCAGAGCGCGCGCCGCAGGCTCGGGGAAGGCGTAGCTGGGGATGCGCATCTCGCCACGCTGGATCGGCCCCAGGTCGTCGTCGTCGGCCTGCATGAACACCGCCAGTACCGTCTTGCCGTTGCTTCCCTCGGCGACCACGTCGGCCACCGCCTGCTCGACATCCCGACTCGCCCGTGGGGCGGTGGGGATGTAGATGACCATGACCGAGTCGATCTCGTCGGAGGCGAGCAGTTCCTTGAGGCAGGCCCGGTACTGGTCGGGGCCGGCCGAGGCGATCATGTCCACCGGGTTGCCCGCCGAGGCCTCGGCGGCCAGCCCGCCGCGCAGCTTCTCCTGCAGGGCGGCCGAGAAGAGAGGCAGCTCGAGCCCGTCGGCCGACAGGGCGTCGGCGGCCAGGATCCCAGGGCCGCCGGCGTTAGTGAGGACGCCCACCCGCCGCCCGCCGGGCAGGGGCTGGTTGGCCAGGAGGGTGGCCACCTCGAAGAGCTCCTCCAGGGTGTCGGTGCGGATCATCCCGGTCTGGTGGAAGAGGGCGGACACCGCCACCTCGCCGCTGGCCATGGACCCGGTGTGGCTGCTCGCCGCCCGGGCCCCCGCCTGGCTGCGGCCCGACTTCACCACCACGATGGGCTTCTTGCGGTTCACCCGGCGCGAGATGCGGGCGAAGCGCCGGGGGTGCCCGAAGGACTCCAGGTAGAGGAGGATCACATCGGTCGAGGGATCCCCCTCCCAGTACAGGAGCAGGTCATTGGCCGAGACGTCGGCTTTGTTGCCCATCGAGACGAACGAGGAGATGCCGATGTCGAGCTGGCGGGCGTAGTCGAGGATGGCGATGCCCAGCGCCCCGCTCTGGCTGGACATGGCGACGTTGCCCCGGGGCGGGTAGTTGGGAGCGAAAGTGACGTCCAGGTTCACCGCCGGGTCGGTGTTGAGCATGCCCATGCAGTTGGGGCCCACCATGCGCATCCCGGCGGAGCGGACCAGCTCGAGCAACTCGGTCTCCAGCCGGGTCCCCTCCTCCCCTGTTTCCGAGAAGCCGGCGCTGATCACCACCAGGGCCTTGACGCCCTTGTCGGCGCACTCCTGCACTACCGGCACCACAAAGCGGGCCGGCACCACCACCACCGCCATGTCCACCGAGTCGGGGATGTCGAGCACCGACTTGTAGGCCTTGACCGACCCCACCGCCGGGGCGTTAGGGTTCACCGGGAATACCACCCCTGAGAAGCGCGCCGCCAGGGTGTTGCGCATCACCCGGGCGCCGATGGAGCGTTCCTCCCGGCTGGCCCCCACGATGGCCACGCTGCGGGGGTAGAACATGGGGAGCAGGGAGGCGGCCACCGCGTGCTGCTCGTGCTGCCAGGCCACCCGCTTCGCCTCTTCGGTGAGCTCGACGGGGAACTCAACGGTGTAGATGCCCTGGCCCATCTCGCGACGGAGCTGGAACCCGGAGCTGCGGAACACCCGCATCATGGGGTAGTTGTCGGGGAGGACGAAGGCGCGGAAAGCGGTCACCCCGTTGTTGCGGGCGTAGTTGGTCAGGTGAGTGAGCAGTTGGGTGCCGATGCCCCGCCCCTGGTGACCGTCCTCGACCACAAACGCCACCTCGGCGACCGTGGGGGCGTCTTCCATGCGGTCGTAGCGGCCGACGGCGACCATCTTGGCTCCCAGCTCCACCACGAAGGCCATACGGTCGGCGTAGTCGAGCGTGGTGAAGTAGAGCAGCTCCTCTTTGGAGAGGTCCTGCTTGGCGCGGAAGAACCGGTGATACACACTCTCGCGCCCCAGGCGGTGGAACATGGCGTGCAGGGCGTCGGCATCCTCCGGCTTGATGGGGCGGATGTGAGCCAGCCCCCCGTCGCGCAGAACCACGTGGAAGTCGTAGTCGCTCGGATAGGTGGCCACCGGACACTCCTGATCTCGGCCGAGAGCATTCTGACAGGTCGGTGCGGCGGCCAGGCAAGCGGGGGCGGAGGCGGCTATCGTGAAACGAGGAGGCTCGCCGTGGCCGGGCTGATTGTCGGCATCGTCCTCATCCTCGCCGGCTCATACGGGGTGCTGGGAGCCCAGCCCTTCGTGCACTTCGCCGCCCGCCTCTGGCCCCACCCCATCCACGGCGCCGAGGTGGGCAACCTGGTGGCCACCAACTTCATCATCCGCTTCATCTCGCTGCTGGTGGTATCGGCCGGGGTGGCTCTGGTAGTGCTCTACTTCGTTTGAGCCCGGCCCCTCTCAGACCAGGGCCACCAGGTCCAGCAGCGACTCGTCGAAGTAGGCCGTCTCCCCTTCGGGCATGAGGATGGCCCGGTCGGGGGCGAGATCGGCCACGAACTCGGAGTCGTGGCTCACCAGGACCACCGTGCCCTTGTAGGCCCGCAAGGCGGCCAGCAGCGCTCCCTTGGCCTGCGGGTCGAGGTTGTTGGTGGGCTCGTCGAGGAGCAGCACGTTGTGGCGGCCCACCACCAGTTGGGCCAAGGCCAGCTTGGTCTTCTCCCCGCCCGAGAGGGTGCCCGCCGCCTGGTCGATGCGGTCGGCCAGGAGGAAGTGCCCCAGCACCCCGCGCAGCACCCGCTCCGGCTCGGCCGAGACGGCCTGCAAATGCTCGAGGACGGTGGCGTCGGGGACGATGCCCTCGTGCTCCTGGGCGTAGTAGCCCAGCAAGGCGCGATGGCCCCGGGTGACCGTGCCCAGATCCGGGACCTCCAGCCCGGCGAGGAGACGCAGCAGGGTGGTCTTGCCGGCCCCGTTGAGCCCCAGGATGAGCAGGCGCTCCCCGCGCTCGAGGTGGACGCCGACGTCGACGAACACCACATTGTCGCCGTAGGCCTTGGCCAGACCGATGCCCTCCAGGGGCACCCGCCCCGAGGGCTCCGGCTGGGGGAAGCGCACCGCCACCCCGCGGCGTTTCGCGCCCACCTCCACCAGGTGGGAGCGGACGCGCTCTGCCCGGGTCTCCATGGTGGTGGCCTTGCGGGCCATCTTCTCGGTCTTGCCCTTGAAGCGTCGGATGGTGGCTTCGAGTTGGGCCAGCTGCTCCTCCTGGTGGCGGCGCTGCCGACGGCGCTGCTCCCGGCGCCGCTCTCGTTCCGCCAAGTAGTGGGAGTAAGTGCCCCGGTAGTGCTCCAGGCCCCCGTCCTCGAAGGCGAGCACCGAGGTGATGGCGGCGTCGAGCAGGGGCAGGTCGTGGCTCACCACCACCAGGCCGCCGCCGTAGCCGCCCAGGTGGTCCACCAGCCAGGCCTTGGCGTCGAGGTCGAGGTGGTTGGTGGGCTCGTCGAGCAGCAACGCGTCGGTCTCGGCGAAGAGCACCCGGGCGAGCTCCACTCGCCGCCGCTGCCCCCCCGACATGGTGGCCACCGCCTGGGCCATCTCGGAGTTCCCGATGCCCACCGCGGCGGCGAAGCGGCGCGCCTCGGCTTCGGCCCGGTAGCCCCCGGCCACCTCGAACTCGCCCTCGAGACGGGCGAAGCGGCGGATGGCCCGGTCCCGCTCGGCGCCGGTCGTGACCCCCATGCGGCGCCGGGTCTCCTCCATCTGCCGCTGCAGCGCGCCGATGCGACGCACCGAGAGGATGCGCTCCAGGGCCGTCGCCTGAGGGTGCTCCAGTTCGGGGAGGGCCGCCTCCTGCGACAGGTAGCCGATCACCCCGGACGAGGCCACCGTGCCCGCGACGGGGGGCCGCAGCCCGGCCAGGGTGCGCAGCAGGGTGGTCTTGCCGGCCCCGTTGCGGCCGACGAGGCCCAACTTGTCCCCCGGGTAGAGAGCCAGGTCGGCCTCCTGGACCAGAACCAGGCCGCCGGCCTCGACGGCCAGGCCCTTGGCGATGATCACGGCGTCGGCTCAGCCGGGCGAGGCCACAGGGGCGTCATAGCGGCAGCTTGAAGTCCAGTCGCACCATCTCGCAGACGACATCCTCACCGCCGACGCAGATGTCGATGCCGAGGCCGCCGCGCAGGAGGTCGAAGCCCTCGTTGCCCGCGAGCCGGTCGTTGCCCGGACCGCCGCTGATGATGTCGTCCCCGGGGAACCCGGCGATCCGGTCGGCGCCGGCGCCTCCGTAGAGGCGATCGGTCCCATCGCCGCCGTAGATGAGATCGTTGCCGGCGTCACCCACTACGGTGTCGTTGCCGGTGGAGCCGAACAGCCGGTCGTCGCCGTTACCGCCGAGCAGGCGGTCCTTCCCCGAGTTGCCGCCGAGGATGTCGTCCCCCGAGCCACCCATGATGTAGTCGTTGCCGGCGCCACCGACCACGGTGTCGTTGCCGCGGCCGGCGTCGACCCAGTCGTTGCCCGGGCCGGAGCAGATGAGGTCGGCGCCGCCGAGGCCGCGGATGGTGTCGTGGCCCGCCCGGGCGATGATCACGTCGTCACCCGCAGTGCCCCTCAGCGTGTCGGCGCGGACGGTGCCCAGCAGCGTGGCCGTCCTGGCGTGGCACGACGGCACCGGGTTGTCGGCCAGCACCGAGTCGATCCAGCCGGCGTAGGTAGCGGTGCGGGTGTAGATGCCCGGGAAGCCCGGCAGGGCGCACCCGTTCCCGCTGGACACGATGCCGACGTGGAGGTAACCCCCGCCGGCGGGGACGAACAGCGGGCCGCCGCTGTCCCCGAAGCACGAGTCGATCCCGCCGTTCACGAAGTCCCCGGCGCAGATCTGGTCGGGCAGGATGAAGTCGCTGCCGTAGGCGGTGGCACAGTCGGCGTCCGCGACTATCGGCACCTGCACCTCACGCAGTTCGTCCGGGTAGTTGGGAGTCCCCGGAGGGTTGCCCTGGGTGGCTCCCCAACCGATCACCGTCGCCAGATCGCCCGCCTCGAAGAGGCCGGCGTCGGCCGCGGTGGCCAGGTCGAGCGGCGTGCCGGCGGTGGCGGCGCGCTCCAGGCGGAGCAGCGCCAGGTCGTTGGCCAGGGTCTGGTTGTCGTAGCCGGGGTGGCGGTAGATGTCGGCGACCCCGATGCGCTCCCCGTCGGTGCCGTTGCGCAGATCGTGACGGCCCACCATCACGTCGATCTCCGAGGCGTCGTCGACGGCAGCGAAGGAGACGCAGTGGCCGGCGGTGAGCACCCACCACGGGTCGATCAGCGTGCCGGCACAAAACTGACCCCAGTAGGTGTCGGGCTCCGCGGCGAAGACCAGCGCGCCGATGAAGGGGTACTTGCCGGGAGGATCGACCTCGGTGCCACCGACGATGCGGGGGGTGGTCGCTTCACTCTCGGCAGGGGCGGCCTCGGGCTCCGCCGAGGATGGCGCGGCGGCGGCGAGGAACAGGACGAGGGCGATGGCCGCAGGCAGGACGGTGCGCAAGCGGGTGTGTGGCATCAGGGCCGCCACGCTAGCAAAGCCGGGCGGGAGGGCTCCCGCGGCCAACTCCCCCGCCCCCCTCGCACGGGGCTCCCGGCGGCGGCGTTTATGCCCCGTTTAGGTGCCCTGTGATCTACTGACCTTGCCCATCCCCGGAGGACCGTCACGACGCCGGGGCGTCAATAACCAAGGACGCTGCCCAGCAGGCCAAGTGGCAGCGCAAGCGAACCGCCGCCTCAGGGCGGCGGTTCCGCGCCCGGCCGGCTACCGGACCCCCTCCAGGCGGTCGCGCAACAGGGCCGGGGTGAGGTCGGCCCGCGCCGAATCGATGGTCTCCACGGTGAGGCTGGCGGCCGCCATCCCCCACTCCAGCGGGTGGCGAGCCCCGGCCGGCCGTGACAGACCGTACACGTAGCCGGCGATCTGGGCATCCCCCGCCCCGGTGACGTCCACCACCGCCCGGGTCGGGTGGGGCGGGAACTCACGCGCCCCGGGGCCCTCGTCCAGGTAGGCGCCGCGCGAGCCCAGCGACACGGTCACGCTCCGGGCCCCGCGGCGGCGGACGGCGGCGGCCGCGGCGGCCACCGAGGCGTCGGCGCCGGGAGACAGGCCGGCGAGGACCAGGGCCTCGGCCCGGTCGGGAAAGACGGCGTCGAGGCGGGGCAGGGCCTCCTCCAGGCGGCTCGCTTTGGGCACGGATACCGGATCGGCCAGCACCAGGGCCGTCCCGGCATAGCGCATCAACCGGGTGATGGTGGGCCCGGGCAGGTTGGCGTCCACCACCCAGGCGTCGAACCCGCTCAAGGAACGGCCGACTCGATCGGCCCACTGGGGGTCGAGCGCTTCGTACACGTCCATGTCGGCGGCCGCGACGATCAGGCGGCCGTCCCGGTCGAGCACCGCCAGGTAGGAGGCCGTGGGGGGGCCCGCGGAGCGCAGGACACCCGAGGTGTCCACCGTCGCGGCGTGCAGTTCGCCGAGCAGGGCGCGCCCTTCGGCGTCGTCGCCGATGATGGAGAACAGGCTCACCGGGAGCCCAAGCCGGCCCAGGTTGCGGGCGACGTTGCCCGCCACCCCGCCGGGAGTGCGCAGGACCCGGGCCGGGTTCGAAGTGGCGGGGTGCGCCTCCCCTACGAGGCGCGCCTTGGCGTCGACGTGCACCGCCCCGATGCAAGCGACCTTCACCGATCCTCCCCTCGAGGCCTCGGCGTCCTGTTCCCCGATCACGCTACTCCGGCCGGGCCGGGATGGCCGTGTTAGTGCCCATTAACATGAGCGGAGTCCCACCATTGAGGAGTGCCATGGGCGCCTACCGCCAGGCCCACGCTCGTTCGCTGGTCGACCCCGAGGGCTTCTGGGGCGAGGCGGCGGCGGGCATCGACTGGGAGCGCCCCTTCGAGCGGGTGCTCGACGACTCGCACCCCCCGTTCTACCGCTGGTTCCCCGGCGGGGTGCTCAACACCTGCCACAACGCCGTGGATCGCCACGTGGCCGCCGGCCGGGGGGAGCAGGTGGCCCTGGTCTACGACAGCCCGGTGACCGCCACGATGCGGCGCTTCACCTACCGCGAACTGCGCGACGAGGTGGCCCGGGCCGCCGGGGGCCTCCGCTCCCTGGGAGTGGAGAAGGGCGACCGGGTGATCGTCTACATGCCGATGATCCCCGAGGCCGTGGTGGCCATGCTGGCCTGCGCCCGCATCGGGGCCATCCACTCGGTGGTGTTCGGCGGGTTCGCCGCCAAGGAACTGGCCACCCGCGTCGACGACGCCAAGCCCCGGGTGATCCTCTCCGCCTCCTGCGGCCTCGAGACGGCCCGGGTCATCGCTTACAAGCCGCTCCTCGACCGGGCCCTGGAACTGGCCGCCCACCGCCCGGAGCACTGCGTGATCCTGCAGCGGCCGCAGGCCGAGGCCGCCTTGAAGCCGGGGCGCGACCTGGATTGGGCCGAGGTCATGGGCTCTGCCGAGCCGGCGCCCTGTGTGCCGGTGGCCGCTACCGACCCCCTCTACATCCTGTACACCTCGGGCACGACCGGGATCCCCAAGGGCGTGGTCCGGGACCAAGGCGGCCACGCCGTGGCGCTGCGCTGGAGCATGGAGCACATCTACGCCGTGGCCCCCGGCGAGGTCTACTGGGCCGCCTCGGACGTGGGCTGGGTGGTGGGGCACTCCTACATCGTGTACGCCCCGTTGCTGCACGGCTGCACCACCATCCTCTACGAGGGCAAGCCGGTGGGCACCCCCGACGCCGGGGCCTTCTGGCGGGTGGTGGCCGAGCACGGGGTGAACGTGCTCTTCACCGCTCCCACCGCCCTGCGGGCCATCAAGCAGCAGGACCCCCGCGGCGAGCACATCGGGCGCTACGACCTCAGCCGGTTCCGCACCCTCTTCCTGGCCGGGGAGCGCTGCGACTCCGACACCCTGGAGTGGGCCCGGGAGAAGCTGGGCGTGCCGGTCATCGACCATTGGTGGCAGACCGAGACGGGGTGGGCCATCGGGGCCAACTGCCTGGGGATCGAGGCGCTCCCGGTGAAGCCCGGCTCGGCCGGAGTGCCGGTCCCGGGATACGACGTGCAGGTGCTCGACCCGGCGGGCGGGGAGCTCCCGAGGGGGCAGATCGGCACCATCGCCATCCGCCTCCCCCTTCCCCCCGGGAACCTACCCACCCTGTGGCGGGACGATGCCGGCTTCATCTCGTCGTACCTGGAGCTCTACCCGGGCTACTACCTCACCGGGGATGCCGGGTACCGCGACGAGGACGGCTACCTGTGGATCATGTCGCGCATCGACGACATCATCAACGTGGCCGGCCACCGCCTCTCCACCGGCGGAATGGAGGAGGTCCTGGCCTCGCACCCCGACGTGGCCGAGTGCGCCGTGATCGGGGTGGCCGACCGGCTCAAGGGGCAGGTGCCGGTGGGCTTCGTGGTCCTCAAGCTCGGTGTGGACCGCCCCGAGTCGGAGATCGTCGCCGAACTGGTGGCCATGGTGCGCGACCGCATCGGTCCGGTGGCCGCCTTCAAGCAGGCGGCGGCGGTGGCCCGCCTCCCCAAGACCCGCTCCGGGAAGATCCTGCGGGGCACCATGCGCCAGATCGCCGACGGCGAGGAGTGGCGCCTGCCGGCCACCATCGACGACCCCACCGCCCTCGACGAGGTGGGCCGCGCCCTGGGCGCCCTGGGCTTCCCGGGGGCTTCGGCGCCCGAGGCCGGCGCATGAGCCTGCCTCCGTCCTCCGGGGAGGCCAAGCGCCGGCCCGACCGGCGCACCCGCATCCTGCAGGCGGCCCTGGACCTGTTCCACCGCAGGGGCTACCACGCCACCGGCATGGACGAGATCGGGGCCGCCGCCGGCATCACCGGGCCGGGCATCTACCGCCACTTCGAGAGCAAGGAGCAAATCCTGGCCACCGGCATCCGGGAGGCACTGACCGAGGCCCTGGAACGCAACCAGGCCATCCTCGCCGGGCCGGGGTCGCCTCGTGAGGTCCTCGACGGCCTCATCGCCAACTTCGTGGCGGGGCTCATCGCCGATCGCTGGCTCTCGGCGGTGATCATGCGAGAGCGCCACGCCCTGAGCCCGGACACCCGGCTCTGGGTGGAGCAGGCCGAGCGGGCCCACATCGAGGCGTGGGTGCAGGCCCTCGGCCGCCTGCGCCCCGACCTCAACGAAGGGGAGGCCCGCCTCATGGTCCACGCCGGCCTGTGGATGTGCCTCTGCGTGGCCTATTACGACAGCGGCCTCGAGCCGGGGCGCGAGGCGGAGATGCTCATCGGCATGGTGCGCGCCGCCCTGGGCAGCGACGTCCCCCGCCGGGCCTGAGGACACTTCTCCCAGACGCTCACTTCCCGGTGAAGTGCGGCTCTCGCTTCTCCAGGAAGGCGGCGATTCCCTCGAGGCCATCGTCGCCCTGCGCCGCGTCCACAATGGCCCGGGCCTCCATCTCCATCTGCGTCTCCAGCGGTGCCTCCAGCCGCAGCAGGCGCTTCGCCGCCCCCAGCGCTCGGGTCGGGCCCGCGGCCAGGTCCCGGGCCAGGCGGAGGGCCTCCGCCTCGACCTCGCCGTCGGAGACGACCCGGGAGACGATGCCCCACTCGAGAGCCTCCAAAGCGGTGAAGGGGCGATTGCTCAGTACCAGGTCGAGGGCCCGTCGCGTCCCCGCCAGGCGGGGGAGAGTGAAGGAGAGGGAGCCGTCCGGGGGGAGGCCGATGGCGAGGTAGGCCGCGCGGAACCGCGTCGACTCCCCGGCCACCACCATGTCACAGGCGCAAGCCAGGCTCAAGCCGGCCCCGGCGGCCGCCCCGTGCACACCGGCGACCACCGGTACCTCGAGGCCCACCAGCCGAGAGACGGCGGCATGCAGGTAGGTGGTCATCTCCCTCAGGTGCCCGGGCAGAGCCTCGCCGCACCGCACGAACTCCCGGAGGTCGCCGCCCACACAGAACCGGCGGCCGTTTCCGGTGAGCAGCACCGCTCGGATCGCCGTGTCGCGAGCGCAGCGCCCCACCATCTCCATCAACTCGCGCGCCATCTGGCCGGTGACGGCGTTCCCCGCCTCGGGTCGCGCCAGGTGGATGCGGGCCAGACCCTCGTCTACCTCCAACTGGACGGTCTCCAGGGTCACGGTACCTCCTTCAGCGCAGGGTGATCACAGCCTGGCCCAGCACCGGCGTGCCCCGTTCCTTGTCGGCCGCCGCCAGATGGATGCGCTCGCCGCGCCGCCACATGGAGGTCACGATGGTGTCCCCGGGCACCACCACCCCGGCGAAGCGGGCCCGATAGCCCGCCACCGCCGCCGTGTCCCCCCCCAGCATCCCGTCCACCACCGCCTTGCAGGCGATGCCGTAGGAGCACAGGCCGTGGAGGATGGGCCGTTCGAACCCCCCGGCGGCGGCGAAGGCGGGGTCGGCGTGCAGCGGGTTCTTGTCCCCCAGCAGCCGGTAGAGGAGCGCCTGCTGCGGCAAGGTGGGCGACTCCACCACCAGGTCCGGGGCGGCGTCGGGGGGAGGCTCCGCGCCCTTGGGCCCCGGGTCTCCCCCGAAGCCGCCCTCCCCCCGCAAGAAGAGGGAAAAGCGGTTGCGGAACATGGGCTCGCCCGAGGAGCCCATAGTGTCGACCTCGATCACCACCAGGGCCGCCTTCCCCTTGTCGTAGACGGCGGCCACCCGGCCGACGCTGCGCGCCGTGGCCGCGGAGGGCACCCGCGGGGCGAACACCTCGAGCTCCTGCTCCCCGTGCAGCAGCAACATCGGGTTGAAGGACAAGCCGGGGATCCCGTTCAGGATGCCGAGCATCGCCCCCTGCGCCGGGATCACCCCGAACGAGGGCAGCACCTTCAGTCCGGGCTCGTAGCAGTACTCCAGCTCGCCCGAAGCGACGGGGTCGCTCCCCGCCCCCAGGGCGAGGTGGTAGAGGATGACGTCGTCACCGTCCCAGGAAGTCGTGATGTCCCCGACCAGGGCCCCCACGGCCCGACTCGGATCGACGGGCATGGCCCCTCCTCGCGCTCGCAGTCGCGGTAGTAGATTAACTGCCGTTCACGCCGCGGGCTGCCGGAGATCAGTCGGCCTGATCCCCGACGGCCGGCACCGAGGAAGGGGCGCTATGAGCGGGATCCTGGGGTACGCCACGTACCTCCCCTACTACCGGCTGAAGCGAGGGGCGATCGCGGCCATGCTCGGCGGGCCCCCGGCCAAGGGCACCCGCGCCGTGGCTTCCTACGACGAGGACTCCACCTCCATGGCGGTGGCCGCCACCCGGCGTCTGCTCGCACACCTCCCCGGCGATCTGGCCGCCCTCTACTTCACCACCACCACCCCGGCCTACCTCGACAAGACAAACGCCACCGCCGTCCATGCCGCCCTCGGCCTCCCCGCCCAGGTGGGGGCCTACGACATGGGAGGAGCGGTGCGCTCGGCGGTGGGCTTGCTCGTTTCGACCCTGGCCTCCACCCGTCCCGCCCTGGTGGTGGCCGCCGACATCCGCACCGGCCTGCCCGGAAGCGAGGACGAGCGCGACGGCGGCGACGGCGCCGCCGCCTTCCTCGTAGGCCCGGGCAGCGAGGCCCACCCGGTCCTGGCCGAGTGCGTGGCCACCGGGTCGGCTACCGGGGAGTTCCTGGAACGCTGGCGTGTGCCCGGCGAGGCCTTCTCCCGTCGCTGGGAGGACCGCTTCGGGGTGCACGCCTTCCTACCCCACGTAGGGCGGGCGGTGGCCACCGCCCTGGCCGGCGCCGGGATCGCCCCCGACGCCGTGGACCACCTCATCGTCACCGGCACTCACCCGCGGGCCGCCGCCGCCTTCGCCCGCCTGAGCCGGGCCAAACCCGAGGTGCTGGTTAACGACCTGACCGCCACCGTGGGCAA
Organism: Actinomycetota bacterium; assembly: GCA_043810615.1. Classification (GTDB taxonomy): domain Bacteria; phylum Actinomycetota; class Acidimicrobiia; order Spongiisociales; family UBA11373; genus VGBK01. Next base: position 7,212 of record JBDROA010000016.1, on the reverse strand, counting down.
CACCGGAGCGGCCCACCCGGGCGTGCTGCTGGCCTCCGCCCTCGACGCCGCCCGCCCCGGGGCGGTCATCGCCCTGGTGGTCCTGGCCGACGGGGCCGATGTGGCGGTGTTCCGCGCCACGCCGGCGCTGGCCGAGCACCGCTCGGCCCCCTCGGTGGCCGAGCAGACCGCCGCCGGGCGGGAAGTGGCCTACCCCGACTTCCTGACCTGGAGGGGCATGCTGACCCGCCAAGGGCCGCGGCGGCCCGACCCGGCCCATCCGGCCGCTCCTCCGGCGCTGCGCTCCGAGGCCTGGAAGTTCGGCTTCACCGCCACGCGCTGCCGCAACTGCGGCACTCGCCACCTGCCGCCCCAACGAGTGTGCGCCGGGTGCGGGACAACCGACCAGATGGCCCCCGAACGGCTCGCCGACGTGCCCGGCACCATCGCCACCTTCACTGTCGACCGCCTCGCCTACTCCCTCAGCCCGCCGGTGGTGGCGGCGGTGGTGGACTTCGACGGCGGCGGGCGCTACCGCTGCGAGCTCACCGATGTGGACCCGGCGGCGGTGGCCATAGGCAGCCGGGTCGAGATGACCTTCCGCCGTCTGTTCACGGCCGGCGGGGTGCACAACTACTTCTGGAAAGCGCGGCTCATCGAGGACGGCGCCGCCGCCCCGGCCGCCGCCGGGCCGCAAGGAGCGTGAACCATGGCATCCAAGGGCATTCGAGACCGGGTGGCCATCGTGGGGATGGGTTGCACCCGCTTCGACGAGCACTGGGACAAGAGCGCCGACGACCTGCTGGTGGACGCCTCAGCCGAGGCCCTGGCCTCCGCCGGCGTCCCCAAGGCCGACGTGGACGCCTACTGGCTGGGCACCATGGCCTCGGGGATGAGCGGCATGACGCTGGCCAAGCCCCTCAAGCTGGGCACCAAGCCGGTTTCACGCCTCGAGAACCTGTGCGCCACCGGCTCGGAGGCCTTCCGCAACGCCTGCTACGCCGTGGCCGCCGGGGCCTACGACGTGGCCATGGCCATCGGGGTGGAGAAACTCAAAGACTCGGGCTACTCCGGGCTGGTCCTCCCCATGCCCCCCAACGACGGCACGGCGGCGGACCTCTCCGCCCCCGCCCTGTTCAGCCTGCTCGCCCCGGCCTACGGCAAGAAGTATGGGGTGAGCGAGGATCAGTTGAAAGAGGTCTTCACCCGCATCGCCTGGAAGAACCACCGCAACGGGGCGCTCAATCCCCGGGCCCAGTTCCGCAAGGAGGTGGCCCGGGAGGTCATCTGCAACTCCCCGCTGGTGGCCGGCCCTCTGGGCATCTTCGACTGCTCCGGGGTGTCGGACGGGGCGGCGGCGGCGATAATCGTGCGCGCCGAGGACGCCCCCCGGTACACCGACAAGCCGCTCTTCGTGAAGGCCCTTTCGTTCGTGGCCGGAGCCGGTGGTGGCGCCAACGACCCGGCGTACGACTACACCACCTTCCCCGAGGTGGTGCTGACCGGGCAGGACGCCTACGCCCAGGCCGGGATCGCCGACCCGCGGGCCGAACTGGCCATGGCCGAGGTGCACGACTGCTTCACCCCAACCGAGCTGGTGCTCATGGAGGACCTGGGCTTCGTCGCTCGCGGCACCGCCTGGCAGGAGGTGCTGGCGGGGACCTTCGACCTCCACGGCGACCTGCCGGTGAACCCCGACGGGGGCCTGAAGAGCTTCGGGCATCCCATCGGAGCCTCGGGCCTGCGCATGCTGTTCGAGTGCTGGCTGCAACTGCGCGGCGAGGCCCCGCCGGAACGCCAGATCCAAACCGGCAAGAATCTGGGCCTCACCCACAACCTGGGCGGGTACCCCGGGGAGTGCGTGAGCTTCGTCGGCATCGTGGGAAGCCGGCCCAGCGCCTAGCGCCGGGCGGGAGAGAGGCAGGGAAATGTTCCACACCAGGGTCACCGAGATGTTCGGGGTGGACCACCCCATCGTGCAGGGCGGCCTGCAGTGGGTGGCGAACGCCGACCTGGTCGCCGCCGTGGCCAACGCCGGAGCCATGGGCTTCGTGACCGCGCTCTCCTTCGATTCGCCGGAGAGACTGCGGCAGGAGATCCAGCGCTGCGGCGACCTCACCGACAAGCCGTTCGGGGTCAACATCACCCTGCTACCCACGATGCGGCCCCCCGACTACGCCGGGATGGCGCGGGTCTGCATCGAGGAGGGGATCCGCTTCGTCGAGACGGCGGGTGGCAACCCCGTCCAGTTCATGCCCGCCTTCAAGGAAGCGGATGTCCAGGTGGTGCACAAGTGCACCTCGGTGCGCCACGCCCTCAAGGCCCAGGACCTCGGCTGTGCCGCGGTCAGCATCGACGGCTTCGAGTGCGCCGGGCATCCCGGCGAGGACGACGTCACCTCGCTGGTGCTGATCCCGGTGGCGGTGGACGCCCTCTCGGTGCCGGTCATCGCCTCGGGCGGCTTCGGCGACGGCCGGGGCCTGGTGGCCGCCCTGGCCCTGGGGGCGGAGGCCATCAACATGGGCACCCGCTTCGTCGCCACCCGGGAAGCCCCGGTGCACGACAAGGTGAAGCAGGCCCTGGTGGAACGCGACGAGCGGGGCACCCGCCTCGCCCTGCGCTCCCTTCGCAACACCACCCGAGTGCTGCACAACGAGGTGGTGGACCGCATCCTGGAGATCGAGGGCCGTCCCGGCCCCACCGACTTCTCCGAACTGGCCCCGCTGGTGTCGGGGGCCTCGGCCCGCGAAGAGGTGTGGGAGAAGGGCAACGTGGACGGTGGGATCTTCACCGCCGGCCAGGTCATGGGGCTCATCCGCGATGTGCCCACCGTCGCCGAACTGGTGCGCCGCATCGTGGCCGAGGCGGAGACCATCGCCCGCGACCGCCTGCCCTCACTGCTGCGCTGAGCGCCGCCGCCGCACGCTCCTGCCGGGTCCGGCCGCCATGCCCCGGCCCCGCCGCGTAGTGTGGGCGGCGAGCAATCGGGCAGGGGAGGCAGGGAACTGGCCGAACCCATCTGCAAGCGCCTCGTCGATCTGATCGAGCACAACGCCGACCGGCTCACCCGGGCGTGGCTCGCCGATGTGAAGCGGCGCCCCGAGACCCACACCTACCACACCTATCCCGACGACCTGCTGTACGAGGGGGTGCACGAGGTGTACCGCAACCTGGGCAAGTGGGTGTGCCGCGAGACCACGGCGGCCGACGTCGCCCGGGTCTACACGGCTCTGGGGCGGCAGCGCCACGCTGAGGGGTTTGCCCTCTCCGAGGTGCTCGAGGCGCTCATCCTGACCCGCCGCCACCTGTGGCTCCTGGTCCTGTCGGAGGGGTTCCCGGACACCGCCCTCGACCTGCAGCAGGCCCTCGACCTCAACGCCCGGGCGGTCCTGTTCTTCGATCGGTCGATGTACTACACCGCCCTCGGGTTCGAGGAGGCCCAGGCCGAAGCAGCCCTCAAGCCCACCGCCGCCCTCGCCCAGGAGCTCGCCAGGCCTCGCCGCCTGGCGAGACGGACCGCACGGGAAACCCCGCCGGAGTAGCGCGCCCGGGCGCCGCCCGCCGTAGCATCGGGCCGTGGCGCTGCGACCCATCACCCCCGAGCACCTCTGGAGGCTGCACCGCGTCGGCCAACCCGAACCGCTGCCCGGAGGCGAGGCCGCCGTAGTCCCCATCACCACCTACGACGTCGCCGAGAACAGGGGCCGCGCCCGACTCCACCTGGTGACCACCACCGGGGAGAGCCGGCCCCTGACCCGGGAGGATGCCGACAGCACCGCCCCGGCGGTGGACCCGGCGGGACGCCGGGTGGCCTTCATCCGCAAGAGCGGCGACGACGACCCCGGCCAGTTGTTCCTGCTGCGCCTCGATGGGGGCGAGGCGCAGGGACTCACCGACCTGCCGCTGGGCGTCGTGGGCCCGCGCTGGCTGCCCGACGGCACGGCGGTGCTCGTGTGGTCCCCGGTGTACCGCGACCACCCCGGCATCGAGGAGACGCGCGCCGAACGCGACGCCCGCAAGCAGGCCAGGGTGAAGGCCCGGGTCACCGAGGATCGGGTGTACCGCTACTGGGACCGCTGGCTCACCGGCGGGGAGGTCCTCCACCTGTTCCGGGTGGACGCGGAGAGCGGGGTGGCGGCCGACCTCACCCCGGGGTGGGCCCGCCCCATCGACTTCGAGGAGGCCGGCGCCGGGTACGACGTCTCCCCCGACGGGAAACAAGTGGCCTTCCACGCCGTGGCGGTGGACCCGCCGTACAACGACCTGCGCTTCGCCGTCTACACCCTGGACCTGGAAGGTGGCGAGCCCCAGCCGGTGGACCCCGGCGGCCCGCCCAGCCAGCGAAGGCCCCGGTACCACCCGGGCGGCGCGTCCCTGCTCTACGGGGTGCAGCACGACTGGCCCGGCTTCTATGCCGACCGCATCCGCCTGGTGCGCCTCGACCGGGTCACCGGGGAGCGAGTTCCTCTCACCGAAGATTGGGACCGCTCCCCCACCGGTTGGGAGTTCACCCCCGACGGGGAGTCGGTCGTGTTTGCCGCCGAGGACGACGCCCGCAGTTCGCTTTTCGTCATGCCCGCCCGGGGCGGGGAGCCCCGGGCGCTGGCCACCGGGGGCTGGGTGCACGGCCCCCGCCCCGTCGCCGGAGGCCGGGTGTGGTGCCGGAGCGAGTCGCTCACCCGCCCCGCCGAAGTCGCCGTCGTCGATGCGGCAGGCAGCCTGGAGGTGGTGGGCCACCACAACGACGTCCTCCTGGCCGAACTGGACCTGGGATCGACGGAGGACGTGCGCTTCCCCGGCGCCGGCGGCGACGAGCTCCAGATGTGGGTGACCTACCCGCCGGGCTTCGACCCGGCGCGCCGCTGGCCCCTGGTCCACAACATCCACGGCGGCCCCCACGGGGTGAGCGGCGACCAGTGGCACTGGCGCTGGAACACCCAGGTCGTCGCCGCCGCCGGGTATGTGGTGGCCGCGGTGAACTTCCACGGGTCGTCGTCGTGGAGCAACGAGTTCGCCCGCGTCATCCAGGGGGCCTGGGGAGACAAGCCCACTGCCGACGTCCTGGCCGCTACCGACCACCTGCTGGCCCGGGGCTTCGTGGACCCCGGGCACATGGCCATCGCCGGGGGGTCGTACGGGGGCTACCTGGTCGCCTGGCTCATCGGGCAGACCGATCGGTTCAAGGCGGCCATCTGCCACGCCGGGGTCACCAACCTGCTCGGCCAGTACGCCACCGACGTCACCCACGGCCGGGCGCAGGCCTTCGGCGGCGAGCCGTGGGACGGCCTGGAGGCCATCCACCGCTGGAGCCCCACCGGCGCCCTCGCCGCCGCCACCACCCCGACGCTGGTGATCCACGGTGAGCAGGACTACCGGGTGGTGGTCACCCAGGGCCTGGAGCTGTACGGCATCCTGAAGGCCAAGGGGGTGGAAGCCCGCCTGGTCTACTACCCCGACGAGGGGCACTGGATCCTGAAGCCGCAGAACTCCCTCCACTGGTACGGCGAGTTCCTGGGCTGGCTGGAGCGGCACATCGGCAGACCGATCCCCAAGCCGGAATAGGGCCGTCAGCGCGGCGGGTCCGACCGCGGCCTGCGGCGGGCGGGCAGGGCCCTGAGCAGAGCCGCGCCCACGAGGGCCGCAGCAGGGATGCTCCAGCGCGGCCAGTCCAGCCCGCCGTCACGAGAGGCAATGCCGACCAGCGCCGTGGCGGCCGAGGCGCCCACCAGGAGCACCACGCCGATGAGGGCCACCCACCACGTCGTGGGGAGCTTCGCATCGCTGATCGCCCACTCGAAGCGGGCGAACACGGCAACCAAGGCCACCGTCAGCAGGCCAAGCACCAGGAACCACGGGAGGCGGCTTCCCCACCACCACCATGTGCCGGGCTCCACCTTGAACACGGCCCCGTCCAAAGCGGCGAGGCCGGCGGCGGCAGTCAGCATCCCGGCGGTGAGGTGCTACAGGAAGACCGTCATAGCCACCCCGGCCAAGGCGATGATGCCGTGCCAGGCTCCGGCCCGGGCGGTGAGGCGCTGCACCGCCGGCCGAGTGCCGCCGATGATGCCGAACTGGGCCATGCCGAGGAGCGCGATAGCGAAGGTCGGCGGGGTCATGTTGGCCACCCCCTGGCCCGGGATGCTCACCATCGCCACCGGGTAGAGGCCCGACCACGTGACCGCGATGAGCACCGCCAGCGCCCCGGCAGCGAGCGGCCACCCCGCCCAGAGCGGGACCCCGCCCCGGTCGTCCCGGTCGGCCCACCAGTACCCGAATTGGTGCACCAGGGCCCACACGAAGGCGAAGTTGACCCACCCGATCCCCGGCACCTCGACGACGAAGCGGGCGATGTCGACCCCGATTGCGGCGGCCGCCATGAGAACCAGGGTCCAGGGGCCCATCTGCCGCCACCAGGCGCGGGTCAGGGGCGCCAGGGCGGTCAGCGACAGGTACACCGCCAGGAACCAGATCGGCATCGTCGCCGCCATGGCGCCGGCGTACATCACATCTGCCGGGACGACGGTGCGCAGCAGCAAGATCAGCGCCGCCCACACCAACAGCAGGGGGATCACCGGGGTGAACAGCCGCCGGGCACGCAAGGTGATCCAGTCCCACGGCGACTGCTCGCCCGCGGTGACCTTGCCCAGGGCGCGGGCGTTCGCGTAGCCCCCGGCAATGAAGAACACCGGCATCACCTGGACCAGCCAGGTGACCCACCCGGCGTAAGGGACCCACTCCAGCGAATTCAGCAGGTCGGCGGTACCATCAGGCTTCACCCAGATGGTGACGGCCAGCCAATGTCCGCACACCACCATCAGGATGGCCAGCACCCGCCAGAAGTCCACCACCCGGTTGCGGCTCTCCGGGGTGGCCGCCGCCAGCCGCCCGGTATAGGCCCAGTACTTCTTCATGAGCCCCCTGTGCGCCGCCTGCCGCATTATGGGACTTCCCCCATCGGGCTGCCGGGCATCCCCCTGGCCCGGCGCGTAGGCTGACTTCAGTCGGGAGGACCGTGCACAGGCGTAGATCCCCCGGTAGCAGCAGGAGCGGCCGACGACGCGGGGGCCGGCTCACCTCGCGGCGGCGGTTCTTAGTCGTCGCCGCCCTCCCCTTCGCCGTGTCTGCCTTCGCGCGAGTCCCCTTCGTCGCCGACTGCACCCACCCGCTTTGGAGCGTCGCCGCCGACCTGATCGCCCCGGCCTGGGCCCTGGCCATCATCCCGGTCGCCGGCCG